>CAZJAG010000054.1:0-16606 GCA_964543735.1 uncultured Porphyrobacter sp. | reverse complement strand
AAATCGATTTGCGCGCGCACAGCGACCGTGTCAGCGCTGTAGTCACGATTGCCAGTCGCGGTCGGGTGGACAGCGTTGGAATAATCGAGCTTGCCGTAATTGAGCAGCAGCATGGTGTAATCGGTTGGCTTCCACACAAGCGATGCGAAATAGCCGTTCTGCGTGCCGCCCACGATACCGGAATCGGTCAGATCGAGATGGTCATAGCGCAGGTTGATCTGGACAGAGCCCATACCGCCCTCGCCCACAGGATTGGCAGGCTTGGTGCGGTCAAACTTGCCGCTTTTGTACCCGCGCGTATCGCCCTTGGTGAGGAAATAGCCAACCTCTGCATAGCCGCCAAAGAAGGTCGGTTCGGCAAAGCCGGTGGGCGCATTCACATTTTGCCAATAGGTTTCTGCGGCTGCATGGAACGGCCCGGCGATCACTGCGCCTTCAAGACCAAAGCCAAACTCGCTTTCGGCAGGCAAGCGGTCGGTGTTGATGAAGCGCTCGCTGGTGAAGTGAACGAGTGGGCGCTGGCGATAGCGCACTGTGTCTCCCGCTTCCAAATCGGCATAATGCACCGATCCGCCCAGATGCAGCTGCGTATCGCCCATTTTTGGAGCGACCACGATGCGGCCATCCGCGCTCCAGCTCTGGTTGGAGAGGTCTTCCATATTGTCGCTGAACAGACCCGCTGACAGGCGCACATCACCGGTTGCAACTTCCGCCGCAACACCCACACGGCGTTCGAAACCGAAAGCATCGGTGAAAGCGGCGCGCTCGATAAAGCTGGTGTGGAGCGAACTGGTCAGCTCTTCCAAGCTTTGGAATGTGTTCATCTGGCCCGCTGTCAAAGTGACATTGCCGGTCTTGTAATTGATCAGCGCGTCTGTGACGGCGACATCATTGCCAGCAAAGTCGACCTCGAACTTGTAGCCAAAACCGCCCGGCATCTTGCCCGATACACCCAAACGGGCACGGCGTGCTTCGCTGCCAAAACCTTCGGTGCGTCCGGTCGTATCCGGCACATTCACTGTGCCTGCATCATATTGGAGGCGGCCGCGCGGTTTGAATGTCCAGCCATCATCGCCCTTGATTTCAGGCGTGCCTTTGAAGGCGATCTTTGCAGGCGCCCCGGTCTTCTGCGCGGTCTGCTCAGCTGCTGTCGCAGTTTGCTGGGCCGCTGCGGCTTGCTGGGTCGCAGCCTCTGCCTCGCCCTCGACCTGTTTCAGCTCCTGTTCGAGAGCATTCATCCGCGCAGCCATCGCATCCATCTGGGCACGCATGGCCTGCATTTCAGCGCGCAAAGCCTCGCTGTCCTGTGCAGCCGCTGGCGCGCTCAATCCCAGAGCGCTTACACCGAGTATCAAAGCAGTTTTTCGAAGCATTCGCAGCACCTTTAATGACTGATTTGTGTCGCCATTAGGTCTGGAATGCGTCAGTTTTGCTACAAATCGCGGTGCAACTTTTCCACAGAAGGCTCGCTATGGGTCAGCTTTGAAAAGGGGCCATTACATCTGGCCTAACGCGGACAAGGTGCTGTCTCTCCTTGTCGAGCATGGCCCATGTCGTGCGGGCCGAGACGATCACTTTGCCGCCTGCATTGGTGAACTCGACCAACCTGTCTGACTTTGCACCCTTGGGCGGATCGGGAATCCAAGTCTCGCCGCTCACACTCTCGCCCGCCGTGATATTGCCGCGATAATCAATCTCGTGGCGGATCACGACCCAGAAGAACTGCTCGTGATCTTGGGGCCGCGCAGCTGCATCCCAATGTGCGGTCGCAATATCCTGCACCCATCCGACCCAGACCGTGTTGTTGACATGGCCCAGCTCATCAATGTGATGCGGCTCAGCTGTGAAAGTGAGGGGGAAGCGGTTTGCGCTCACTCCCCGCCCTCAGTCATCCCCATCTGCCACAAGATAAAGGCGTATTCCTCCGCCACTTCATAGACCGAATTCCAGCGGCCCGATTTGCCGCCATGGCCTGCACCCATATTGGTCTTGAGAAGCAGCTCATTGTCATCGGTCTTCAGATCGCGCAGCAGCGCGACCCATTTCGCAGGCTCCCAATAGGTCACGCGCGGATCGTTCAGCCCCGCTGTCACCAGCATGGGCGGATAATCCTGAGCGCTCACTTGGTCATAAGGACTGTAGGAGAGGATATATTCAAACGCTTCCTTGCTTTTGATCGGATTGCCCCATTCCTGCCATTCGCCCGGCGTCAGCGGCAGGCTCTCATCCAGCATAGTGTTGAGCACATCGACAAAGGGCACATGGCTGACCACGGCTCCGAACAATTCGGGCGCTTGATTGACGACCGCTCCCATCACCTTGCCGCCAGCCGAACCGCCAGAAGCCGAGATTTTGCCTTCGGCTGTGTAGCCCATTTTCGCCAGCTCTCGGCCTGCATCGACGAAATCGTTGAACGTGTTGGTGCGCTCGAACAATTTGCCTTGCAGATACCAATTGCGTCCCAGATCATCGCCGCCGCGTGCGTGGACGATGGCATAGGCGAAACCGCGATCCACTAGGGATAGACGCGTGGTCGAGAAGCCGGGCGGGATAGCGTATCCATAAGAAGCATAGGCATACATATGCATCGGGCCGCTTGGCTGTCGGTCTTTGCGCATCACGATGCTGACCGGAACCTTGGTGCCATCGCGCGCAGTGATCTCAACCCGCTCGGTCTTGTAGAGCGACTTGTCATAACCGCTCGGGATTTCCTGCTGCTTCAACAGTTCCAGCTCGCCCGATGCCACATCATAATCATAAACCGAATCGGGTGTGACCATGCTCTCGTAAGCCAGCCGCAGCTTCGCCACATCATATTCAGGATTGTTCGAAAGGCCGGTGTTGTAGCTCGCCTCGGGGAAGGCAATTGGCTTGGCCTGCAATGGCGCATCATATTGGCGCAATTGCACCTGATCGAGCCCGTTCAAGCGCCCTTCGGTGACGAAAAAGTCCTTAAACAGGTCAAATCCGGTGAGATAAAACTCGTCTGATCCAGCGATCACTGTCTCCCAATTGCTCGGGTCTTCCATGCTCGCCTTGGCGAGGCGGAAATTGACGTGATCGTCATTGGTCCAGATGAACAGCTCGCCATCCCTCACATCGAGCGAATATTCGACGCCCTTTGTGCGCTCTTTGACCAAGATCGGTTCAGCAGTGGGATTGTCAGCCGGAACCAGCCGCACTTCGGACGTTTCATTGTCGCCGCTTGCAATCACCAACCAGTCTTCTTGCGCGGTCAGGCCAGCGCCCACACCGAAGCTCTGATCGGCTTCCTTATACAGCGTCACATCGCTGTCAGTGTCCGAACCGATTGTGTGCAGCTTGATCTCTAGCGAGCGCCATTCCTCGGTCGATGGAGTGTAAACCAGCGCCGTATCATTCGCGACCCAAGTGAGCCCGCCGCGCAGATTGGTCAGCTCGGTTTCAAGATGCTTGCCCGTTGCCAGATCGAGGATGCGCGCGGTGTAGCGCTCTGACCCGTTGGTGTCGGTTGAATAGGCGAGATAACGCTCATTGTCGCTCACTGACATTGCGCCAAGCCGGAAGTATTCGAGACCGTCAGCCAGCTGGTTCTCATCCAGCATCAATTGCGCATCGCCGCCTGCCACCGCTTTGCGGTAATGCTTGCGATATTGCGCGCCTTCCTCAAACTCGACCCAATAGAGGTAATTGCCATCCTTTTGCGGAACCGAGCTGTCCTCTTCCTTGATCCGGCCCTTCATTTCCTCAAACAGCTCTTCTGTCAGAGCCTTCTGCCCTGCCATCCGATGCTCGAACCACGCATTCTCTGCCTTCACGTAATCGAGCACATCTTCATCATCCACTGTGGGATAGGACTGGTCTTTCAACCAATGATAAGGATCGGAAATCGTTAGCCCGTGATGCGTGTAAGTATGCTCGCGCTTGTCTGCGACTGGCGGGGCTGTTGGTGCGGTTTTGGTCAATTCGGTGTTCCCGGAAACGTTTGTGTGATCTTGAGCGGCCAGCGCCGCCATGGGCAGCGCGGCAAGGCAGGTTGCAAGGGCAATCGGCGCGAGGGTCTTGAGCTTCATGGCTTGTATCCTTTGCTTGGATGGCACGCTTTGCTGGAATGCCAGCGCGCACTGGCTTATGGTGGCGACTCATAGAGACATTGCGCGCCGCGCGGCAAGAGAGGAACCGACCATATGCTGATGCAAACTCACGAAGCGCGGCTGGATGCCTTAAGGCAGGAATTGAAGCGGCAGAAGCTGGACGGATTTCTCGTGCCGATAGCAGATGAGCATATGAGCGAATATGTCGGCTCTTATGCGCAGCGGCTCGAATGGCTGACAGGGTTTGGCGGATCCGCGGGCAGCGCAGCCGTTCTGATCGAGAAAGCTGCGATTTTTGTCGACGGGCGCTACACCATTCAAGTGCGCGAGCAAGTGGACGAGAAGCTTTACGAATATCGCTCTATTCCAGCCGACACGATCTCCGGCTGGCTGGCTGACAATGCCAAGGAAGGCGCGCGGATCGGCTATGATGCATGGCTCCATTCGCGCGGCTGGGCCGATATGGTGGGCAAAGCGCTTGCCAAGATCGGCGCTGAGCTGGTGGCAGTGGATGCCAATCCGATTGACGCAGTATGGCAGGATCAGCCTGCGCCATCGCTGGATGCAGCGCTGGTTCATGCTGACGAATTTGCTGGCGAGGCTTCTGCTGCCAAGCGCGAAGTGGTTGCCAATGCGCTCAAGGAAAGCGGGCAGGATGCCGCAATTATCAGTGCGCTCGATAGCATTGCATGGCTGCTCAATATTCGCGGCACTGATGTCGATCGCACGCCGGTTGCGCTCTCCTATGTGATAGCCAAGGATGACGGCACGGCAGAGCTTTTTATCGCGCCTGAAAAAGTGACGCCCGAGCTCACCCAGCATCTGGGCAATGCAGTGACTATCCGCGAACGCGATGCTTTCGCTGGCGCTTTGAGCGAATATTCCGGCAAATCTGTCACAGTTGATCCCAATTTCGGTGTCGCTGCGATTGCTCAAGCGCTTGAGGCGGGCGGCGCGACAGTCAGCTTCCAGCGCGACCCGTGTATCCTGCCCAAGGCGGTCAAGAACCCGGTTGAACAACAAGGCCACCGCGATGCGCAAGCGCGCGATGGGGCGGCGGTCGCACAGTTCCTGCACTGGCTGGAAGAAACCGCGCCTTCAGGCGATGTGGATGAGTTGGCAGCCGCGGCCAAATTGCGGTCTTTCCGCGAAGCAGGCGGCGATCTGCGCGATCTTTCCTTCGACACCATCTCGGCAGCTGCGCATCACGCCGCTTTGCCGCATTACCGCGTGGATGAGGACAGCAATATCCCGATCCCTCCTTCCTCGATCTATCTGGTCGATTCGGGCGGACAATATCCCGCTGGCACAACTGACATAACGCGCACTGTGTGGGTCGGGTCGCCCGATGGCTCGAGCAAGCCCAGCGAAGAGATGCGCGACCGCTACACACGCGTGCTCAAAGGCCATATCGCGATTGATACCGCCGTCTTTCCTGCTGGCACTGCGGGCAGCCAGCTCGACACATTTGCGCGGCAATATCTGTGGCAAGCAGGGGTCGATTATGCCCATGGCACGGGCCACGGCGTGGGCAGTTTCCTGTCCGTCCATGAAGGGCCGCAGCGCATTGCCAAATCCGCAGGCGGGCAGGCCGGAACCGATCAGGAGCTGATGGCGGGAATGATCCTCTCCAACGAGCCGGGCTATTACAAGGCAAGCGAGCCGGGTGGCGGTGGCTTCGGCATCCGGATTGAGAATCTGGTGCTGGTTGAAGAGCGCGCAATTGAAGGCGCTGAAGGGCAATATTTCGGTTTTGAGAACCTCACCTTCGTGCCGATTGACCGCAAGCTTGTGAATACAGACATGCTGACACCGGAGGAGATCCAGTGGTGGAATGACTATCACGCCAAGGTCGAGGCGCTGCTCGCTCCGCAACTCGATGGGCCAGCGCTCGAATGGCTGAAGCGGGAATGCAAACCGCTTTAATGTGGTCGGAACCGCTCCGAACAAACTTGTAGGACTCTCAATGTTCCTATAATGTTCTGACTATTCGATTCGCATATTGAGGGAGAAATGCCATGCTGGGCTATGTGACTTTGGGAACCAATGACCTTGAAAAGGCCGCTGTGTTTTATGACGCGGTGGCAGGCGCAATGGGCTATGGCCGGATGATGCAGGAAGGCGAATTTATCGCTTGGGGCAATATGGAAGATGGCTCAGCCGGTCTTGCTGCGACCAAGCCGTTTGATGGCGAGGCGGCCAGTGTTGGCAATGGCGTGATGGCTGCGCTTCAAGTCGACAGTCCTGAAAAGGTGAAGGCCGTTTACGACACAGCGATTGCGCAAGGCGGCGCTGATGAGGGCGCTCCTGGAGCGCGCGGCGACGATGGCTTCTACGCTGGCTATTTCCGCGATCTGGACGGAAACAAACTCAATGTCTTTTGCTTTGTCGCGCCGAGTTAAGCGCGATGAGCGCGCGCAAACTGACAGATAACTTTATCCATTTAGGTCTGGGGGCAACTTCTGTCCCCCAACCGCCCTTCTCGGGCCTTGAATGGTATGCCGATTATGGCGCTCGTCATGGTGCGGATGGGGCCGAAGGGCGGCTTGTCTCGCAATACACTTTCACCGAAGGGTGGGACACGTGGGAAATGCACCCCAAGGGCAGCGAGGTCGTGATCTGCACGCATGGGGAAATGGTGCTGACGCAAGAATTTCCCGATGGCCGCATCGAGAAAGTGACGCTGGGCGCAGGCGAATATGCGATCAATCCGCCCGGCGTGTGGCACATTGCCGATGTCGAAAAGAGCGCCACCGCGATCTTCATAACTGCTGGCGAAGACACCCAAATGCGCCCTCGCTAGGGCAAAGTGGCTTGGCAAGCTTGCAGCCCAGTGAACGCGCTCGCAAGGCTGATACACTTTGCGACAATTTACTTCGATTTCGGCATATTGCTGCGACGTTCAGCTTCTAGAACCTATGACATGAGCTGCGGCGGCGATGTGTGGTTGACCTCCAACCCCCTCTCCCACCCCCCGCACAGGACTGTCGCAGCTCTCGACACACGAGACGCATGGATTTGGAGTACATACAAATGAAAAAGCTCACACTCACCCTTTCTGCAGCCGCTCTTGCGCTTGGCGCTGGCGGCGTTGCCATCGCCCACAATCACGGCGGCAAGATGAAGCCCGATGCCAATGGCGACGGCATTATCAGCCTTGCTGAAAGCCAAGCCGCAGCCGACGCGCGCTTTGCCAAAATGGATGCCAATGGCGACGGCGTTCTCAACGCCGCAGACCGCGAAGCCAAAATGGCAGAGCGCTTTGCCACAATGGACGCCAATGGCGATGGCGAAGTGTCTGCTGACGAAATGCGCGCTGCACGTGAAGCACGCAAGGCCCAACGCGCGGAAATGCGCGCCGAACGCAAAGAAATGCGCGAAGGTAAACGATCCGAGCGCGGCGCGGCGCGCATGGCAGAGCGATTTGCCAAGCTTGATACCGACCAGTCGGGCGGTCTCTCGCAAGCTGAACTCGCTGCTGGTCGCGATATGATGAAAGAGCGGCGCGGCGGCAAACGCGGCAAGCGGATGGGTCGCCGTGGCGGCGAAGGGCGGCAGATGGCGATGATGCGCCGTGCCGACACCAATGGCGACCAAGCAATCTCGCGCGAGGAATTTAGTGCGGCTGCGCAAGCTCGTTTCGCCCGCGTCGATACCGATAATTCGGGAACGATCACGGCAGAGGAACGCAAGGCTGCCAAAGAAGCCCGCAAGGCTGAGCGTAAGGAACGCCGCGAGAAGCGCCGGGCAATGCGCACTGAGCGTTCTACTCAGGCGCCTGCAAACTAAGCAGACCACTTGAGGCAATTTTCGGTGCGGGGCAAAAGCTATGATTATGACTGCTGATCCCGCGCCGATTTCGCTTCTCCTCGTCGATGACGAGCCGACATTGCGCGAACCCCTGGCCGAATATCTCATCGGTCAGGGGTTTGTCGTTACCGAAGCGGAAAGCGCTGCGGCAGCGCGCTCGATACTCAAATCGCCACCTGAAACCGGCCGCCCTGAACTGGTTCTGCTAGACATTATGATGCCGGGCGAAGACGGATTATCGCTTTGCCGCCATCTGGTCGAAACCGCGCAATTGCCCGTCATCTTGCTGACCGCGCGCGGCGAGGCAACCGACAGGATTGTCGGGCTGGAGATGGGCGCGGATGACTATGTCGTCAAACCCTTCGAACCGCGCGAACTGGTGGCCCGCATCCGCTCGGTTTTGCGCAGAGCAAGCCGCGAGCCTCAACCCGCTCAGGACGAGAACTGGCTCTATTGTTTCGAAGGCTGGACGCTTGATCCGCTCAAACGCAGGCTGAGTGATTCTGAAGGCACACTTGTCCCAATCTCGACAGCGGAATTCCGCTTGCTGCGCGCGTTTCTCGATCATCCGCGCCAAGTGCTTGACCGCGACCAATTGCTCGACATGGTGCAAGGCCGCACCGCCCAATTGTTTGACCGCGCTGTTGACAATCAGATCAGCCGGCTCCGCCGCAAGATCGAAGCGGACACTCGCGATCCGCAATTTATTCTCACCGTTCGCGGGGGCGGCTATCGTTTCGGCGCAGATGTGACGCGCGCAGCGCCAGAGCCGGCACGATGAGCCGGTTCCTGCCCAAGAGCTTGCTCGGCCAGACGCTATTGGCGGTCGCTTTTGCATTGCTGACCGCCCAGATCATCTCCGCCAGCCTGCTTTTTCGAGCTGCGCAAGAACGCACTGCCGAACGCACTGCCGAACGATTGGCGAACCGACTGATTACTGGACAAGTGCAGTATCGCATGAGCGCTCTTGAGGGTGGCTTCAAGCCCGACGAAGTTCGAAGGCCGCGTGATGCAGGCCTATCGCCTCGTGACCGCAGACTGCCACGACAGTTCCAATTTCGCTTCGCTGACACGCTGGAAAAAACGCCGACTGACAGGCGCTTGCCCAAGGTAGAACAGGCGCTTCGTGAAAAATTGGCAGAGCAACGGCCCAACCGTTCAATCACCGACATTTACGTGGCCAGCAGGCCTCAAGGAAGTGATCCGGTTGTGGTTGCGGGGTTTCGCTCAGCCAACATTGAACCTGATCAGATCGCCTTCCCAAACCGATTAATCTTGATCGCATCGGTTAGTTTTGAAAACAATGGCAGTTGGCAAGAGGCGCGTGTCCGCTTGCCCAAGAATCAGCCTCGCCCCTTACCGGGAATTCTCTTGCAAACCGCAGTGCTTTTTATCGTGCTGATGGGGCTGCTCTATTTTCTCTTGCGCCGGATCACTCGCCCATTGGCGGATTTGACCGAGCGCGTTGGAGCCTTCTCGCGCAATCCGGATGCGCCCGTTCCCATGGATGAAACCGGCCCGCAAGACACCCGCCAGCTGATCGCTGCGCATAATGCAATGGAAGCACGGGTTGCGGCATTGCTGGACGAGAAAGACGTGATGCTCGGCGCAATTGGGCATGATCTCAAAACGCCGCTGGCGGCTTTGCGCGTGCGCGTCGAAAGTGTCGAGGACGCTGCCCAGCGCGGCAAAATGGCGGCCAGTATCGAGGATATCACGCACACTTTGGACGACATATTGTCGCTGGCGCGGATTGGGCGCTCAGGGGTGGAGTTTGAACGCGTCGACTTGTCGGCTCTGACAGCCAGCGTTGTTGAAGAGTTTGAGGATCTGGGCAAGCCGGTTGCCCTGGGCGCAAACCCGCGCATCGTGCGCGAGGTGCAAGTCACCTGGCTCAAGCGGGCCTTGCGCAATCTGGTCAGCAATGCGGTTCGCTATGGAGGCAATGCCGAAGTTTCGCTGCATGAGAATGGCGATGCGGCAATCCTGCGCGTTGATGATAATGGCCCGGGGATTGCACCTGACCAGATCGAGCAAATGCTGGAGCCTTTCCAGCGCGGCGAAGCATCTCGCAACCGCGCAACGGGCGGCGCGGGCCTTGGCCTGACCCTCGCGCGCGCCATTGCTGAACAGCATGCAGGGACGCTCGTGTTGGTGAACCGCGAAGAGGACGGGCAGATCGTTGGGCTTCGGGCTGAAATCCGCATTCCCGCTGATAGCTAGCCACTGCGCAAGCGGCCTGATAGGTCGCGCATTATGAAAGCGTTTTTCGGCTGGCTGCTTAACCGGGCTGTTATCTACGTCCTGCTTGTTGCCGCCATTGCTGTGTCCGTAATGGCATGGCCCTCGCTCGCCGACCTCGGACGCGAAACGATGGGCCGCGATGAGTTGATCGCCGAAGTGGCAGCGGTCAAACAAGACGGACAAGACTATCTCGCCAGAGCGGCAAAGGATGCCCGCAATCTGCCTCTCGAAACGTTGCGAGAGCGTATTGGTGAGCGCAAAGAACGCCGTGCGGAATTGGAAAAGGGGCTGGAGGGGCAGAGCGAGGAATGGCTGGCGCCCTACCTTCCCTCGCGCATTCTCGAACAAAAGAGTGACGAGATCGAAATCGCTGTGATCGACCGCGAAATTGCTCTGTTCCAAGCAGCCTTGGAACCACGCGCTGCTGCGGCGCAAGCGGCAGCCTATGTCGCCGAAAATCCGACTATTCCCACAATGCGATCCATCGCTGCCAGCCGCCGCGCCTGCATATCTGCAGGCGAAGCGGTCGAGCAGTTTGACGAGCTGTCCGGCATCGAAAAGGCAGTCCGCAACCTGCTGCGCGATGAAAGCGAAAATCTGGCCGAGAGCAAGCAAACACGCTGCGAAGATCTGAAACGATTGACCCAAAGACGCGAAGCTGGGATCGCGGCTGCAAGAGCGCTCGTGAAGGCCAGGGACGAGCTCGAAGGGCTCGCAGCCGAGCCTTTGCCCGAAACGCTGTCCAAAGACATCGCAAGCGCAACCCTTCGCGATATATTGCTTCAAGCGCTTGCAGCCCTGATTATCGTCACGCTGCTGCCCTATGCGCTGCGAGTGATCTGCTATTATGTGCTCGCGCCTATTGCCGAGCGTCGCCCGCCGATCCGCTTTGACGGCTTGCAGTCACCATTCCGCCCGCCCCAGACGGCGACATCGAGCATCTCACTACCGCTGCGGCTCAGAGAGAATGAGGTCGCATTGGTGCGGCAGGATTTCCTGCAATCCACCTCGCTTGCCAGTTCCAAACGCACGCAATGGCTGATGGACTGGCGCCATCCCGTGGCAAGCTTTGCCAGCGGGATGCGGTTTCTTACACGGATCGAAAGCGCCGATGAAGCGGTCATCATCTCGGCTTTCAAAGACCCGCTGGCCGAAGTGACTTTGCTCGAAATACCCGAAGGCAGCGCAGTCGTTGTGCGTCCCCGCGCAATTGCAGCAATCACCCATGCTGCGGGCGAAACTCCGCATCTTGCAAGCCATTGGCACATCTTCTCACTCGTTGCATGGCTGACGCTGCAGCTGCGCTACTTCACTTTTCACGGGCCAGCCCGGCTGGTGCTCAAAGGTGGGCGCGGGGTGCGGATCGAAGCGGCTGAGCATGGGCGGATGTTGGGGCAGGATCAGGTCATCGGCTTTTCGACCGATCTGTCCTATTCCGTGATCCGAACCGAGACTTTTGCTCCCTATTTTTTCGGTCAAGTCGGCCTTTTGAAAGACCGGGTGGAAGCGGTTGGTGACACGGGCAATGAAGGCGGCGTGCTGATAATCGAGGAAGCCCCGCTTGCGGGCAAAAGCGGCATCAGGCGCGGTCTGGAAGGCGCGCTTGATGCCATGCTTAGGGCCTTTGGAGTCTAACTCTCCTTAGCGCATCAATCCGCCAATCAAATTGCGCACAAACCGCCCCGCAATTGGCCCTGCCAAATCGGTCGCAATCGAACCGGCAACCGATGTCGCGGCAGAGCGCGCTGGATTGGCGCGGCTCTTCTTGCCCAACACGGCAGAGGCCGCCATTCCCGCAGCAGAGCCAGCCGCCACTTTCATGCCGCGCGACATGGCCTTTTCCCACATGCTTTTCGACTTGCGCGAACGCTTGCCAACTTCCGCCTCGCCCTTTTCCTCAACCTCTACCGCCGTTTCGGCCGCATCGGTTGCCTTTTGAGCAAGCACTTCTTCTGCGCTTTCGCGGTCAACCCGCTCGTCATATTTGCCATCGAACGGGCTGATTGACTGGATGATTGCGCGCTCTTTCTTGGTCACAGGGCCAAGGCGCGAGCGCGGCGGTTTGATCAATGTGCGCTGGACAACGGAAGGCGCGCCGTCCTCCATCAATGTCGAGACAAGCGCTTCACCCACGCGGAGTTCCGTGATCGCTTCTTCGACATCAAGCTCTTCATTGATACGGAACGTTTCAGCCGCGGCCTTGATTGCGCGCTTGTCGCGCGGAGTGAAAGCGCGCAAAGCATGCTGCACGCGGTTGCCAAGCTGGCCTGCGACTTCTTCGGGGATGTCAATCGGGTTTTGCGTGACAAAGAATACGCCCACGCCTTTTGAGCGGATCAGACGCACGACCTGCTCAATCTTCTCTTCCAGCGCTTTGGGGGCATCATCAAACAGCAAATGGGCTTCATCGAAGAAGAAGACGAGCTTGGGTTTCTCAGGATCGCCAACCTCGGGCAAAGTCTCGAACAATTCGGCCAGCAGCCACAGCAGGAATGTGGCGTAAAGCTTGGGACTTTGCATCAATTTGTCAGCGGCGAGCACATTGACAATGCCTTTGCCGTTTTCATCGCATTGCAGGAAATCATCGATCTCCAGCGCAGGCTCGCCAAAGAAATAATCCGCGCCCTGGCTTTCAAAGCTCAAGAGTTGCCGCTGGATCGCGCCCACGCTGCGCTTGGTCACATTGCCATATTTGCCCGATAGCTCATCCGCATTGGCCGCCGACCATGCCAGCATCGATTGCAAATCGGCAAAGTCCAGCAGCAACAAGCCATTGTCATCGGCGTGGCGGAAAATGATCTGAAGCACGCCCTCTTGTGTTTCATTCAGATCAAGCAATCGCGCCAGCAGAAGCGGGCCCATTTCAGAAACAGTGGTGCGGATCGGGTGACCTTGTTCGCCATACAAGTCCCAGAACACCACCGGATTGTCGGAATAGGCATAGTCATCCATGCCCAGTTCTTTCGCGCGCTCTTCCAATTTGTCAGCATGTTTGAAGGAGGCCGAGCCCGGCATCCCAATGCCCGACAAATCGCCTTTCACGTCAGCCACGAACACCGGCACACCTTGGGCAGAGAAGCTTTCCGCCATGCCTTGCAAAGTAACCGTCTTACCCGTGCCCGTAGCCCCTGCAATCAGCCCGTGGCGATTGGCGCGCGACAAATCGAGATGCTGCTGCTCGCCATTGTTAGCAAGCCCGAGGAATAATTGACCCATTTATGTGTTCCCGTTGCGAAAATTTGTTGCATGAAGCTGTGCCGCACCATGCCGTGTGCGGTCAAGTTCTCGACTTGTTGCATAAAGTGTCTAAGGGGTTGCTGCGATGGCTGAACGCTCACCCTTTGTGCTGCTTGACGATGCGCGCGCTGACAATCCGGCGGCGGCGCATTTGTATGAAAGCCCGCGCGCGATCTTTGCGGCCTTTCGCGCCAGTCAAGTGGAAGAGGTGTTAAAGGCGGCGAGCGCTGCTCAGGCTGAAACGGGCGCGCATCTGGCAGGTTTTATTGCCTATGAAGCGGGGCTGGCGCTCGAGCCCAAATTGCGCTCGCTTTGTGCAGCGCGCAGCGGAGCGAATGGCCCGCTGGTCTGGCTCGGCCTGTTTGATGAGCAAACCGAAATTCCCGCAAGCCAAGTGCCGCAATGGCTGGCCGCTAATGCTGGCGAGGACGCCTCGCTCGGGCCGCTAACCCCGCAGCTTTCAACCGGCGGCTATGGCAAGGCTTTTGCCGATCTGCGCGAGGCGATTTTAGCAGGCGATATCTATCAAGCCAATCTGACCTATCCGCTTGCAGGCGCATATTCTGGCGATCCGCTGGCGCTATATGCCAAGCTGCGCCCTGCTGCGCGCGCTGGCTATGGCGGTGTGCTGTTCGATGGCTCGCATTGGCTGCTGAGCCTGTCGCCTGAACTTTTCGTCACTCTCAAAGGGGATGAAGCCAAGGTCAAGCCAATGAAGGGCACGCGCCCGCGCTCGCCTGATGCCGCAGAGGACGCTGCGCTGGCCAGCGAATTGGCCGACAGCGTGAAGGACAAGGCCGAGAATTTGATGATTGTCGATCTGATGCGCAATGATCTTTCGCGCGTCGCCAAAGCGGGCAGTGTGCGAGTGGATGATCCCTTCACAATCGAAAGCTATCCCACTGTCCATCAAATGGTCTCGACCGTGCGCGCGACATTGAGCGAGGGGAAAACCGCCAGCGATCTAATCCGCGCGATCTTCCCTTGCGGCTCGATCACGGGCGCGCCCAAAATTCGCGCGATGGAACTGATCAACCAGATCGAGAGCGCGGCACGCGGCCCCTATTGCGGGGCAATGGGGCGGATTGATCCCAATGGAAACGCCGCTTTCAACGTGGCCATCCGCACCTTGCGCCTCACTCCGATAGAAAACGATCGGGGCAAAGCCGTGCTTGGTGTCGGCTCAGCCATTGTCGCGGATAGCGAGCCTATGGCAGAACGGCGCGAATGCGAAGTGAAAGCGGGATTTGCGCGCCAGTCGAGCTATGAGATGACAGCTGCCCAATTTGATCTGATCGAGACGATGCGGTTCGAGCCCGATGGCGGGATTGTTTTGCTCGAAGCGCATCTGGAGCGGATGAAGGCAAGCGCGGCTGAGCTGGGCTTTGAATTTGATCGTCATGCTGCGCGCAACGCCATTCAGGCTTTGTGTTTTGAATTGGAGGCAGAGAGCAAAGTCCGCTTGCTGACCGCGCGGTCGGGCGAGATTGCGCTTGAAGCGAGCGCTGTGCCGCCGCAAACCGATGCACCGCTTGAATGTATTGCTTTGCCGCTGCCCGTTGATCCGGGCGATTGGCGCCTTCGCCACAAGACCAGCGATCGCGCCTTTTACGAGGAAGCATTGGAAGCTGCCCACGCAATGGATGCGAGCGAAGCTGTTCTCGTGCGCGATGATGGACTGGTGACCGAAGGCAGCTTCACCAATGTCTTTCTAGAGCGTGACGGGAAGCTCGTCACGCCGCCTGCGAGCCTGGGGCTGCTTCCCGGCGTCTTGCGAGCATCGCTGATTGCCGGGGGCAAGGCAGTGGAAGGCGAGATTGCGCTGGACGAGCTGGCTGACGGATTTTTGCTCGGCAATTCGGTGCGCGGGCTGGTGCCTGCAAAGCTCCTGCGATGAAGATCGACATACTTTACGAGGATGGCGAGGCGCTGGTGATCAATAAGCCAGCAGGCCTAACGATTGATCAGCCACGGCGCGGCGGGCCATCACTCGCGGATCATCTCGAACAGCTGACATTGGGCTTCAAGCGCCTGCCTGTGCCTGTCCACCGGCTTGATACGGATACATCCGGCTGCCTGCTTCTGGCGCGCAATCCCAAGGCGTTAAAGCGCTTCAACAAGGCGTTTGAGGATCGCCTTGTCGAAAAGCTCTATCATGGCATCACTGCTGGCATTCCCGAGACACGCGAAGGGCACATTGAGCTGTCGCTCAAAAAGATCAGCTCGGAAGAAAAGGGCTGGCGAATGATTCTGGCTAAGAAGGGCAAGCCAGCGATCACGGACTGGCGCGTGGTGGGCGAGGAAGGCGGCACAGCTCTGATCGAATTTCGCCCCGAAACAGGCCGCACGCACCAATTGCGTGTCCATGCGGCAAGCGGGATAGGCAAAGCCTTGCTGGGTGATCCGATCTACGGACAGAAAATCGCTGGGAGGCGGACAATGCTCCATGCCAGCGCAATCACTGTCAAGCGCGAGGGCAAGCCCGATATCACCGCCGAAGCGCCCTTGCCTGCCGATTTCGCTGCTCTTGGCTACACCCTTGGGTAAAATCAAGGATCGCGCGCTTGAGCTGGCCGAGGAGAAATTCATCGCTGCCAGCGGGCCGGGCGGTCAGAATGTCAACAAGGTCGCAACAGCTGTGCAATTGCGCGTTGATGTGTTTGCGCTTGGCTTGCCGCCCGATGCCTTTAACCGGCTGAAAGAGATTGCCGGAAGCAAGTTGACCAAGGATGGCGAGATTGTCCTGACCGCGCGCGAATATCGCACTCAGGAGCAGAATCGCGAGGCGGCGCGCGCGCGGTTAAAGGCAATGCTGGACGAAGCGCTCACCCCGCCGCGCTCCCGGAAAAAGTCGCGCGTGAACCGCATTGGCAAAACCCAGCGCTTGAAATCGAAGAAAGCGCGCGGCGCTGTGAAAGCCAATCGCGCCAAGCCGAGCCGTTCTGACTGGTAAGATTGCTTGACTTTCGCAGCAGAATCACCCAATTGCGCGCGCTTGAACTGCGATGCTTTGCGCCTCGCTTGAATTTCCGGCTCTTACACAGGGCCCAGCACACAGATTTAGGACACCGTCATGGCGAAGTCTGCAACCGTCAAGATCAAGCTCGTCTCAACAGCCGACACCGGCTTTTATTATGTGACGAAGAAGAACCCTCGCAACATCACCGAGAAGATGGTGTTTCGCAAATATGATCCCGTCGCGCGCAAGCATGTCGAGTTCAAGGAAGCCAAGATCAAGTAAG
>CAZJAG010000053.1:0-17471 GCA_964543735.1 uncultured Porphyrobacter sp. | reverse complement strand
GCAGCCGCTAGGCCGAAAAGGCCCTCTACCTCATTCCGCAGCTTCGGCCTGTTGCGGCGCGAACATTTCCAGCAAATCATCATCCGATGCGCCCAGCAGCTTTTCGACCCAGCCGTGGAAGACTTGCCCCCCGCCTTCATTCTTGCCGAACAGGACATCCTTCATCAGCCCTGATTGCAAAGCCTCGTGCTGGCGTTTGCCGGTCGCGTAATCCTCATCGCGCACCACAATCTCGAGGAAGTCGAACTGCTCATGCGCTGATTTGATGTCCTCTTCCGTCTCGGGCTGGTTCTCCATCACATAAAATTGCGTGGTGGCGCTTTCGCCAACCGTATCGCCGGGGAACAGCTGGCTGATCATCGCGCCGCGCTGCCCGCCGCCATAAAAGCTGGCGATCGAGATATGCGGGAAGATCGTCCACACGCCTTGCAGCAGCGCATCATCGGGCAATTCCTCATCCGACATTTGGGTGAGGTCGAGCATTTCATCGCTGCCCGTTTTCTGCGCGAATTTCGATGGGGAGGAGAGCCTTTGATGCGGCCCCCAGGCGAAGTAATTGGCCCGGTTGAAAAAATCCGCGCCGAACGTGTCCTTATGCAGCACTGGCAGGTGGTAGAAATCGAGATAGCCATCATAGGCCGTCTTCCAGTTCGGCCCTGAAAGCGTGCGCTGCGCAAACAATGTCCAGTCCTTCAAACCAAAGGCGGACAGCAATTGATCATAACCGCATAGATAATCGGCAATCGGCAGCTTGGAATGCGGGTCGAGCGTGCACCAGATCAGGCCTGCGCTTTCATGGACAGGGAAGCGGGTGAGGCAATGCGCGCTCTTGTCTATCTCGCCGAAATCCTGCGGGCTCGCGACGCCGATCAGATCGCCGTTCTGCTTGAACGTCCAGCCGTGATAGCCGCAAGTAAAGCGCGCGGCATTGCCAGTGCCTGCAACAATCGGATTGCCGCGATGCGAGCACATATTGAGGAAGGCGATTACCTCTCCATCCTTCTGCCGGCTCAGGAACAGAGGCACGCCGCAAATATCCATCGCTTTGAAATCGCCCGGCTCGGGCAATTCGCACGAAGGCGCGACCATCAGCGGCAAGCGGCGGAAGATCTGGTTCTTCTCAGCCTCGAACAGCTCAGGGTCGGTATAGGCAGAGGCGGGAACCCGGGTAACCTCGTCCGCCAGTTCCATTGTATCCGCCTCGCCATGGGCGATAAGCGAGCGGGTCATATCCACGAGTTCCTGACGCGACATTGGGCATCCTCTTCATTGCGATTTGCTTGTGATCATCCCTTGCTAAGCCGCGCGGATCAATTCCCTCTTTTGGTTAGGGGCAGAACGCAAGGCCCCAAAAGCGAAAGGGCGACCCGTTGCCGAGCCGCCCCTTTGCGTTTTCGTTTGCGTTTCGAGCTTAGAACTTGAAGCTCGCCTCGACATAGACCTGACGGCCACGGTTCTGTGTGACAACAAGGTCATCGCCCACGCCCGGCTCGAGGAACGGACGACCACCCGAGGTGTTCACCCAAATCTCGTCAGCCAGATTGGTGCCGATCAGCGACAGCCGCCATTTGCCATCAGGATGTCCGATAGACGCGCGTGCATCGAACGTCACATAGCTGTCCTGACGCAAATCGTTGAGCGTGTCTTCATTGGTGAAGTAGCTGCCCGAATAGATCGCATTGCCGCCCAGGTTCAGCTCGAGCGAATCGCTCATCGGGATCGACCAGTCGACTGCAAAATTGCCCGAGAATTCAGGAGCGCGGGCGACCTCGCGGCCATCCAGATCAACGCCGAGGCCAGCGATGAATGTGTCGGTAAAGCTCGCATCGAGATAGGACAGGTTGGACGAGATCGAGAGGCCTTCTACCGGCGTATCCCAGCCAAACTCCAGATCAAGACCTTGCGAGGTTACTTCACCGGCGTTGAGCGTCTGGAACTGGATGTTCACAGCGTCAAAGTTTTGCACCTGCAAATCTTCAAACACATAATGGTAGATCGTCGCATTGAATGTGATCGTGCGATCCGCAAATTGCGATTTCAGACCAATCTCGCCGCCCTGGGCTGTTTCCGACTGGAAGATCAGCGCATCGGCAGTTGCCTGACGCACGGCGGGGTTCGGATCATCGAAGCCCAGCAGCGACGCCGATGGCAGCGCCGAGTTATCGATACCGCCCGATTTGAAGCCGGTCTTGAACGAGGCAAACACATTCACATCATCTGTGACTTGATATTTGATTGTGGCTTCGGGCGACCAATTGCTATCGCTGAACTCGATCGGGCCAGAGAAGAAGCCGCTATTGATAAAGGCCGGTCCTGCCGAAAGGAACGCATGGACGAACGGCACCGAAATCGTATTGGTCTTGTTCTCTTCGGTGTAGCGAACACCGCCCGACAGCTCGAGTTGGTCAGTCACATCGAAGATAACGCTTGCGAACAACGAAGTTGCATCGGTTGTAGTCGTATGAACTTTGTCCCAATCATAAGTGAAGCCTGTGATTGGGTCGGGAGCCACGAAGGAAATGTTCACGGCCTGCTGCGCGGTGTCGAACACAAATTCGCGCCACTCATAAAATGCTCCGACCATGAAGTTGAACGGGCCGTCAAAGTCAGTCGTCAGGCGCAGCTCTTGCGTATATTGCTCGAGTGTGTTGCGCGGGTCAGAACAGCCGGTACCGGCTGGAACGCCGGGGCCGAATGTGCCGACATAGGCATAGCAGTCAAAATCGGTTGCATCGAGATCGACAAAGCCGGTGGTCGATGTGAGCAGGAACTGATCGCTCAGCTGCATATTGAGCAGCAGGCGGCCAAACCACAATTCGGTGTCAGAGAACGGCACGCCATTGCGCCCTTCAGCCAAGGTCGGGCCGGAAGCGGTTGGAATTCCTGGTGCAAGCGGAGCGGCTGCGTCGGTCAAGAAATAACGGCCATCGCTGTCGTTACAATCGTTTCCGGCTGGGATCTGCAATCCGCCGCCCAACAAGAAAACGCTGTCAGCCACGCCATTGGGGCCGCAATTGATGTCCGAGTGCTGGATCGCACCATCGCCCTCGTTCTTGACATATTGCACTTTCAGATTGGCATCGAAGCCCGACACCGGCTCCCATGCCAAAGTCGCGCGGCCCACAAAGTTCTGCTGACCGCGGAAATCGCCAAGGGCCGAGTTTGAACCGGGTTGAAGCTCGACAAATTCGTCAATATCGTTCCATTGAGCAGCCAGACGGATGCCCAGATTGTCAGTGATCGGGCCAGAGATATAACCACCAACGGTGTAGCCCTTCTCCTCAAATTCATAGGAGCCTTTGCCGCCGATTTCCCACGTTGCGGTTGGATCAGCCGAGCGAATGGCAAAAACGCCTGCCGATGCCGATTTACCGAAGAACAGCGATTGTGGGCCTTTCAAAACGTCGATCTGGGCGGTGTCAAAGAAACCTGCCTGCACCAAACGCATGGTCGAAACCTGCACTCCGTCAAAGTCGAAAGCGACCGCGGAATCGAAGGCTGCCGAAATGTTGGAGGAACCCACACCGCGCAAGCTGAGCTGGCCGCCTGAGCCAGAGCCGCCGACCTGAACGTTAAGGGTGGGGACACGGCTGGTCACATCTGCAACCTGGTCAACGCTGTATTTCTCCAGCGTCTCGCCGCCAATAGCGGTCACAGTGACAGGAACTTCCTGAAGGCTCTCATCCTGACGGCGTGCCTGCACGATAATAACGTCATCACCAAACTCTTCATCGGCTTGCGCAGCCGCGCCCGCATCTTGCGCATGCGCTGTGCCGGTAAGGCCGCAAAGGGCAATCCCCGCTGCGCTTCCCAACAGCGCTGCTCGGATCGCAAACGGATTACGAGTATGAGTTCTGATCATCATGGCTCTCCCAAATGGCCGGGATTTTCCCGTGCCTAAACATCCCAAAATTCGCGGCCCAAACCTGCCGCTACAATGTGAAGTCTATGGAGCGGCCCTGCTTCCCTCATCTAGCAAAAGCGATAGGCCGATTTTGACAGTGCGTCATTTTAGTCACATTCCTGCCGCTACGGCATTGTGCCGCTTACGCTAACGTCAAGCAGAGGCTTCGGCCTGCATTTGCGCGGTTCTGGGGTCGTTGGGCCAGACCCACTCCTCGCCAATCACTTGCTCGACAGCGAGGTGTTCAGGCACACGATTGAGCCCAATCATTTTGTCGCAAGTCTGGTGGAAAGAGTAAATCCGCGCTTCCTGATAAGACAAAGGCACGCTCTTGAAGGCGGCGGATTGCATCGAGTGCTGGATCGCTTCGCCAAATTGCGTGTCTTCCAAGATAATCGGGCTCATATCGCGCCCGTTTGGCTTGCTCGCATCGGGCACTGTCCAAAGATCAGGCGCGTCGCTCTCGCCCCAGTCGAGCGCCATTGTGACCAGTTCCAGCCGCGTTGTCTCAAGCCCTGTCGGCCAGAAGAGCAGCGGCGGCACAAAGAAATTGGAGAGCGGCGAAACCCAATTGGGAAACAGCGTATAGCTTTGCGTGCAAGTGCGCCCCAGCTCGCCCACGCTTTCGATCTGTT
This sequence comes from uncultured Porphyrobacter sp., assembly GCA_964543735.1. Classification (GTDB taxonomy): domain Bacteria; phylum Pseudomonadota; class Alphaproteobacteria; order Sphingomonadales; family Sphingomonadaceae; genus Erythrobacter. The sequence goes on along the minus strand of CAZJAG010000053.1, from coordinate 12,932 downwards.
GCCACCCTGGCGGGCTTTCAATCGCTCTCACATGCTCGCGGTCAGTCTCTTGCGGAGGAGGCGCCAGCATGCGGGCATGGCCATTGGGGTACATCGTATTGAGATTGCGCTTGCTATCGACCAGCGGAGCAACCGTTTCGGGATGGATGAAAGGGACATGGTAAACCTCCATGTTCGCTTCCATTGCGACTTTCCAATTGCACTTTAAGTCAAAGGAATAGCGCGCAGCGAGCTTGACCTTGTCAAAGGCAAACTCCTCCCACTCGCTCGCAAGCGGGCCAAGCCAGTCCGCAAGGCCCATTGCGTCGTCATCGAAATTGACGAAGATCACTTTGCCGAACATTGCGCAGCGTACGGGGATCAGCCCGCGGCAGGACATATCGAAATCAGGCGGAAAATCCTGTTTCTCGGGCACGCCGACAAGCGAGCCATCGGTCTTGTATGTCCAATTGTGGTAAGCGCACATCAGGCGCGAGGATTTGCCTTTGTCCTGCGTCACAACCGGTGCGCCTCTGTGGCGGCAGGTGTTGTAAAACGCGCGAACCTGCCCATCCATGCCGTGCACAATCACAATCGGATCGCCTGCATTGTGCCAGCGCATATAGCAGCCGGGCTCAGGGATCTCGTCCAAATGGCCAGCGAAGAGCCAGCTTTTGCGGAAGATATGCTCTTGCTCGAGCTGGTAATATTCTTCGCTCGTATATCGCGCAGCCGGCATGTCGGGCAGTTTGGGAAAGCCTTCAGGTGGAGCCGAGCGCGTCGCTTCCCACTCCATCAGCTTTTTCAGGCGCTCGACTTCGGCTGGCTCGATCATTGGTTTCTCTCCCGTGCCAGCACAATAGCAACGCACACGACAGGGGCGACTGGCATTTTTCTCATCGCTTTAATTAGTGGTGTGCGTCGCGCGACAACCTAAGCTGTCGGCCAAACACAGACCTTGGGAGAGGACGAATGGCAGCCAATGGAACAGGCCGCGTAGAGGGCAAAGTCGCGCTTGTGACGGGCGGCGCAATGGGACTGGGCAAAGCCGATTGCGAGCGGTTGGCGCAAGAGGGCGCAACGGTCGTGGTAACCGACCGCGAGGTTGAGCTTGCCCATACAGTCGCAGGCGATATTGGCGGCGATGCGATGGCGCTTGATGTCACGCAAGAAGATCAATGGATCGAAGTGATGAAAGCGGTCGAAGAACGCCACGGCGGGCTCGATATCCTCGTCAATAATGCGGGCAATGTGATCTTCGAAAGCGTTGAGGATTGCAGTCTGGACAATTTCCGCTTGCATATGGACATCCATGTGACGGGCACGTTTCTGGGCTGCAAATACGCTTTGCCACTAATGAAGAACCGTACCGGTGGCGGCGCTTCGATCATCAATATGGCCTCCACTGCATCGCTGATGGGCTATGGCAATATCGTTGCTTACACAGCGGCCAAGGGTGCAATCCGCAGCATGACCAAAAGCATCGCCATGCATTGTCAGGACGAGGGTTACGGGATTCGCTGCAATGCGCTGGCGCCGGGCGGAATTGAAACGCCGATGGTGATGGAAGTGTCAGGGCGCGGCGGGGAAAAGCCGATGGACATTCCCGACGGGCCTTTGCCGCAAGATGCGCTGGGTGATCCCAAAGACGTGGCCAATTGCGTTTTGTTTCTTGCCAGCGATGAAGCGCGCTTCCTCAACGGTCTGGAAATCCCCGTAGACAATGGCCTTTATGCGAGGCCGCATCACTGAGGGTGATCACGATACCGGCGGTTCCTATCGCTGGTATGTGCTGGGGCTGTTGACAGTCACGAGCCTGTTCAGCGTGGCTGATAGGCTGGTCTTCTCTATCCTCACCCAAGACATCAAGGCAGAGTTTGATCTCACCGATCTGGAGCTTGGCCTGCTGGGCGGAGTGGCGTTCAGCATTATCTATGTAATCGCCGGCTTCCCCGCTGCGCGATTGGCGGATCGTTCAGTGCGCAAGAACATTGTGGCAGCGGCAATCAGCTTCTGGAGCATCATGACCGCTGTGTGCGGGCTCGCGACAGGGTTCTGGACGCTGTTTCTAGCGCGCGTAGGCGTTGGCGTGGGCGAGGGGTGCTCTGGCCCAGCCTCGCAAAGTCTGGTCGCCGATTTCTTCAAGCCGCACGAGCTGGCCCGCGCGATGGGCATTCTCACCGTTGGTGCGACCATGGGCACAGCGACAGGTCTGATGGCAGGCGGTCTTTTGTCCGAGGCATTCGGCTGGCGCATGGCTTTTGTCTTGATGGGATTGCCCGGAGTATTGGTCGGCGCAATGCTCTATTTCACTGTGCGCGAGCCAAAGCGCGGGCGCTATGCTCCCAAAGGCGCAAACATTGACCAGCGCCCATTGGGAGAGACTTTGCAATCCTTGCTCGGCAACCGCGTCTATCTGGGTTTTGCGGCAGGCTTCGCTGTCCAGATCATGATCGGTTATGGCATGGCATTCTGGGTCGCTCCCGCTGTCATCCGGCAATATGGCGTGCCGGTTGGCGATGTCGCCTTGCTCTTGGGCCTCACCTATCTTGCAGGCGGAATACCTGGGCCAATTCTGGGCGGCTGGATCACCGAAAAACTAACTGCAATTGACGAGCGCTGGCGCGCATGGCTGCCCGGTATCTTTAGCTTGGGTTCAATCATCCCGCTCTATTGGGCATTCCAGATGCAGTCCTTTGCCATGTTCTTGGGGCTGTTTGCGATTGGCTATGGTTTGTTCACCGCAAGCCAAGCCCCGATCCTGTCAGGCATTCAAAACTCGGTCGAGCCATCACAGCGCGGTTTTGCTGTCGCCTTTGCGCTGTGCTTCAACAATATCTTGGGCCAAGCTGTGGGGCTGGGATTGATCGGTTGGATTTCAGACACTTTGGAGCCGACGCGCGGCGTGGCAGCTTTGGGCATTTCCGTCGTCGGCGTATGCGCAGTGGCAGGCGTTGTCGCAATGGCGATCTTCGCTTGGACAGCGGCGCAAATGCGAAGCTCAGGCTATCTGGCGAAGATGGAAGCGGTTCAAGGTTCTGCTTAGTGAAGGAAGCGGTCGCCCGGGTGGGAGCGCTTTAGCGCACCCGCCGTGGGGCGGGCGGGCGCGAGGCCGTTTCTTTGAAACGTCCTGTATAAAGTTAGAAGAAGCAGCGTTGTATATCCCCCGTCTAAAAGCCCGGCCTAAAAGCCCGGATGAATAGAGAGCGCTCCGCCATCCACCAGCAATTCAGCCCCTGTCATAAACGGGCATTCATCTGACGCTAGGAAAGCAATCGCGGCTGCTGTTTCGGCCGGATCAGCCAGCCTGTTCATTGGAGAAGTCGCCGCCACTGCCGCTTTGAAACCGGGCATTTCCTTCTCGGTCGCATCGAGAATGGCTGTCTCGGTCGCGCCGGGGATCACTGTATTGCAGCGAATGCCGTTTTGCTGCTGAGCGCACCATGTCGCAACTGATTTGCTCAGCACGCGCACTGCGCCTTTGCTCGCCGAATAGCCCACGTCAGTAGGCAAGGGAGCCATGGCTGTGGTCGAAGCGATGTTGATAATCGCGCCCCCTCCGCTCTCAGCCATCGCAGGAATAACAGCGCGGCAACCCGCCATAGTTCCTGTCAGATTGACGGCCAGCACGCGGTCCCATGTCGCATCATCAACCTCGCCAATGCCCGCTCCATCTTTGGCTCCGCTAACGATCCCTGCATTGTTGACGAGGATATCGAGCTGCCCAAACTCGCGGGTCGCCTGCTCGACAATTGCGGGCCACAGATCGCGGTCAGATGCGTCCTGTTCGGCAAAAATTGCGCCCGCCTCCTCGCACAAGGCCGCGCCGCCATCCGCATCCACATCCGTGCCCAGAACCTTCGCGCCATCAGCCACCAGCCGCCGCACTGTCGCAGCCCCAATCCCCGAAGCGCAGCCGGTGACGATTGCGGCTTTACCGGACAGATCAGGCACTTACTCCGCCTCTTGCCACACGCCAGCAGATGCGCGCTTGTTGTGCTCTTCCACAAAGCGCGCGAGATTGTCAGTCCCTTCAGGCAGTTTCCAGCCCACAGTGAAACCAAAGTTCGCAAAGCAGAAGACGATCAGATCAGCAAAAGTGAAGCGATCAAGCGCGAAGTGATTGCGATCACCCAAAGCCTCGTCAAACCAGCGCCATTTCTCATCCGACATGGCCGCAAGTTCGCCGCCAGCACCTTCGCTCACCACGGCCATGCGCGGCTCGAACATCGGGCGGCCGCCCGTGGCTCTGAAACCCATGGTCATTGGCACGACCACTTCCTGATCGAACAGCCGCGCCCATTTGCGCACTTCGGCGCGCTCTCTCGAAGTTTCTCCAAACAGATTGGGGGAGGGGTGCTCTTCCTCGATAAATTCGCAGATCGGCCAGCTTTCAGTGAGGCAAGTGCCATCATCCAGTTCCAGCATAGGCAAAGTGCCCTGCGGGTTCTTCGCATTGAAGCCCGCATCCTGACGGTTCTCGCCAGTGATGATGTCGTAATGCACCCGCTCGAAATCTTTTCCCTCGGCAAGTCTCTTCTCGGTCAGGAACATGCGCACAAGGCGCGGATTAGGGCCAAGGCTGGAATGCAATTTGGTCATTAGTCTCTCTCCCGAAGAATGTTGTTGGGCTGAAGAATAGGCGATTGCTTGCCTGCGTCACCCCTCACAATTGCGCTAGGTGGCCTGCATCGAAGTGGATTGACGTTTCAAAGCAGCCATGTGCATATCTTCAGCCTATGGACCAAAGCACTGCTGAGCCGGGCCAAGCGGCCCTTCCAACCTCGCCCGATTTGACAGCCCATGATGATGCGCAGCTGACCCAGCTTCATCCCAATTACAAGAAAATGCTGCGTCTGACCGCGATCATCACCAGCATTCCGTTTCTGATTGCAGCGCTGGTGGGCGAGGTCGCAGCGGCTCTGCCTTGGCCGGGGCTCATCCTTGGTCCTGTGGCAGTCATCGCGATGTATCTCATTCTGCGCTTGCCCATGCGCCGCTATATTGCGCGCGGATACAATATGAGCGCTGACCGGCTGCGGGTGGTGCGCGGCATCTGGTGGCATTCTGACAGCGTGGTGCCCTTTGGCCGCGTCCAGCATATTGATGTCGAGCAAGGCCCGCTTGAGCGGATGTATGGCATTGCCACCATGACGCTGCATACCGCTGGCACACACAATGCCTCGGTGCATTTGCCAGGGCTGGAAGAGGGTTTGGCGCGCGATATGCGCGAAGACATTCGCCAGCATATCAAACGCGACACGATGTGAGGCACTGGCGATGAGCGAAAGCGCAAGCATTTCTGCGAATATGCCGCATCGCACCCAGCCGATCGGATTGCTGGTAAGCGCGATCAGCATTCTGCGGCAAATGGTCTTCCCGCTGATTGCAGGCGTGTTTGCTCTGCGCGAGGAATTTAGCGGAGCGATGCTCGTCATCATTCCGCTGATCGGCGTTGCTATTCTCTCCTTCGGGATTGCCTATTTGAGCTGGCTTCGCCGCACGTTTACAGTGGGCGAAGAAGACATTCGCGTGGAAAGCGGGATCATCAGCCGCACGGCTGCAAGCGTTCCATACGAGCGGATACAGGATGTGAGCCTTGAGGCATCGCTTTTGCCGCGTGTGCTCGGGCTTGTCTCTGTAAAGTTTGAAACCGGCGCGGGCGGTGCAGACGAGCTGAAGCTCGCTTATCTCACCGAAGATCAAGGCGAGCATTTGCGCCAAGTTATCCGCGAAAGGCGCGCAAATGAAGTGGCTACTGTGGCCGCGTCAGCTGATGGAAGCGAAGTCGCGGCAACAGACGAGCCATCCGAAACGCTTTTCACTATGGGCACAGGCCGATTGCTGACCTTTGGCTTGTTCGAGTTTTCGCTTGCCGTCTTCGCTATATTGTTTGGCCTTGCCTCGCAATTTGAGAACTTTCTCCCCTTCGACATTTGGGATGCGGACTTCTGGACGGAGAACCTCTCGGGCCAGCGTGACCAGTTCGAAGGGCTAAGCTATGCCGCTCAAGTCGCCAGCGGCATCTTCGCGCTCGGCTCGCTGATCGTGCTTGGATTTGCGACAGGCATTGTCAAAGTCTTCACGCGCGAATGGGATTTCCGGCTGGAGCAAACCGCGCGCGGTTTCCGCCGCCGCCGCGGCATGTTCACTAAGACCGATGTAATTATGCCCACCCACCGCGTCCAAGCGGTCAAGCTGGGCACGCGCTGGCTGCGTTACCGCTTTGGCTGGCATGGTTTGAAATTTGTCAGCCTTGCCTCCGATTTCGGCGGATCGAGCCATGTGGTGGCCCCTTTTGCCAAGCGCGAAGAGACAGATTTGATCATTCGCGCTGCTGGATTTGAACCCCCGCATGAAGGGCTCGAATGGCATCGTGCTTGTGCGCGCTATCGTTTTGACAGCATATTCTTCGACGCGCTGCTGATTGCGCTGGTGGCTGTTCCGGTTGGAATATTCGCACCGATTGGCTTTATCGCAATCCCGCTGGGACTGGCACTGATATCGGTGGCGCTCAATCTCTATGCATGGGCGTTCCATCGCTATGCGGTTGAAGGTGGGCAGATATTCTCCGCGCATGGTCTACTTTCGCCTGCGACCGAGATTGTCACCAAGATCAAATTGCACTCTGTCGAGATATCGCAAGGGCCGCTCTCGCAATTGGGCAATTACGCGACATTGAAGTTGGGGCTGGCGGGCGGCTCGTTCTCCATCTCTGGCCTGCCGCTGGAGCGGGCGAGAGAATTGCAATCCGAGATTGCAAACGCGATTGGGCAAGCTGACTTTAGCGAGATCAACAAGGGCTGAGCGCCAAGGGGTTAGGCTCTTAAATCTGCCCAATCCGGATTGGCATCAAACTTCTTCGCGACATACCAGCATTGCGGGATGATCCGGAAATTCTGCTCGCGGGCATCGGCAATCAACCGCTCGACCAGAAGCGCGGCTATCCCGCGACCGCCGATGGCTTTGGGCACGATCGTATGCGTGGCGATGCGCACGCTAGGATCGCCGCCCTGCGCTTCCCATTCGAGCGTTCCTGTGGCGTCCTCGCCCGCGACATGCGCGGTGTAGAGGCCATGCAGCTCGCTGCCCTCGTGAGTGATCGTGACCGGTTCTGAAGTCTCGTCCAACTGCGTGATCCTTCGCCAATTCTGGCTTGTTTCGATAGAAACGAGCCCGCGCCCGCCCGCCCCACGGCGGGTGCGCTAACGCTTACCCACCCGGGCGGTCGCTCACTTTGCATCTTTGCGTGTGAAGCATGATCCACAGCTTGCCAAGCGCGTGTTTCGGGCTAGAGCACGCAGCACTATGGCCAACCGCAAACCTTTCCTTTCTGACAATGCCGCGCGCGTCCACCCCAAAGTGTGGGAAGCGATGCAAGCGGCTGACAGCGCAGACAGCCCCTATGATGGCGATGCCTTGTCTGCCGAGCTTGATGCGCGCTTCACCGATCTGTTTGGGCGTGAATGTGCAGCGCTGTGGGTGGCGACGGGGACAGCGGCCAATTGTCTGGCGCTGGGAACCCTATGCCAGCCGCATGGCGCGGTCGTCTGCCATGAAGAAGCGCATGTCGAACTGGACGAGGGCGGCGCGCCCGGCTTTTTCTTGCACGGCGCGAAACTGATGCTCGCGAAAGGTGAAAGCGCCAAGCTGACGCCGGATGACATAACGGCAGTGATCGACCCGATCCGCGATGATGTCCATCAAGTCCAGCCGCATGCGATCGCGATTACTCAGGCTAGCGAATATGGCGCGGTCTATTCAGCTAAGGAGCTGGCAGCGCTCAAGGACTTTGCTTCCTCGCGCTTGCTAGGGCTGCATATGGATGGTGCGCGATTTGCCAATGCAGCAGCACATCTGGGCGCATCGGCGAGCGAGGCGGCAGGGCCGGTCGACAGCCTCGCTTTCGGTTGCATCAAGAACGGCGCGATGAGTGCAGAAGCCGTGGTTTTGTTCAACCCAGAACGTGCCGGTGAAGTGCGTTATCGGCGCAAGCGCGCGGGCCATTTGCAATGCAAGGGGCGCTATCTAGCCGCGCAGATAATGGCGATGCTGGAGGATGATTTGTGGCTCGCCAATGCGCAGGCTGCCAATGCAGCAGCTGCGGAAATTGCCAGCGGTTGCGGCGAGCGATTGATGCATAGCGTGCAAGCGAACGAAGTCTTCGCAAATCTCTCCGCCGAAGAACGCGAGGCTTTGCGCGCGCAAGGTTTCGACTTTTACGATTGGGGAGAGGACGCAGCGCGCTTTGTCGCATCGTGGGATAGCGTGGCCGAAGACGCCTCAGCGCTTGGCAAGGCCATCGCGCGTCTGTGAGCGCAGCGCAAACTTCAATGCTAAGCTGGCGGGTCGTCCTCCCCTTCCTGCTCACTGGCACGATCTGGGGTTCGACCTGGTATGTGATCACCGGCCAGATTGACGGAATTCCGGCGGCTTGGTCGGTCTTTTACCGCTTTGCTCTCGCAACCCCTGCGCTGTTTCTGGTGGCCGTGCTGATGAAGCGGCGCTTGCGGCTCACGCGCAAGGAGCATTGGCTGGCGCTATGGGTGGGCATCTTCCAATTCGCGGGCAATTTCCTCTTCGTCTATAATGCCGAGCTGTATGTGACATCGGGCGTGGTGGCGATGATGTTTGGCCTGTTTATGGTGCCGATGGCGCTGCTCGGATGGATGTTTCTGGGCGAGCGCGTCTCAGCGGGATTCATTCTCGGCAGTCTGGTCGCGATTATCGGCGTCTCGTTTCTGCTCTGGCATGAATATAGCGCCAATCCCGATGCGGGCGTGATTGGCGGCAATGTCGGCCTTGGCATTGTGCTGGCGGTCATAGGCATTTTGGCCGCAGCGATTGCCAATGTAATCCAAGCCAATCCGACAGGGCGCGCTGTGCCGATGGTCAGCCTGCTCGCATGGGCGATGCTTTATGGGACTTTGTTTGATTTGGCTTATGCGTGGCTCACCGCTGGCCCGCCGCCCTTGCCGACCGACAGCAAGTTCTGGATGGGCACGGTCTATTTGGCGCTGATCGGGTCCGTGGTGACGTTTCCGCTGCATTACAATCTGGTGCGCGAGATTGGCGCAGGGCGCGCGGCCTATAATTCGGTGCTGACGATTTCGGTGGCGATGCTGATTTCGACCGTGCTTGAGGGGTACAGCTGGACGTGGCTGACGCTGACGGGAATGGCGATGGCAGTTGCGGGCATGGTGCTGGCTTTGAGGGCGAAGACTCTTTGATTTGCGCACGGCTCCGTTGCAACTCGGCGCCGTGCGATATCCTCGCAGCTTGCGGACAAGTCCGCGCTGCTGCGGTGCGGCCCCCTTTTGACTTGGGGGCGCTTGCGGTTGCTGCGCAACCGAATTCGACCAAGCCAGTTGCTTGGCTTGGAATGGTCGCGAGCCGTTCGTCCTGAGCTTGTCGAAGGACAGGCGAGCCAGCGCGCGACTGCGCGCCGCCGCTTATGCGGAGAAGCCTAACGGCCGACGGGCTGTCGCCCTTGCAGTCCCTGCGGGACCGATCAAGCATCCTCCAATATCTCTTTCAACCCCTCGCGATAGGTCGGATAGGCGGGCTCCCAGCCCAGCACGCGCTTGGCTTTTCCGTTCGAAACACGCCTGTTCTCCGAATAAAACCCTAGCGCCATTGTGCTGAGATTGGCCTCTTCAAGCGATTGCAGCGGGGGCAGGTCATGCCCGCTCAATCGGCCCGCTTCCTCGATCACCGCATTGCCCGAGGCAGGCTCGTCATCAGCCAGATTATACGCGCCAGCTGGAGCCTCCAGCCCCGCAACAACGCCGGACACAATGTCATCGACATGGCAGCGGCTGAAGACCTGACCTGCAATGTCGATCCGCCGTGCCTTGCCTTCGCGCAAGCGATCAAATGCGCTGCGGCCCGGCCCGTAAATGCCGGGCAAGCGGAACACGCGCGCGCCCAGCTCTAGCCAGGCTTTGTCCGCCTCGGCCCTTGCATTGCGGCGCCCTTTGCCGGTTTCGGCCACAGTAGGCGTTCCCTCATCCACCCAAGCGCCGCCTGCATCGCCATAGACGCCGGTTGAAGAGAGATAGCCGATCCACTGATCATTCAGCGCATCACCATAGTTCTGCAACACTGCATCTTCGCCGCTCTCGCGCGAGGGCGGGACGGAGGAAAGCACATGGCTTGCCCGCTCCAAGACAGCGCGCACAGCATCCTTATCTGCAAAATCGAGATTGCCCGCGCTGCCCGTCGCATCCACTTGCCAACCGCGCTCGCGCAGCCGCTTAGCCAGCCTTCCTGCCGTATATCCAAGCCCAAAGATCAACATATGCGCCATGGTGGCCCTTTTAAGCGTTGGACACGAGCGCAAAGCAACCTAAATCAGCTACCATGGAAAATTTAGCTGCAACGCCAAGCCTCGATCAACCGCCGATCATCTATCGCAAGGATTACAAACCTTATCCGTGGCTGGTCCCGACAACCGAGCTGGACTTTGCGCTTGATTTGAAAGCCACCCGCGTGCGCTCCAAGTTGACGGTCGCGCCCAATCCAGCAGCTGAGGAAAGCGGCGAAATGCGGCTCGCAGGCGACGGGATCGAAGCATTGGCTGTGCGCGTGGATGGCGAAGATCGCAGCGATTGGCGGATGGAGGGGCAAGACCTCATCATCCCGCTTTCATCCGGCGAACATACAGTCGAGATTGAAACGCAGATTGACCCTTCTGCCAACACCACGCTGATGGGGCTCTATGCCTCGGGCGGGATGCTGTGCACCCAGTGCGAGGCCGAGGGGTTCCGGCGGATTATGTTCTTCCCTGACCGGCCCGATGTGCTTTCAACCTACAGCGTTCGGATGAGCGGGCCCAAGGCCGCGTTCCCGATCCTTTTGTGCAATGGCAATGAAGTCGCGCGCGGCGAGGATGGAGATAATCATTGGGCGCAGTGGCACGACCCATGGCCCAAGCCTTCCTATCTTTTTGCTCTGGTTGCTGGCGATCTGGTGGCAAATTCGGGCACGTTCACGACGATGAACGGGCGCGAAGTCACGCTCAATGTCTGGGTGCGCGAAGAGGATCTGGGCCGCACTGATCATGCGGTGGAGAGCCTCAGAAAATCGATGCAATGGGACGAGGATGTGTTCGGGCGCGAGTATGATCTCGATCTCTACAACATCGTTGCGGTCTCCGACTTCAACATGGGCGCGATGGAGAACAAGGGCCTCAACGTCTTCAACACCAAATATGTGCTGGCCGATGCTGAAACCGCGACGGATGCAGATTTTGACGCAGTCGAAGGCGTGATCGCGCATGAGTATTTTCACAATTGGTCGGGCAATCGTGTGACCTGCCGCGACTGGTTCCAGCTTTCGTTGAAAGAGGGCTTTACTGTGTTGCGCGACCAGCTGTTCTCTCAGGATATGCAAGGTGAGGCAGTCAAGAGAATCGAGGATGTGCGCATCCTGCGTGCGGCGCAATTCCCTGAAGATTCCGGCCCGCTCGCGCATCCAATCCGGCCCGATAGTTTTCGCGAGATATCCAACTTCTACACCGCGACCGTCTATAACAAGGGCGCTGAAGTCATCCGCATGATGCGCACACTCGCCGATTTTGGGTGCGGCGCTGAAGCTTTCCGCAAGGGGACAGACCTCTATTTTGACCGCCATGATGGCGAGGCGGCAACGTGTGAGGATTTCATTTGCGCAATTGAGGATGGGGCAGGGCTTGATCTCAAGCAATTTCGCAATTGGTACAGGCAGGCGGGCACTCCCAAGGTTGACGTGTCGATGAGCCATACACGGGACACGGTCACGCTAACGCTCAAACAGAGCGTGCCAGCAACACCGGGCCAGCCCGACAAGCAGCCTATGGTGATCCCGTTGCGCATTGCTTTGCTCGACCGCGCAACTGGCCAGCATCGGGGCGAGGAACTGGTCGTGCTAAGCGGGCTTGAGCAAAGCTTCACATTTGACGGGTATGCAAGCGAGCCTGCGCTTTCAATCAATCGCGGCTTTACCGCACCTGTTGTGATCGAGCGCGATGTTTCGGCATCCGATCTGTTGCTTCTGGCCGCGCATGATGATGATCCCTTCGCGCGGGCCGAGGCGATGCAGGAGCTTGTCGTCAGCCATCTCGTCGGCATTTGCACAGGCTCGCTTTCGCGCGAAGCGCGCGCGGCAGGTGAGGCGGCAATTGTCGAAGCATTGGGCGCTATCATGAGCGACGAATCGCTGGATGATTCCATGCGCGGTGAGCTGATGGTGCTGCCCAATCAGACTTACATTCTCGAGCAAGTTGTGCTGGCCGGGCATCTGGCTGATCCCGGCCTCATCCATGCCGAGCGCGAGGGCTTGAAACAAGTGATTGCCGAACAGCTTTATGACCTCTTGGGCGACCTTTACGATCGCTGTGCAGCGGTGGCGTTTGACGCAAGTGAAGGGCGCGGTGCGCGCAAGGTCAAATCGCTGGCGCTGGGCTATATCGCGGCGGGCGATCCGGCCCGCGCAGCCGCTCTAGCCAAGTCGCAATATGACGCAGCTGATAATATGACCGACCGGCAAGGCGCTTTGTCTGTGCTGTGCGGATTGGAAGGCGAAGCGCGCGAGGCGGCCTTGGCCGACTTCCATCAGCGTTTTTCCGGCAATGATCTGGTGATCGACAAATGGTTTACCTTGCAAGCGCTCTCGCTTCACCCACGCGCGCTTGAGCATGTGAAGGCGCTGGCGAAGCACACAGATTTCACGCTGACCAATCCCAATCGCGTGCGCTCGCTTTATATGGCGCTGGCGGGCAACCCCCATGCGTTTCATGCCGCCTCTGGCGAGGGGTATCGGATGCTGGCCGACCTGATTATCGAGCTGGACGCGCTCAATCCGCAAACCGCTGCGCGCTTTGTCCCGGCGCTTGGCAAATGGCGCAAGATCGAGCCTAAGCGGGCTGCGCTAATGCGTGCCGAGCTTGAGCGGATTGCGGCGGCGCAAGGCCT
>CAZJAG010000052.1:0-17586 GCA_964543735.1 uncultured Porphyrobacter sp. | reverse complement strand
TTTTCGGGATCAAGCCACGGCTCTAGCCGTTCAAATCCGCGTTCTTGCAGGAAAGGGACAACCGCCTCTGCCCCTTTCATATCCTCGCTGATCGTGACAACGCGCAATTGGCCATCATAGTCCTTAGCCACCTCTTCCAACATCGGCATTTCAATCACACAGGGCGCGCACCAGGTTGCCCAGATGTTGAGCAGAACCGGCTGCCCTTCCAGATCGGTCAGATTGAGCACCCGTCCGTCGGCATGGCTCACCTCCACATCGGCCAGCGATGTTCCGGCAAAACGGCGTTCGATCCGGCCCGAGAGCGCGGGATGGGGCGGTGCCTCTTGCGCCCCCTCATCAGCGCTTTCTTGCGCGGCTGGCGGGCTTTGCCTATCGCACCCTGCAAGAAACAATGCGGACACAGCTGTGAGCAAAAGCAAAGACCAACGGGGCAAATCAGGCTCCAATCAAATGTGGGGCGGCAGATTTGCCGAAGGCCCCAGCGCAATCATGCGCGAGATTAACGCCTCAATCCCGTTCGACAAGGTCTTGTGGCAGCATGACATCGCCGCTTCCAGAGCGCACGCAGCGATGCTGGGCGCGCAAGGGATTATCACCGCTGACGATGCGGGTGCGATTGCAGACGGCCTAGACCAGGTCGCGGGTGAATATGCCGAACATGGCGTGCCGGAAGACTGGGATCTTGAAGACATCCATATGACCACAGAAGCCCGGCTGGCCGAGTTAATCGGAGAGGCGGCAGGACGGCTCCATACCGCGCGCAGTCGCAATGATCAGGTCGCAACCGATTTCAAGCTCTGGGTGCGCGACGCATTGGACGAGGCAAATGCTGACCTACGCGGCTTACAAAGTGCATTGGTCGCTCGCGCAGAAGAGCACGCCGCCTCAATCATGCCCGGCTTTACCCATTTGCAAACCGCACAGCCCGTCACCTTGGGCCACCACCTGCTCGCCTATGCTCAGATGATCGGGCGTGACCGCTCACGTCTGGCTGATGCACGCGTGCGGCTCAATGAATGCCCCTTGGGCTCTGCTGCATTGGCGGGCACAGGCTTTCCCATCGACCGCGAAATGACCAGCAACGCGCTCGGCTTTGACCGGCCCACAGCCAACAGTCTCGATGCCGTATCCGACCGTGACTTCGCGCTCGATTACCTCTTCGCAGCCAGCCAATGCGCATTGCACCTCTCGCGCCTTGCCGAAGAATTTGTGATCTGGGCAAGCCAGCCTTTCGGCTTTGTTCGCCTGCCCGATGCGCTTTCCACCGGCAGCTCGATCATGCCGCAGAAGAAAAACCCGGATGCAGCCGAGCTGGTCCGCGGCCATGCCGGACGCGTGATTGGCTGCGCTACAGCGCTGATGATCACGATGAAGGGCCTACCGCTCGCCTATTCGAAAGATATGCAGGACGACAAACCGCCCGTTTTCGAAGCCGCCGGCCTGATGCAGCTTTCAATCGCGGCGATGACGGGCATGGTGGCGGATAGCGCCTTCAATACAGAGCGGATGCGCGCAGCAGCCGAGCAAGGATATGCCACAGCAACCGATCTTGCCGATTGGCTGGTGCGCGAGGCAGGCATTCCTTTCCGCGAGGCGCACCACATCACTGGTGCAGTGGTCAAACTGGCAGAGGAGCAAGGGGAAGCATTGGATCAATTGCCGCTGGAAAGCCTGCAAGCCATCGACAGCCGGATTGACGAGCGCGTATTTGCAGCGCTTAGCGTCGACAATTCGGTCGCATCGCGCGCTTCCTATGGCGGAACAGCGCCCAAGCAGGTAGAAGCGCAAGTGAAACGATGGAAAACCCTTTTGGCGAAGGACGCATGATGCATTTGATCAAACCGATTGCCGCACTGGCTGCGAGCGCGCTGGCTTTGGCTGCATGCGGACAGAAGACCGATCTCGAACCGCTCGCCAATGCATCATTGCCGCCCACGCCCTATGGCAATCAAACCCCTCCAACAGCAGAGCAATTGCTCGAGCTTAAGACCCTTGCCGCGCCCGAGCGTAGCGTGGAATTGCGCCGCCGTTCTGAAGAGCGAGAGGATGATCCGTTTGACCTGCCGCCTGAATAGGGCCAATCGGCGCTGAGATATGGATCATTTTGCTCGCATTGATGGCATCTGCCATGCCGAAGACGTTCCGCTGCCGCGCATTGCCGAGGCGGTGGGAACCCCCGTCTATGTCTATTCGCGCGCCACGCTGGAGCGCCACGCACAGGTTTTCAAAGCGGCCTTAGCGGGCCTCGACAATCCGCTGATCGCTTTTGCCGTAAAGGCCAATCCGAACCTGTCTGTTCTCAAAGTCCTGCAACGGCAAGGCTTTGGCGCAGATGTAGTCTCTGGCGGTGAGCTGACCCGCGCATTGGCCGCTGGAATGGCGCCTGATGATGTCGTCTTTTCCGGCGTTGGCAAGACGCGGGCTGAGCTGGAATTGGGGCTCGACAAGAATATCGGCCAGTTCAATATTGAATCGAGCGAGGAAGGGCGCGAGTTGGCACAGCTTGCGGCAAGCCGGGGCGAGAGGGCCCCCGCCGTCCTGCGCGTCAATCCCGATGTCGATGCGAAAACGCATGCGAAGATCTCGACCGGCAAGGCTGAGAACAAATTTGGCGTGCCGCTTTTGCGCGCGCGCGAAGTCTATGCCGAACTTGCAGCGCTAGACGGGCTTAATCTGCGCGGGGTCGCGATCCATATCGGCAGCCAATTGCTTGATCTGGAGCCACTGGAGACCGCTTTTGCCAAAATCGGCACCCTGGTAAGCGATTTGCGCGCAGCGGGTCACGTGGTCACGCATGTTGATCTGGGCGGCGGGCTTGGCGTACCTTACAGAGCGGGTGAAGTGCCGCCTTCGCCGGCTGAATATGGCGCAATGGTGGAACGCGCGACCAAGGGTTGGGATGTGCGCCTCACCTTTGAACCGGGCCGCGTGATCGCAGGCAATGCAGGCGTTTTGCTCACCCGCGTTGTGCGGGTAAAGCGCGGCGGCAATGGCCCGCCCTTTGTGATCGTGGATGCGGCGATGAATGATCTGGCCCGCCCTGCCCTTTACGGCGCGTGGCATGATTTCGAAGCGGTCGAGCCTTCGGGCGAAATGATGACTGCCAATATAGTCGGCCCGATTTGCGAGACGGGCGATACCTTTGCCACAGACCGTGAATGCGACGCCTTGCAGTCAGGGGATCTGGCGATTTTCCGCACAGCAGGCGCGTATGGCGCGACCATGGCATCGAGCTACAATTCGCGCGGTTTTGTGGCTGAAGTGATGGTGGATGGCAGCGAGTTTGCGATTGTCGCCAACCGGATTGATGCAGGCGCGATTATGGACGCAGAGCCGCTTGCAGATTTCCTGACATGATCGTCACAAGCGCATGAGCATTGGAAGCCTTCCGCTGTTTCATCAGCTTGAAGGGCAAACGGTGTTGCTGCTGGGTGATGGAGAGGCGGCCGAGCCCAAGCGGCGACTGCTGCTAAGGGCGGGTGCGAGGCTCAGCGATGATATGCAGCGCGCAATTGATGAAGGCGTGCGGATTGCCTTTGTCGCTTACGAGGACGAGGCCGCGTGCAAGACCGCTGCGATCAATCTGCGCTGCGCGGGGATGCTGGTGAATGTGGTGGATCAACCCGCTCTGTGCGATTTCACCACGCCAAGCATTCTTGACCGTGACCCGCTGTTGATTGCCTTTGGCACAGGTGGCGCGTCAGCCGGACTTGCCAAACATGTCCGGCTGAGGATTGACCGGATGTTGCCGCAGGGCTTGGGGAAACTGGCAAACGCTTTGGCGCGAATCAGACCGGCATTGCGCGCCAAACTGCCTGATGGAGCCGATCGCCGCGCAGCACTCGACGCAGCCTTGCAAGAGGGCGGCGCGCTTGATCCCATGCAAGAGGGAGCGAGCGACCGGGTGGATGCATGGCTTGCCGGATTGGACGGTAATGCCGCTCAAAAAGCCGCCCACACCGAGGAAATTGCTTTGACCAGCAATGATCCCGAGGAGCTAACGCTGCGCGCGGCGCGATTGCTCGGCACTGCTGATACCATCTTGTTCGATCGTGATGTGCCCGATGCAATTCTGGCCAGAGCGCGCGCTGATGCGGCAAGGCTACCTATTAGAGACGCGCAACCTGCCAACGCCTATGAAGAGCTCCAAGGTCTAACCGTGATTTTGCGGAGTGCTGCGCAGAGCTAGCCAAAGTTTTTGAAACAGACGCAGCTAGGCCGCGCGCAGCTTGCGCTCTTCACAAAAGGAGAAATAGCGCGCCATCGCCTCTGCCGCTTTGTCCGACAAAGCGATAAAGGCGCGGCGCTTGTCTTCGGGGTCCGCACGCCTTTCGAACAGCTTTAGCGCCACCATCTGCTTTACCCAGCGCAGCGCAGTGGTAGGCGGAACACCCGATGCAATACAAAGCGAAGTAACCGAAACTTGGGTATCTTCAGCCCGCGCAGCGGTGAGATCGAGCAACATATCCCACGCCGGATCAGCAAACAATTCCTTGTCAAAGAAGCGTGCGCGTTCCTGACGGTGGCGCAATATCCGGCGGATTTTTGCTGGATCAGGCAATTGGGGTTCTGCAACTTGAGCGGGCCGCTCTATGTGGCCTCCCCACTCGATATGCTGATCATGCAGCCTGTCACCCGAAGCGGAGCGGGAAGCAGGACCTGCATCATATGACGGGGCGCCTTGCGTGCCTTCTCCTTCATCATCCAGCCTTTGCGCAAGTGCATCCACTTGCTGGGCCAGTCGCACCATCCCCATCCGCTCATCATCGGACATTTCGCGCACCACATTTCCCCGCCCGGCATTGGCAATTCGTCCAAGCGCAAACAGCCGTTGCGCACGGTCTGGTTCAACCAAAATTTGCGGATCGCATTGATCAAGGCAGGCGAAGACACCCTCCATATGCTCAAGCTGTGTCGCCACCACCAGCCGCGCACTTTGCCTCGCCAAGCGCATGTCCAGCCGGGCCAGGGCTGCCATTCGCCCGGCATCCAGCTGAGGACAATCGAGCAGAACCGCATCGCCCAGCGCCCCAATTTCATCCTCCGCCTCATTCAGAAGCAGAGCATCCACCGAACCGGTCTGCGCAATTGCAAAACCCGCCGCCAGCACATCATCGCAGAGCAAATCGCGCAAATCCGATTGGTCTGAAAAAATCGATACGCTGATCGCGGCATCTGCGCGCGCATCAAAAGCAGAATAGGAAAAATTGGCAATGTTCATCGAATCGCTCCCACCTCAAGTGAGAACAAGATTAGAACAAATAGAGGCTATGTCAAGAATAGGAAAAGAACAGTTAGACCTAGACTTAGTAATTACTGGCGAATTTCAATCGGAGTTCCATCCGGTACAAGCTGCCATAACTCTCTGATTTCCGCATTGGAAAGCGCAATACAGCCATCCGTCCAATCGCCGCGCATCCGGCCATAATCCATTCCATTGGGCTGGCCGTGAATATAGATGTCACCGCCCGGCGAACGGCCAAACTGGCGTGCAAAAGCGCGGTCTTGCGCATTGGGATAGGAAATCCGCAGGCTGAGATAATAGGAGCTTTGCGGATTGCGCAGATCGATCTCGTAAATGCCTTCTGGTGTGCGCTCGTCACCTTGAAACCGCTTGTGGCCAAAGGGAACATCGCCGAACTGGATCCCGTGATAACGGCGTAAAACCCGCTGCCCTTCGAACACGGTGAGCGTACGATCGGACTTGTCGACCAGCAGAAAATTGGCGCGCTCGCGGCGGGGATAGGGAACCGTGCGGCTCGACCAGCGCGGGCGATAGGATTGCGCTTGCGGGATAGAGCCCCATTGCTGCGGGACAGCATAGGGAGAGGAAGCCAGCGGGGCATGCTCGCTCTTCGAGCCTGCACAGCTGGACAGGAACAGAATCGCGAGCGCTAGAAAGGACCAAGAGAATCGCATGACCACTTGATTAACCGCACACTTCACGCGGGACAATTCGGGAGAAAGCCTAGTCCCTTATTGGTGCAATTTTCAGACCCGAAATTAATCGAGGAAGGGATCGCGCACCAAAATGGTGTCATCGCGCTCGGGGCTGGTCGAAACCAGCGCCACTGGCGTTTCAATAAGCTCTTGAATGCGCTGTATATATTTGATCGCATTGGCAGGAAGATCGGCCCAGCTGCGCGCACCCGCGGTGCTTTCTTGCCAGCCTTCCAATTCTTCGTAGATCGGTTCGACCTCGGCCTGATCACCAGCATGAGACGGCAAATAGTCGACCACATTGCCCCTCAGCCGGTAACCGGTGCAGATTTTAACCGTTTCAAACCCATCGAGGACATCGATCTTGGTTAGCGCGATGCCAGTCACGCCGCTGATTGAGCAGGATTGACGCACAATGACAGCATCGAACCAGCCCACCCGCCGCTTGCGTCCGGTCACAACGCCAAACTCGTGTCCCTTCTCGCCCAAGGTCTGGCCTATTTCATCCTCAAGCTCGGTCGGGAAAGGGCCAGAACCAACGCGCGTGGTGTAGGCCTTCACAATGCCCAGTACGAAGCCGGTTGAGCCCGGCCCAAGCCCGCTACCGGAAGCTGCCGTGCCGCTAACCGTATTGGAGCTGGTGACGAAGGGATAAGTGCCATGATCAACATCGAGCAGAACGCCCTGCGCGCCCTCAAACAGGATTTTCGCGCCCGCTTTGCGCACTTTCTTCAAACGCTTCCACACCGGCTGCGCAAAACGCAAAACGAAAGGTGCGATTTCGCGCAGTTCAGCAAGCAGTGCTTCGCGGTCAACCGGCGGCTGGTCAAAGCCTGCGCGCAATGCGTCATGATGCGCGCACAGCCGATCCAGCTGCGATTCGAGTGCGTCGAGATGCGCCAGATCGCAAACACGGATCGCGCGCCTACCGACCTTATCCTCGTAAGCTGGGCCTATGCCGCGTCCGGTTGTTCCAATCTTTCCCTTGCCAGCTGCGGTCTCGCGCAGACCATCCAGATCGCGGTGGAGCGGCAAGATCAGCGGGCAATTGTCAGCCACGGCCAGATTGTCTGCCGTGATAGCAACGCCCTGCCCCTCGATCTTCTCGACCTCGTCACGCAGCGCCCACGGGTCGAGCACAACGCCATTGCCGATCATGCTCATCGTGCCTGACACAATCCCCGATGGCAGCAGCGAGAGTTTGAAGACATTGCCATCGATTACCAGCGTGTGACCCGCATTGTGCCCCCCTTGGAAGCGCACGACGGCGTCTGCGCGGCTGGCGAGCCAGTCGACAATCTTGCCTTTGCCTTCATCGCCCCACTGGGCACCGATTACTGTGACGTTGGACATGCTTACACCTCTCCCCCTGCCCGGGGGATCCTCGCAGTCCTTCGACAGGACTCGACTACGGGATGAAAATGAAGGGAGCGCGTTCGCTCCCAAATACGCGCTTTTCGGGTTAGCGACCGCTTCAACGAGTCGCAAGCCGCGCTAGAGCGCTTTGGGGGATTTGCCCTCAAGAATATGTGTTGCGCCCAAGGCGGCAGGGTCCTCGCCCGCATCAATCGCTGTCAGAGTGCGCCAACCCTCGCTGCGCAACTTTGCTGCCTCAGCCCGGTCATGGCCCTGCGGCAGATAGAGCGTCTTGCCTTCCACACCATCACTTAGCGCGCCCGAGATCCGGTCAACATAGAGCGAAAAACCGGTGGCGACCTCTTCGCTTCCGCTGATCTGATAGGTGCCCCCGCGACCCGCTGCTCCGCGAACCCCATCTGCGTAAAGAGTGAAACCGAACCAGCTTTGATACTCAAAACCATGGCGCTCTGTCGCATCAAGCGTAATCCGGGTGTCTACCGGAAGAGCGGCGGCAATCGCTTCAAGTCCGGCAAGACGGCTGGCTAAAGCTTTGCCTGCATCAAGCGCACGCAATTGTTCTATCGCCTGCGCCATGGGGCCGGTGGCATAGAGCAGCGGCAGATAGGCTTCGCCGCCTGCGTCGCGCAGACCGCCTGCATCCTTGGTATCAAGCTCGCGCTGCACCGCCTCGACCACACTGGGTTCCAAGGGCAAAGCCTCTTGCGCCAAGGTTGTGACCAAATCTGGTAGCGTGAAATCGATAGAAATCCCTCCAAGCCCTGCCGCCTGAAGCGCCTCGACTGCGACAGCGACGATTTCTGCGCATGCCGCAACGCTATCCGCGCCGATCAACTCGCCACCCAATTGCAAGCGCTCTCGCGCCGGGTCGAGCTGGTCTGCTGCCATCACAACCGTTTCCCCGCAATAGGCCAGCCGCAAAGGACGCGGCGCATCGGCCATCCCCGTTGAGGCAATCCGCCCGATTTGCGGTGTTATGTCAGCGCGCAAAGCCAGAGTGCGCAGGCTTGCTGGATCGGTCATGCGGAACATGCGCCGCTTTTGCGCGTCATCCTCGCCCACACCTTCGCCCATCCGCCCTGCCAGCGACTTTTCAAACTCCAGCATGGGCGGGCGCACTCGCTGATAGGAATGCGTTTCCAGCACCCCCAGACATGCCCGCATGGCATGGGTGATCCGCGCAGCATCGCGTGGGAGGCGGTCAGCAAGGCCGACGGGCAGGAGATCGTCAGTATGGGTCATTGACGCGCCCCCTGCCCGATCACCTATCAAAATTCCAGAGCTTTCACGGTCTTCACCCCTTCAACCTTCTCCGCCTCTGCGATCACCTCCTCAGAGGGCGCATCATCAAGGCTGAGCAACAGGACAGCCTCGCCCCCTGTCTCGCGCCGGCCAAGATTGAAGGTGCCGATATTGATTCCGTGATTGCCCATCAGCGTGCCGATCCGGCCAATAAAGCCGGGCGCATCATCATTAACGATGTAGAGCATGTGGCCTTGCAATTCTGCCTCGATCCGGATGCCGAAAATCTCCACCAAACGCGGCTCGGAATTGCCGAACAGAGTTCCTGCCACAGAACGATCACCTTGACTGGTGGCAACTGTGACACGCAGCAAAGTGTTATACGCACCGTCACGCTCATGCCGCACTTCGCGCACTTCCATCCCGCGTTCCTTGGCGAGATACGGCGCATTGACCATATTCACCGTGTCGGAATAGCGGCGCATGAAACCCGCCAGCACTGCGCCTGTAATCGGCTTGCCATTGAGGCTGGCCGCAGCACCTTCGCGCTCGATACTGATCTCGGTGAGATTGCCATGCGCGAGTTGCCCAACAAGACTGCCCAGCTGCTCTGCCAAAGCCATATAGGGCTTCAGCTTCGGCGCTTCTTCAGCAGAAAGCGAAGGCATGTTGAGCGCATTGGTGACCCCGCCATTGACCAGATAATCGCTCATCTGCTCAGCCACTTGCAGCGCGACATTGACCTGCGCTTCTGTGGTCGAGGCCCCCAGATGCGGCGTGCAGATAAAGTTCGGCGCGCCAAACAGCGGGCTCTCCTTGGCAGGTTCGGTCTCGAACACATCGAGCGCAGCTGCAGCCACTTGGCCGCTTTCAAGACAGTCTTTCAGAGCCGCCTCATCGATCAATCCGCCGCGCGCGCAATTGACGATGCGGATACCTGGCTTGGCATTCTCAAGCCGCTCGCGATTGAGGATATTGCGCGTCTGCTCAGTCAATGGCGTGTGGAGCGAGACAAAGTCCGCCCGCGAGAGCAGCGTGTCGAGATCAACCTTTTCCACGCCCAGTTCCACCCCACGATCCTCGGTTAGAAACGGATCATAAGCGATCACTTTCATCTTAAGACCCAATGCGCGGCTGGCGACGATCCCGCCGATATTGCCAGCACCGATCAGGCCCAGCGTCTTGCCGGTGACTTCAACGCCCATGAAATCCTTCTTGGGCCATTCACCGGCCTGCGTGCGCGCATTGGCCGCCGGAATTTGGCGAGCAAGCGCCATCACCATCGCAATCGCATGCTCAGCCGTTGTGATCGAGTTTCCGAACGGCGTGTTCATCACCACAACGCCCTTGCCGCTTGCATAAGGGATATCGACATTGTCGACGCCAATGCCAGCGCGGCCAATCACCTTGAGATTGGTCGCCGCATCGAGAATTTCCGGCGTCACCTTGGTTGAACTGCGGATAGCAAGCCCGTGATAATCGCCGATTCTTGCGATCAGCTCTTCGGGTGTTTCGCCGGTGATTACGTCAACATCGCAGCCACGCTCTTCGAAAATGCGCGCAGCATTGGGGTCCATCTTGTCCGAGATGAGAACTTTGGGTTTGGTCATTGAATGTACTCCTTTGCACACCTGCGTTCGTGCAGAGCTTGTCGAAGCACGAATGTGCGAGGTGCTACGCTTTCGTCCTTCGTCAGGCTCAGGACGAGCGGAAATATTCGGGAGCCGCCTTAGGCAGCTTTCACTTGCTCATAGCCCCACTCGATCCATGGGAGGAGACGCTTGATATCCTCCTGCTCGAGCGTGCCGCCGCACCAGATGCGCAAAGAAGGCGGTGCATCGCGGTAGCCATTGAAGTCGTATCCGACATCGCGCTCTTCGAGCATTGCAACGATTTTCTTAGGGACTGCGGCCTGATCTTCTGCCGAGAGGCTTTCGTACCAATCGCCAGTAAACTTCATGCACACACCCGTATTGGTGCGCTTGGCGGGATCATCGACCATGTTCTTGAGCCAAGGCGTCGCCTCGATCCAGTCGGTGACGATTTTGGCATTGGCATCGGCGCGTTCGAACATCGCTTTACGCCCGCCAAGCGATTTCGCCCATTCCAGTGCCGAGATATAGTCCTCAGTTGCCAGCAGCGACGGCGTGTTGATCGTCGCGCCTTTGAAGATGCCCTCGTTGATCTTGCCGTTCTTTTTCAAACGGAAGAGTTTGGGAAGCGGCCACTCAGGGTCATAGCTTTCAATCCGCTCAACCGCTTTCGGCGAGAGAATAAGCATCCCGTGCTGCGCTTCTGAGCCCATCACTTTCTGCCATGAGTATGTCGTCGCATCGAGCTTCGCCCAATCCATCTCCATTGCGAAAATGGCGCTGGTCGCATCATTGATAGTTAGCCCAGAGCGCCCCGGTGCGAGCCAATCAGTGTTGGGGATTTTCGCGCCAGACGTCGTGCCGTTCCATGTGAAGACGACATCATTATCTTGCGGGATCTGCGTCAGGTCAGGGATCTCGCCATAATCGGCATCGAGCACTTGCAGATCGGGCAGTTTGAGCTGCTTGACCGCATCCTGAATCCACACATTGCCGAAGCTTTCCCATGCGGCAACCGTGGCAGGGCCAGCCCCCAGCATCGTCCACATCGCGCATTCCAGCGCGCCCGTGTCAGAGGCCGGCATAATGCCCACCAGATAATCATCGGGAATGCCCAGAAGTTCGCGCGACAAATCAATCGCATATTTCAAGCGACCTTTGGCATAGGCACTGCGGTGCGAACGCCCGAGCGATTTGGTGTTCAGTTTGTCGAGGGACCAGCCCGGATATTTCACCGTGGGGCCGGAGGAAAATTGCGGACGCTCAGGCTTGAGCGCCGGTTCGGCACTTGTATTCGTCATTTGTATTCTCTCCTTACAGAGAGCACGCGCGGCGTTGGGACCGCGTGGCCCACGTGGGGCACTAAAGATGCAAGGCTTTGAGTCAAGCTCGCAGCAACACTCAGCCGTGTGAAAAGCTCTTACGAGCGCATTTTTGCGCGCGCTTTTGCTCGCCAAGCGCGAAAAGCGGCATTAAGGCGGCAAACATCATGGACGTGACCGATCTTCGCATTGCGCTGTTCAGCGGCAATTACAATTACGTCCGCGACGGCGCCAATCAGGCGCTCAATCGATTGGCCGAATATCTGCTGAGGCAAGGCGCTTCGCTGAGGGTCTATTCGCCCACGGTAGAAGAGCCCGCGTTCGAACCAACAGGTGATCTGGTCGGCGTGCCAAGCTTTGCGATACCGGGGCGCGATGAATACCGCTTCCCGATGGGGCTTAGCCGCGCAAACCGCAAAGATCTGACCAAATTCTCACCCAACATCATCCACTTATCCTCGCCCGATCCCACAGGGCATGCGGCGCTGCGCTGGGCGCAAGATGCAGACATTCCAGTGCTTGCCTCTGTTCACACACGGTTCGAGACATATCCGCGCTATTACGGGCTCGGTTTCACAGAGCCTTGGGTCGAGAGCATCCTTCGCCGCTTCTATAACCGCTGCGACGCATTGGTCGCGCCATCCCAAAGCATGATCGCTGAACTGATCGAGCAGGATATGCATGATGACATCGGCTTGTGGACACGCGGCGTTGACCGGACTGTGTTCGATCCATCGAAGCGCGATCTCAACTGGCGGCGCAAGCTGGGCATTCAAGATGATGACGTGGCGATTGTTTTCCTTGGCCGATTGGTGATGGAAAAAGGGCTTGATGTCTTTGCCGAAACCATCGTCCAATTGCGGCGACTACAGACTCCTCACAAAGTGCTGGTGATTGGCGACGGCCCTGCACGCGGATGGTTCGAGCAAGCGCTTCCCGGCGGAATTTTTGCAGGCTTTCAAACGGGCGCTGAATTGGGGCGAGCGCTTGCAAGCGGAGACATCTTCTTCAACCCTTCGATCACCGAAACCTTTGGCAATGTCACTTTGGAAGCGATGGCCAGCGGATTGCCCGTTGTGGCAGCAGGGGCGACCGGCGCTTCCAGCCTTGTGAAAGACAAGGCAACGGGCCGCTTAATCCCTCCCGGTGACGCCAAAGCTTTTGCCGAAGCAATCGCGCCTTATTGCACCGATTCCGAATTGCGCGCGCAGCACGGCGCAGCGGGCGAGAAGAACTCACGCGAATATGGCTGGGATGCAATCAACAAGGTCGTCGCTGACACCTACACGCGTCTCGTCGATGACCGCGCAGCTGTGATCGCGAAAGAGGCGGCCGAGCGCGAAGCAACAGCCGCCTGATCCTTAACTCACAACAATTTAGCGCAATACGCCTGAAGCTGACATTCGGCGCGAGTAGAAAATCAACGCTAGTATCACCGCCCAGATCGCAATCGAGAATGCAATGTTGAAATTGCTCTTCAGTTCTGGCGGCAGATCAATCAGCACAAATTGGTAAAGCGTCGTCAGCGCCAACCCGATGAGCGAAACGGTAAAGGCCTGCACAGCAAAACGGCTGCGAAAAAGGAGCAGGATTGATCCCGCGATCGCCCCCCACACGCCAAGCGCCCATGCCGCATGCGCCCACATAGGGAAGCTGCTGAAATGCTCGATGAAAACCTCAACCGGCATGTTGACCGATTTTGCGCCCGCTGTGAGGTAGTCCATGTTCCGAGTTTGCGTCATAGTGTAATCAATTGCCCCGCCCGAATTGAACAAGGTGCTCAGCACGCCCACTACCCACAAGTGCCACGGTGCTTTTGCCCGGGTTACTTCTACCATTGTTATCTCCCCCAATATGCAAATGTGCATCTATATTCCGACGAGAGCCTCCTGCTTGCTCGGTATGCTTACCCGGCCGGATTTTTCGCGCGGCCGATCTATCATGCGAATGGCAGCGTGCAAATTTAGCAATCGGCCACTAAACACGCGCACAATATGAGTCGCTTCCAACATTTTCTCGCTATTGATTGGTCGGGCGCAAAAGGCGCTCGGCAAAAAGGTATTGCCTTGGCGATTGCTGATGCGGGCGGAGGCGCACCCGTGCTGGTCAATCGAGGTAAGGCTTGGTCACGCGCCGAAGTGCTCGAGATCCTGCTTCATGACTTGCCGGACAATACGCTAGTAGGAATGGATCTGGGCATATCCCTGCCTTTTGCCGATTGCGAGGCGTTCTTCCCCGGCTGGATCAAAAGCCCCAATGACGCCAAAGAGCTGTGGGCTTTGATTGAGCGGATGTGTGCAGACGATCCGTATTGGGAAGCCACCGGCTTTGTAGCCCATCCCGAGGTCGCTGAATATTATCGCCAGAACGGCGGCCGCGAGGGTTCGCGCTTCCGCTGTGACGGAGCTGACCATGGTCGCGGGCGCTTCCGCGTGACGGAACTGGCGCAGGCCGAGATGGGCTGCAAACCCTATTCCAATTTCAATCTGGTCGGCGCGGCGCAGGTCGGCAAAAGCTCGCTCACCGGAATGCGTTTGCTCAACCAGCTTGCAGGAAATCTGCCCGTTTGGCCGATTGATCCACTGCCCAATTCAGGCTCTGTCGTCACCGAGATCTATACCTCGCTCGCCGCATTGGAGGCGCAGCGAAGCGCCTCACGCAGCAAAATCCGCAATTATGAGGAATTGAACGAGGCCTTGGCCAATCTCGATTCGCCCGGAGTTAAGGGTTCGGGCGAGGTCGATGACCACTCAACCGATGCTCTCATAACCGCTGCATGGCTTCGAAAAGTGGCGGATGAGCCGCAAAGATGGTCGCCAAAAGCGCTTTCTCCCACAATTGCGCGAACTGAGGGGTGGACATTTGGCGCTCTTTAACCAAATAGCGCTAAGCGAAAATGGTGTGCCGGCTTAGCTCAGTTGGTAGAGCAGTTGATTTGTAATCATCAGGCCGCGCGTTCGAATCGTGCAGCCGGCACCATTTTTCTGCGACGTGAAAACTCATAAGCGCAAGCTAGCCCCGTCCGCGATAACCCTGCACACCTTGCTCGGGCACCCAAAGCCCTTGCGGCGCATCGCCGCTTTGCCAGAATACATCAATCGGAATGCCCCCGCGCGGATACCAATAGCCACCAATACGCAGCCAATGCGGCTTCATTTCTTGATTGAGGCGCTCGCCAATCCCCACAGTCACATCCTCATGAAAGCCCGAATGGTTGCGAAACGAGCCAAGGAACAGCTTGAGGCTCTTCGATTCGACAATAGTCGCATCAGGCGCATAATCGATCACCAGATGCGCAAAATCGGGCTGGCCTGTTACCGGACATAACGATGTGAACTCCGGCGCGGCAAAACGCACCATAAACAAAGAGCCCGCGCGCGGATTGGGCACATAATCGAGCTGAGCCTCTTCCGGCGAGGTCGGCAGCGGGCTGTCCTTGCCCAGAAATCTGGGCTGGCCATCAAATTCTTGTGTGTCGCTCATGCAGCGCCCTTGCCGCGAAGTTCAGCCAAGTGCAAGCACGCGTCTGGACGTGAGCGGTAAAGCGGCTATTCACCGCGCAACCGCCAATCATGCGAATACAGATACCCAATCGCCTTATGCGCACAGCCCTTCCCTCTCTTGCGATCTTGTTTGCCGCGCTCGCCCCTGCACCGCTGAGCGCGCAGTCCAATCCGCAAGATTTCACGCTTCCGCCCGCTCCAACGCCAACGCCAGCCCCTGCGCCCGCAGCCGAGGGCCCGGTTGATGATAGCGGAATTGTGCCCGTAGCGCCGCGCCCGATTGCCACCGATACGCCCGCTCCTGCACCGACAATTCCTACGCCGACAACCACCGCAGCGACACCGCAGCCGGTGGAAACGTCTCGGCCTGTTGTGCAGCCTATTCCGACAGCGAACCGCACGCCGCGCACCTCGCCGACACGCGAAAGAGCGCAGCCAAGCCGTGAAGAACGCGGCACTGCGCCTCAACGCGAAGAAACTCAGCGACGCACGCTTCCTACGCCTATCGCCGAACAAGAGGCTGCAATTGAAGAGCGTGACGTGCCGGAACAAGCGCCCACGACAGACACCAGCGCTACTGCTGAGGCTTTGCAGGGTGCGGCAGCGACCGATCCAGTCGCGCAATCTGGCGACACATCGCCCAGCGCTACAAATGGCAATGCTGAGAGCGAGAGCCAAGCTACGGGGCCATCCATTTTTGAAGGGCTGCCATCTTGGCTGATCTGGGCTTTGCTCGGTGGGATCGCGCTACTTGCAATCGGACTGTTCGGGTGGAAACGCCGCAAAGCCAATGCGCCTGCACCCAGCCTTGCCGCTGCGCCGCCGCTTGCAGATGATCCGCAGCCCGAAGCTGACGCAGAAGAGGTCGAGCCAGCCGCTGCAACCACTCCGGTCGAAACTCCCACTACTGCGCCAGTAGCCGCACCTGTTAAACCCGCTCCAGCTGCGCTTGCTCCCACTCCACCACTGGCTGGTGTCCAGCCGCGCCTCGATCTCAAACTCGAGGTGGAACAGATGTCCCGCTCCATGATGATGGTAATGTTGGGGTGTAAGCTGACATTATCAAACCGCTCGGAAAAGGCATTGCGCGATATTCTGGTCACATCCGATCTGATCAGCGCCAACAAGGCGCTGCCCAAAGATCAGCAAGTCGCCAGCGAAACCGCCTTCCTTTCCGAAATTGGCAATATCGAGCGAATCGGCCCCAACAAATCCGATACGGTCACGGCTACGCTCAAACTGCCGATCGCCGAGCTGTCCGGCTTTAGGCAAGGCGACATTCCGATGTTCGTGCCGCTCATCCGGCTAAGGGTCGCCGCCGCTGGGATTGATCCCATTCACCAGACCTATGTCGCCGGTGTCCGCAATCCGCAAAGCCCGGCAGGAAGCTCGCGCCTGCATCCTGTGCCGCTCAATGGAATGCCCGGAACCATTCCCAATGTTCACGCAAAGCTGCTGGACGAGAGTGCCGAATAGGCTCTGTTGACAAACCCTGTCTGGATCACGGTTTGAGGTAAAATTGGCATCTCAAAAGGCGCGATCACGCGGGAAGTGCAGGGCACTTTCAAGTGGTCGCAACGCCTTGAAGGCCAATTTTGGCCAAATCCCTTCGGGACGCCCCGAGAAATGGCCAGCTACACGTCGCTCGTCCTTGAATATGCTCTGCATGTCCATTCGTCCTCGCTCCTCTATCTGACCATTTCTCGGGGCGCCGTGACCTGAAAGAGTCTGTCAACAGAGCCTAAGCCTCGACGCAGCTTGCACACACAGCTAACATCACAAGCATGATGCAAAGCCTCGTTTCTTCCGATTGGCTGGCTGATGAGCTGGCCGCAGATGATCTGGTCGTGCTGGATGCAACGCTGCACTTGCCCACAGCAAAACGCGATGCGCGTGGCGAATATCTCGGCAACCATATTCCGGGCGCACGCTTCTTCGATCTGACAGCTTTGGTGGATGAGACATCTGATGTGCCCCAAGCTTTGCCGCGCCCTGACCAGCTTGCCGAGGTGCTTGCACAATGTGGGGCGGACAAGGCTTCGCGGATTGTGATCTATGATGACAGCGCAGTGAAGACGGCAGCGCGCGCGTGGTTTTTGCTATCAGCGCATGGATTGGAGCATGTCGCCATTCTCGATGGCGGGATTGCCAAATGGCGCGCGGAAGGAAAGCCACTGGAAAGCGGTGAGAGCGCTTTCCCCGCAGCACCAGTGATGTCACTCCCCACGCCCACTCGCATCCGCTTCAGGGCTGACATGCTCGCCAATATCGACAGCGGCGCGGAACAGGTTCTGGATGCCCGCGATGCAGGACGATTTAGCGGCGCATTTGTGGATCATGTTCACAAAATGCCCAGTGGGCACATTCCCGGATCGTGCAATCTGCCCTTCCCCGAACTCTTCAACGATGATGGGACGTATAAGGCCGCCAGCGAGCTTGAAACAGCTATCGCAGCGGCAGGAGTGCACGCCAACACACCCGTCACCACCACCTGCGGCAGCGGCGTGACCGCTTGCGCCCTGCTTTTTGCGCTGCACCTGACAGGGCGCGATGATACTGCGCTCTATGATGGCAGCTGGCTCGATTGGGGAAGCGACCCTGACACTG
>CAZJAG010000051.1:16230-17604 GCA_964543735.1 uncultured Porphyrobacter sp. | reverse complement strand
AGATCGGCCTCGCCGTCAGCAAAAATGCCTTTCAGATCATAAATGACTGCATCGGGTTTTGCCATTGAGCGCGCCCAACTGATCCCGCCTTCAACGAAAGGCGTATGCGCCACAGCGCCAATGATCGCGTCATAATTACCGGCCTTGGGCTGTGTGACGAGATCAATGCCATATTCTTCTTTGGCTTCGGCAGCATCGACCATCGGGTCATAGACATCAACTGCAACGCCGTAGTCCTGCAGACCCTTCACCACATCAATCACGCGCGTATTGCGCAGATCGGGGCAGTTTTCCTTAAATGTCAGCCCCATGATCAGCACGCGCGAACCGTTCACTTGAATGCATTTCTTGAGCATTCTTTTGACCAGTGTGGAGGCAACGAAATTGCCCATATCATCATTGATCCGGCGGCCTGCCAGAATGACTTGCGGGTGATAGCCAATCGCTTCGGCTTTATGGGTGAGGTAATAAGGATCAACGCCGATACAGTGCCCGCCGACAAGGCCGGGGGTGAAGGGGAGGAAATTCCATTTCGTTCCAGCCGCTTCCAGCACTTTGGACGTTTCAATATCCATTTTGTTGAAGATGATCGCCAGCTCATTGATCAAAGCAATGTTCAAATCGCGCTGAGTGTTTTCAATCACTTTGGCCGCTTCAGCGACTTTGATCGATTCGGCTTTGAAAGTGCCTGCTGTGATAATCTCGCGGTAAAGCGCATCGACTTGCTCGGCCACTTCAGGGGTAGAGCCAGAGGTGACTTTCAAAATGCTGGGCAAGCGGTGCTGCTTGTCACCCGGATTGATTCGTTCAGGGCTGTAGCCGCAAAAGAAATCTTCATTGAAAGTAAGGCCCGATGCTTTTTCGAGCACTGGCACGCAATCTTCTTCAGTCGCGCCGGGGTAGACTGTGCTTTCGTAAATCACGATATCGCCGCGCTTCAAATGCGATCCGACCAGTTCGGACGCTTTGATCAGCGGCGTGAGGTCAGGCGAGCGGTGATCATCAATCGGGGTCGGGACAGTGACGATATAAATGCCGCAATCGGCCAGATCGCCGGCATCGCTTGAATAGGATAGCTTCGATGCTTCTTCCAGCTCGGCAGGCTCAACCTCGTGCGTGCGGTCAACACCTTTGCGAAGCTCGGCAATGCGCGCAGGATTGATATCAAAGCCCACGACATCGCGGACTTTGCCGAATTCCACAGCCAGCGGAAGGCCGACATAGCCCAATCCGATAATGGCCAGTTTTGGCTGATTGCCGCCCATAATTTCGCGCGCTTTCCTTCGCTTGAACCTGTTGTGGCAAAGCGCGAATGCCCAGCGCTCTGCCACAGGAGGCAGCTTTACGCGTGCGATGGAAAGATATGGTAAACGC
>CAZJAG010000051.1:13368-16130 GCA_964543735.1 uncultured Porphyrobacter sp. | reverse complement strand
GTCAGCGCAATATCAGGCGCGTCTTCCTGCTTCATTCCGACCGTGTGATAGCCTGCATCGACATGATGCACTTCGCCGGTCACACCAGACGACAAGTCCGAGCAGAAATAGAGGCCAGCCCCGCCAACATCCTCAATCGTGACATTGCGGCGCAAGGGCGAATTGTATTCATTCCATTTGAGAATATAGCGGAAATCGCCAATCCCGCTCGCTGCCAGCGTCTTGATCGGCCCGGCTGACACAGCATTGACGCGGATATTTTGCGGCCCCAGATCATTGGCGAGATATTGCACAGATGTCTCAAGCGCAGCTTTGGCAACTCCCATGACATTGTAATGCGGCATCACTTTCTCAGCGCCATAATACGTCAGCGTCACAATCGAGCCGCCATCAGGCATCATGTCCGCAGCCCGCTTGGCCACGGCAACCAGTGAATAAGCCGAAATGTTCATCGTCATCAGAAAATTGTCGAGGCTGGTATCGAGATATTTGCCGCGCAATTCGTTCTTGTCGGAAAAGCCGATCGCATGGACGACAAAATCAATGCTGTCCCAGCGGCTTTTGAGCGTTTCAAACGCTGCATCCAGATTGGCCATGTCCGAAACATCGCAATCAATCAGGAAGTCTGATCCGAGCTGTTCTGCCAAGGGTTTCACGCGCTTGGCCAAAGCCTCGCCTTGATAAGAGAAGGCCAGCTCGGCCCCTTGCGCTGCCAATTGCTTGGCAATGCCCCATGCAAGCGATTTGCTATTGGCAAGCCCCATAATCAGCCCGCGCTTGCCCTTCATCATCTCGCCAGTGATCACATCACTCATTCAGCATCCTCCTCATTCGTTTCAGCAGCGGTATCGCCATTGCGCTCCATTGCCAAAGCCGCGTTCAATTCTGCGCCCATAACCAGTCCCAGCCCGACGAGCCAGAAAAACAACAACACAAGCATAATTCCTGCAAGCGAGCCATAGATCAGATCATAGGTAATCGCGCTGCTGACTATCGGCGGCATAGCGCTGGTTACGCCCAGCCACCACAACGTCGTCGCCAATGCGCCGGGCCATTTGGGGAAAGCGCGCCCGCGATAGCTCGACGGTGTGAGTGAAAGGAACAGCAGCAAAAGCGATAGGAACAGGCCGAGCGCAGGCAGCAGCCTTGGAAAACCGATGTTGGCCAAACCTTCAGCAAATTGCGGAGCCCAGCTTGCCACCATTTCCTCAATGGCTCCAATCGCGACCTGAGCAAATAGCGAGAGCATCATCAAAAACACGGCCAGCATAATCAGCCCGATGCTGAAAAGCCGTGTTTGCCAATAGGGATAGGCCGAAGTCGTATCATAAGCGCGGCGCAGCACATCGCGGATCGATTCGATCAGGCTCGACAATGTCCAAAGCCCAACTGCAACACCCACCCACAGCAGCCAGCCGCTATCCGCCATTACAGTCTCGCGCGCGACCGGCCCGATAATCCCGCGCACAGTGGGCGGAGTGGCTGCCAGCACTGTGTCAATCATTGCCAATTGGTCAACGCGGTCGCCGAACAATGGGAACAGCACTGATCCCAGAATGAAGAACGGGAAGATCGCCAGCATCGCCAGATAGGCCAGATTGCCTGCATGGATGAAGCCATCATCCCATGTGCGAATGGCTGTGCGCTGCCACACTTGCGGCAGCAGCAACAAATGCCAAGTCCGGCTGGCTGTTGGCGATTGCGCCGCTGGCATCAATTCTCAGCCCGCCTGCTCAATCAAATCCGAACTTGGAGCGCGGCTTGCTGTCGTCTTTCCACCCGTCGAGCCGCTTAGTCAGTTCTGCGGGATCTTCGGGCATTTGCACTTCCAATGTGACCAGCTGATCACCGCGCGCGCCGGATTTTGTGCTCCAGCCCTTGCCTTTGAGGCGCATCACTGTGCCGCCATTGGTTCCCGGCTTGATCGTCAGCATAACCGGCCCGTCAGCTGTTGGGCATTTCACTTTTGCGCCATGCAAGGCTTCGTCAATGGTGATCGGCAAATCCATCCGGATATGATTGCCATCGCGGCGCAGGAAAGGGTGCGCGTCCACCTCGATCATGACAAGCCCGTCACCCCTAAGATGGGAGTGGCCGCCCGGGCCATCCTCGCCCTTGCCTTTGAGGCGCATTTGCGTGCCATCCTCAACGCCCGCTGGCAGTTTGAGCGACAGCGTTTTGCCATCCTTCATCGTAATGCGCTGGTCAGTGCGGGTTGCTGCATCCACAAAGGGCACGGACAAGCGGTAATGGATGTCTGCGCCTTTTCTGGGGGGAGGCGGCGGAGGGGGTCTGCGCCCGCCTGCTCCAAAACCGCCGCCAAAGCCGCCAGCAGGGCCGGATTTGTTGCCGCCGCCAAACAGCCCTTCGAACAAATCGCCCAAATCCATATCATTGGGGTCAAAGCCGGGTTGCCCCTGAGCGCTACCTGCGCCGCGCGGGCGAGTTCCGCCCCCAAAGCCGCCCCCACCAAAGCCGCCTCCTGCAAAGGGATTGGCCGGATTGCCATCGCCATCAATCTCGCCGCGATCAAATTGCGCGCGCTTGGCTGTGTCGCTCAGCAAATCATAGGCATTGGTAACCTGGCTAAAGCGTTCGGAAGCCTTGGGATTGTCCTTGTTGCGGTCAGGATGCAGCTCTTTCGCAAGCTTGCGATAAGCGCTTTTGATCTCCTTTTCAGAAGCCGTGCGCGCAACGCCAAGGGTTTGATAGGGATCAGCCATACAGAGCCTAGCTAGGAGAGGCGGGCGAGCGGCGCAAGC
>CAZJAG010000051.1:8033-13268 GCA_964543735.1 uncultured Porphyrobacter sp. | reverse complement strand
AACTTTTCGAAAGCGGCCCGGCTTCTCAGACGAGAGGCTGGGCCGTTTTCTTTTGGAGCAACAAGGCCTAGATGTGTCCCCCGAAGAATTGAGGAACATCCATGAGTGACCGCGAAACGGCCTTACCATCTAGCGATCCGGCGGGTCTGTTTGACCAATGGTTTGCTGAAGCGCGCGCAAGCGAGCTCAATGATCCCAATGCTATGGCTTTGGCTACCGCGACGAGCGATGGCGCGCCTTCTGTTCGCATGGTTTTGCTCAAAGGGCACGGGGCAACTGGCAGCGGCGGGGCTGAGTTCATTTTCTACACCAATGCGCAAAGCCGCAAGGGCCAAGAAATCCGCGCCAATATGCAAGCAAGCCTGCTGTTCCACTGGAAAAGCTTGCGCCGCCAGATCAGGATTGAAGGCCCGCTGACCGAGGTTTCGCCTGAAACGGCAGACGCTTACTTCCATTCGCGTGGCTATCAATCGCAAGTCGCCTCTGCGGCTTCTGACCAGTCGCGCCCGCTTGCCCAGCGTTCCGACTATTTCGATCGCTATGATGCAATCGCTGCCAAGCACCCTGATGGCGAAAATGTGCCGCGTCCGCTGCATTGGACAGGCTTTGCCTTGGATGCGCAGAAAATCGAGTTCTGGCTTGATAGGCCCGGGCGAATGCATGACCGGCGGCTGTTCACTCGCACTTCGAGCGGGTGGGACAGCACGCTCCTCTATCCGTGAGAGAGATTATGACCCCGAACACGCCCACCTCCATTCCATACTGGCATATCGATGCCTTTGCGTCCCGCCCCTTCACTGGCAATCAGGCCGGGGTCATGGTGCTGGAAGAATGGCTGACGGATGACACTTTGCAAGCGATTGGCGCGGAAAACCTGTTTGCAGAAACCGCCTTTCTTGTCCGCGATGATACGGGCGAGGCGGATTGGGAATTGCGCTGGTTCACACCCGAGGTAGAAATCAAGCTGTGCGGCCATGCGACTTTGGCAAGCGGGCATGTGCTGCTGGAGCGTGACGGGGGAGAGCGAGTGACATTCCGCACGCGCAAGGCAGGCATTTTGGAAGTGGTTCGCAAGGGCGCAGCTTATGAAGTCGGCTTGCCTGCTATCCGCACACAGCCGGGCGACTTTCCCGAAGCTGTGGCAGCATTGGGCGCTGAGCCGCAAGAAGTGTGGCGCAATGATGATCGCTACAATGTCTTCCTTTATGAAAGTGAAGAGCAAGTGCGCGCGCTTGCGCCTGATTTGCGTGAGCTCGGCGCGATGGGCGATGATCAGTTCATCTGCACTGCTCCGGGCACAAGCACAGATATTGTCAGCCGGGTCTTTGTGCCGGGTGCAGGCGTGGATGAGGATAGCGTGACAGGCTCAGCCCATGCAGTGCTCACGCCATTTTGGGCAGCGAAGCTGGGGCGCAATGAGTTCTCGGCCCATCAGGCATCTGTGCGTGGCGGCGATCTGGCATTGCGGCTGGATGGCGAGAAAGCGTGGCTGGGCGGTGATTGTGTGACAGTGGTGAAGGGCGAGTTTTATATCTAGCGTGGCCTAGATTATAGTGTGTCGGCCGCGAAGCGGCCGCAAGCGCGACTGCGCGCCCGCAGCGATGCGACCTTCAGGTCGCGTGAGCGAGGATATCGCACTCGCGGACGCGGGTGCGGAAAAAAGAAAACCTTCACCTCACCGGATAAAGCTCCAGAATATCGGCCAGCTCGCCCATCATGGCGATCCGCTCCTCGCGATTGGAATGCCCCAGCCGCACAAGCGTCACATTCTGCTGCGGCGAAGCCATCACATATTGCCCCATATGGCCAATCAGCGAGAACACGCTTTCCGGAGCGCGATCAGGGAATAGCGGATGCTCCTCGTCAGAGCCTGCCTTGCGATGTTCGCGATTGAGCCATGTCTGAAAACCATAATGCGCAGAGCGCGGGCTGGGCGTCAGCATTTGATCAATCCAGCGCTTGGGAACCAATTGCTCACCGCCCGGCGCTTTCCCATCGAGCCGCATAAATTCGCCCAGCTTCGCCCAATCGCGCGCTGTCCCATGGACGAGGCTGCCGCCGATCAAAGTGCCTGAGGCATCAAATTCGGGAACCATGGATGCCATGCCCAGTGGCCCGAAAAGCCGCGCTTCCAGATAGTCGGCAACAGCTTTGCGGCGCCGCTCTGGATCATCGCTGTCGGTCAATGCGCGCGCAGCAATATCAGCGAGAATAACGGTTGTGTTCGAGGAATATTCGAACTTTGCACCCGGCTCTGCTTCGAGCGGCTGCTCCTGCGCCCACCGCGCCATATCATCGCGCCCGTCAAGAAACAGCATGCGCACTTCGCTTGATTCATAGGGCGGATCGCCAGCCTCGGTATGCCGCAAGCCAGAGCGCATTTGCAAAAGCTGGCGCAAGGTAATCTCGCCGCGCGCATCGCCCGGGCGCTGCCACATGGCAACAGGCGCGCTTCCTTCAAGCCGCAAGCGCCCGTCCGCCACCAGCATTCCAATCATAATCGCTGTGATGGTCTTGGCCATTGACCAGCTGACCAGCCGCGTATCGGCATCATAGCCTTCGCCATAACGCTCAGCTGCAATCTGCCCGCCTGCCATCACAATCAGAGCGCGGGTTTCGCCCACTTGCTCGCTCTTGGCGAACAAATCATCCACTTCGCGAGCCAGCTCTTGCGCAGGCGCGCCTGCATTTTTCGTGACAGCTGCGCGCGCTTCCTCGCTCAATTCGCGCAGGCCGCTATCCCCATCGCTGCACGATGCGAGGGCTGGCAGCAAAGCGAGACAAGCGATAGGTAAGCGCAGACAAGATTTCATAATGCACATCTTTCGCGCAGCACGGGGGCAATGGTCAATGGTAGTGGAAAAAAGGGGGAGTAAAGGCGCGGCAAGATCAGCAAGCTCGGCAAGGCCCGGCGCATCCACAGCGCAGAAATCGAACGCCCGCCGCACGCTCTGGATTGTGCTGATCATTGCAGCGTTGCTCGCCGCGCTGGCATGGTTCTTTAGAGTGCCAGCAACAGGCTATGCTCAAACCGCCACAGCCTATAGCGCGCGAGTGGGATGTTCATGCCGCTTCGTTGCCGAGCGCGATTTGGATCAATGCAGCGATGACAAGCTTGGCGGGATGGAGCTGGTCACTCTGGTTGAAGATGTGCAGGAGAAAAGCGTAACCGCTCGCTTCCCGCTCGTCTCGACCGACACAGCCGTCTACCGCGAAGGTTATGGCTGCGTGCTGGAAGAATGGGACGATTAGGGCACGGCTATGCCGCGCTGACAGTGCTTTCAATCCAGCCGCCGCCGACAACTCTCTCGCCAGCATAAATGACAGCCGCTTGGCCGGGAGCCACTCCAAACTCAGGCTCGGCAAAGCGAATGCGGGTTTCAGAATTATCGCCCAGCGGGCCTTCCAGCGTAATTGGCACAGGCTTGGCGAGACTGCGCACTTTGGCTGTGAGCGGCGCATCCGCCGTCACATCAGGCAGCGGGCCAATCCGGTTGGTTTCAATCAGCTGCGCTTCGCTCACCGCCAGCATCAGCTTGGGGCCAACCCGAACTTCGCGCGTCTCAGCATCCATGCCCACGACATAAAGCGGCTCTGGCTGGCCGCCAATTTCCAGCCCCTTGCGCTGGCCAACAGTGAAATGGACGATCCCCTTATGCTCGCCCAAAGTCTCACCCGTTTGCGCATGGACGATTGGGCCGGGAATGCCGCCTTCGGGGCGCAGTGATTTGACGATTTTGGCGTAATTGCCATCGGGCACAAAGCAAATGTCCTGACTGTCAGGCTTATCCGCATTGCGCAGGCCAGCTTGCTCGGCCAGCTCGCGCACTTGGCTTTTGGGCATTCCGCCTAGGGGAAAGCGCAAATAGTCCAGCTGATCGTCGCTCGTTGCATAAAGGAAGTAGGATTGATCGCGAGCATGGTCGACGGCGCGGTGCATTTCAGCGCCCGCTGCGCCTTGCTTGCGCTGGATATAATGGCCTGTTGCGAGACAATCTGCGCCCAGCTCGCGTGCCATCCGGAACAGATCGGTGAATTTCGGCCCCATATTGCAGCGAATGCAGGGAACCGGCGTGCGCCCTTGCAAATAGTCATCGGCAAATTGCTCGACCACACTATCGCGAAACGCGCTTTCATGGTCGAAGACATAATGCGCAATGCCCAGCCTGTCGCACACAGCGCGCGCATCGCTGATATCATCGCCCGCGCAGCATGCGCCCTTGCGCCCTGTCGCTGCGCCATAATCATACAGCTGCAATGTGATCCCGATCACTTCTGCACCGCTGGCAGCAGCCAAAGCTGCAACGACAGAGGAATCCACGCCGCCGCTCATCGCGACGACAATGCGCGCCTCGGCAGCAGGCTTGTCGAGGTCAAACAGCGCCAGCGTATCTGCGCTGGAATCAAGAAGAGTGGTGTGTGTCATAATTCGCGCGAGGCCTTACACGGACTGACGCGCTGGGCCTAGTAGCAATCCGTTTACCCGAGTTAACACGGCCTTTTTCATTCCTAACCTCAAGTAAATGCGCGCTTTACCACATTTTGACTTGCTCGCTTTAGAGAGCAAATCAGATGTTTGAGAAATACGCCCCTTCCGCCCCTGCGGCATCCGTTCAGGAAAACGCAGCTTTGCGCGCATTCGGCTGGTCAGAACTGACCGCGCGAATCGATGCTGCGCGTGATTTGCGCCGTGTGCTGCGCAGCGATGCTCTGGTTGAAGCGACCAGCTTTGCCGATGCTGCGGGCGGCTATTTCGTATCCGAGGGGCACAGCAAACCCGCCGTTAACCCTACTGCTTTAGAGGGCAGAAACGGCCTTTCCGACATAAAAGTCGCCACAGACAAAAAAACGCCAATGGCGACCGAGAGAGCTAAATGATCGAGAATCAGGACATCCGCCCCGCACAAGTAATCGGCCCATTGGGCGAGCCGCTGACTATTGACGACCTTCCCCCGCCTTCGACGAAGCGCTGGGTTGTGCGCCGCAAGGCAGAAGTCGTGGCAGCAGTAAATGGTGGACTGCTGACTATCGACGAAGTGCTTGAGCGTTATGGTCTGACATTGGAAGAATTTGCTGGCTGGCAGCGCGCGGTGGATCGCTCTGGCATGCAAGGGCTTCGGGTGACTCGCATCCAGCATTATCGCGACCTCTACGAGCGCCAGCTTAAATACTGATCTGAAAGGCCAGTCTTTCAGGCCAGTCTTTCAGGCCAGTCTTTCAGGCCGGCGGCGCTCG
>CAZJAG010000051.1:0-7933 GCA_964543735.1 uncultured Porphyrobacter sp. | reverse complement strand
AGGCCAGTCTTTCAGGCCAGTCTTTCAGGCCAGTCTTTCAGGCCGGCGGCGCTCGCAGATGCAGCGCCGATTTGGCATTTCCCGTAAAAACCCCTAGTTTTCGCTGTGTTGAGCGCTTAATACGCGCTCATCTGGAATGTCATGTGCTGGAATTGGCGCAGGCCTTGCGAGAAAATTCAGGAGGGAAGAATATGGGTTGGATTGCAACAATTGTTTTGGGCGGAATCGCTGGCTGGCTCGCTAGCATGGTGATGAACCGCGATGCCTCGATGGGCATTTTCTGGAATATCGTGGTTGGCGTCGTTGGTGGAATGATCGGCAGCGGCATCGGCAATTTCACTGGCTTTCTCAGCACGGATAGCGGCTGGTTCATGTATCTGATCACAGCTGTGATCGGTGCGATTGTGCTGCTCGGCATTGTGAACATGGTTCAGCGCGGACGCGTTCGCTAAGCCAAACCAGAACGTTTCAAAATTCTTGAAAAGGCGGGGCATCGGCAGCGATGTTCCGCTTTTTTGTGCTCCATTTTGGCGTCATTTAGGGGCCGATTAGCGTCAGTTAGGCGCAATTGAGAGCAGATTTGGCGCAAATTAGCCCAAAAACGCCCCCTTTTTGCCCCCGTTTTGCGCCATTTTCCTTGGCCTTTCGTGTTGTCTGTCGCGCCTAAACGGAATTCGTCGAGACCCGCATTGCTCCTTGCTATAGCTGGGAGTAAGAGGGATTGCCTCTGGTGACTTATCATTCTAATACACCGCTCGAAGGACGTAAGGCCCATGAATTTCGAAACGACGGTCCGCGCTGAGCAAGCCGAGGCCATCAGTTCTGACAGCGATGATGCGGTAACGCAGCAGCCGCGCCGCGGGTTCAGCCTATGGCTGATCATTCTGGGCATTCTGTTTCTGGCAGGCGTCATTGGTTTGGCGTATCTTTCGTTCAGCGGAGGCCCTGCTCCGGCAGCGGATGACGAGGAAGAGGGCGCTTCGCAATTGCCTGCCATTACAGTGATTTCTCCGGGCCAAGAAACGGTCGAGGGCGAGATCACTGCAACAGGTACGATAGCTGCGCGGCGCGAAGTGCCCGTGGGCGTGGTTGGCGAAGGCGGGCGAGTGCAAGCTGTGCCGGTTGATGCAGGCGATTGGGTCAAGCAAGGCCAAGTGCTTGTCGTTATTGACCGCTCGGTTCAGCAGCAACAGGCGGTGGCCTTGTCAGCGCAGATTGAAGTGGCGCAGGCCGATGCCAATCTGGCGCAAGCCAATCTCGATCGCGCGCTCAAACTGGTCGATCGCGGCTTCATTTCCAAAGCCGATGTCGACCGGCTGACCGCGACGCGCGATGCAGCCTCGGCCCGCGTCAAAGTTGCAAGAGCGCAATTGAACGAAACCCGCGCTCGCAATGCCCGGCTCAACATTTATGCGCCGACATCGGGCCTTGTGCTGGAGCGCAATGTCGAGCCCGGCCAGACAGTGGGCGGCGGCTCGCCCCCGCTTTTCCGGATTGCCAAGAACGGCGAAATGGAAGTGATGGCGCAAGTGAGCGAAGAGCAATTGGCGAAGCTTCCCAAGGGTGTCTCGGCTGAAATCACTCCGACCGGCAGCGATGCAGTTTACAAGGGGCAAGTCTGGCAAATCTCCCCCGTCATCAATGAACAAAGCCGCCAAGGGATTGCTCGGATCGCCTTGCCCTATGCGGATGGATTGCGGCCCGGCGGTTTTGCAACGGCAGTCATCAAAAGCGGCACTGCGGTTGCAACTGTGCTTCCCGAAAGCGCAGTCCTGTCCGATG
Organism: uncultured Porphyrobacter sp.; assembly: GCA_964543735.1. Taxonomy (GTDB): domain Bacteria; phylum Pseudomonadota; class Alphaproteobacteria; order Sphingomonadales; family Sphingomonadaceae; genus Erythrobacter. The sequence continues at coordinate 6,151 of CAZJAG010000051.1, read as the reverse complement.
AGAAAGGCAGCTATGTCTATATCATCGATGGCGAGAACAAAGCGCAGCGCCGCGATGTTGAAACAGGCCCTGTGACAGCCAATGGCATTACAATCCTAACCGGCATTGACGGGAGCGAGAAGATTGCATTGCGCGCAGGCGGCTTCTTGACAGAAGGCGAGACAGTGCGCCCTGTGAGGCAGGAGCCTCCAGCAAATGCGCCTGCACCTGCTGCTGCTGAGCCAGCGCCTAAGGATGCAGACGAGCCTGATGCCGCCACGGCCGAGACGGAAAGCTAAACCGCTATGGGCTTTCGCAATATCTCTGCATGGTCAATCCGCAATCCGGTTATTCCGCTGGTCGCCTTTGTCGCCCTGCTGATTGCCGGAATGGCCAGCTTCCTGCGGATGGATGTGGTCAACAATCCCGATGTCGAATTTCCCGGCGTCTTTGTCACGATTGCCCAGCCCGGCGCAGCGCCCTCTGAAATCGTCACGCAAATCACGCAGCGGGTCGAATCCTCGATTCGCTCGCTCAATGGTGTTCGCAATATCAGCTCTTCAGCGAGCGAAGGCAGCTCGCAAACTTTTGTCGAATTTGAAATCGGCATCGATACGAATGTCGCAGTGTCCGATGTGAAGAATGCAGTGGATTCAGTGCGCGGTAGCTTGCCCGATGGCATTCTCGAACCGCGCATCAGCAAAGTGAATGCAGCAGGCGGTTTCCTTGGCATTTATGCTGTCGAAGCCAGCGATATGACTATCGAGCAATTGAGCTGGTTCGTTGACGATACAGTCGCCAAGCGGCTTTTGAACATTGAAGGCATGGCCGAGGTTGAACGGTTTGGCGGCGTTGACCGCGAGATCGAAGTGCTTCTGGATCCGGCCAAAATGCAATCGCTCGGCGTTACCGCTGGCCAGATCAATTCGCTGCTGCGGCAAGACAATATCAATGCTGGCGGCGGCATGACTGAAGTGGGCGGAACGCGCCAGTCTGTGCGCGTGCTGGGCAATACTCAAACCGCGTTTGAGCTGTCCCAGCGCCAAATTCGCGTCGCAGGCGGGCGCACGGTTAAACTGGCTGACTTTGCCACTGTTCGCGATGGCTATTCGGAGCAAACCTCCTTTGCCAAAGTGCAAGGCAAGCAAGTCGTCAATTTCCGCATGTCGCGGGCAAAGGGCGCTTCGGATGTCACGACATATACCGAAGCGAAAAAGCTGATTGAAGAGCTGGCTGAGGAGAACCCGCGGGTCAAATTCATCCCGCTGTTTGACTCGGTCAAATACACAGAGGATCAGTATTCCTCTTCCATGGCAGCCATGATCGAAGGCGCTGTGCTGGCAGTTGTCGTGGTGTTCTTCTTCCTACGCGATTGGCGAGCGACTTTCATTTCCGCTGTTGCCATTCCCTTGTCCGCAATCCCGACTTTCTGGTTCATGGATTTGCTGGGCTTCAATCTCAACTTCCTATCGCTGCTTGCATTGGCATTGGTGGCAGGCGTCTTGGTCGATGATGCGATTGTGGAGATCGAGAATATCGTGCGGCATATGCGAATGGGCAAAACCGCTTACCAAGCTTCGATTGATGCAGCCGACGAGATCGGCTTGGCAGTTGTCGCGACCAGTTTCTGCATTGTCGCAGTGTTCCTGCCAGTGGGCATTATGCCCGGCGTTTCGGGCCAGTTCTTCAAGAATTTCGGTCTGACAGTTGTGGTTGCCGTGCTGATGAGCTTGGCAGTTGCGCGGATGATTACGCCGATGATGGCGGCTTACTTTATGCAAGCCAAAGGTCATGCTGAACATGGCGGCGGGCGGATGATGGATCGCTATATGCGTATTCTTCACTGGTCGCTTGATCGCGGCAAATTGTATGCAAGACGCGAAGGGATGACAGGGCCGCGCTTCCGCTGGCTATATGTGCCCGTGTTCATTGTGATCATTGTGGCCATGATTGCAGCGCCTGTTGCTGTCACGATGGGAGCAGGCCCGGGCTTTGAAGGGACGTATAGTCTTATCCAGGATCAGGGTTTTCCCGAAAAGGTCACCAATCTTTTTGGAATGACGGCTGAAAGCGGCGCAGGTGAATGGCTTAGCCGGTTCGTTCAGCTGTTCGAATTGATCATTGTCCTTGTCGTGGCATTCCTTGCAGGCGTGCTGGTTCTCAAGCTGTTCTGGGTTCTCTCGATTATCTTTTCGGCATTGCTGGGTATTGCGCATCGTCCAACCGGCGCGCGGCTCTACCAATCGTTCCGCTGGCTCGAAGCGCGCTTTTACGATCACCGCGTATGGATGCTGGGCATTGGCTATTTCTCGTTCTTGCTCACCATTTTGCTGTTCGCGAACACGCCGTTCCAGTTCGAGCCGGAAATTGATGATGAGAATACTCGTATCCAGATCGAAATGGTTCCCGGCACGACATTGGAGACAACCGGCCGCATTGCCGACCAAGTCTCTGACTTGCTTTACCAGCAGCAGGAAGTCGATCTTGCGCTAGAGGTCGTGGGCGAAGGCAGCGCGACCATGTATATCAAGCTGCGTGATGACCGGATGCGCACTCGCAGCGAATTCCAGCGCGAGCTCAGCCCGCAATTGGCGCAAATCGCGGATGCGCGGGTGCGGTTCCAGCAAGACCAAGGGCCGGGCGGCGGCGGCAGTGGGCGCGATATCTCTGTTATGCTGGCAGGCTCTGATCCTGATTTGCTCAATGCAACGGCTGGCCAGTTGGTTGAGGAAATGAAGGGGCTGTCAGCAATTGTCGCACCGCGCGTGAATGCTGACATTAGCCGCCCTGAAATCATTGTCCGCCCGCGCCCCGGCATCGCGAGCGAGCTGGGCGTTTCGACGATTGCGTTAAGCCAAGCGATCCGGATTGCGACCATGGGCGAGATCGAGCAGAACTCGGCCAAATTCTCCCTGTCTGACCGGCAAATTCCAATCACTGTGAAATTGCCGACTTCCTCTCGCGAGGATATCAAGACGCTAGAAAACTTGCCCGTGCCAATTGCCAGCGGCGGCTCTGTCCCATTGAGCCGGGTTGCAGATATTACCTTCGGTTCCGGCCCGACCACGATCCAGCGCTATAATCAGAACCGCCGCGTCATTGTCGGCGCTGATCTGGCGCAAGGCGTGCTGCGCGGTGACGCTGTGCCGCAAGTGGATGCTTTGCCAACATTGCAGAACCTGCCGCAAGGCGTCTTCCGCGATGTTGTTGGCACAGCCGAGATCGAGCAGGAGCTTGCCACCAATTTCAGCAATGCACTGGTTGCAGGCGTCTTCCTTGTCTTCGCTGTGCTGGTGCTGCTTTATAAGCGCTTCATGTCGCCGCTGGTGAATATGTGTTCGCTGGCACTGGCGCCGCTGGGCGGGATTTTCCTTGTCTGGGCATTGGGCCAACCGCTGTCGATGCCAGTGCTCATCGGTATCCTGCTCTTGTTAGGGATTGTGTCGAAAAACTCGATCCTGCTGATAGATTTCGCGATTGAGGAAATGGCGACAGGCACGCGCAAATTGGATGCCATTCTGGAAGCGGGTCACAAGCGCGCTCAACCGATTGTGATGACAACGGTTGCAATGACAGCGGGCATGGTTCCCACTGCGCTATCGCTATCGGGAGATGGCGCATGGCGTCAGCCGATGGGCGTGGTTGTGATTGGCGGATTGATCTTGTCGACTGTGCTGACGCTTCTGATTGTGCCTGCTGGGTTTAGTCTGGCAGATGGGCTTGAGAAGCGGATGGGCCCGTGGATGCGCGAGAAGTTCCTCACCTACCGACCCGGAGACGACGGAAGCGATGACGGGCGCGATGAGGGGGAACCGCCAGTGGTGCCCGGACATGGCGGAGGCACGCCGGATCGAGCGCCAAGACCCGCGACCCCTGCAACGGGCTTGCCGCCATCATCCTTGCCACCCGGAGCGGAGCCTGCCGAATAAGGCTCCGAATTCGAACTGTGCCTCAATCACAATCCGCACAAGCAGCAAGGGCGAAATCCGGCCCCCTACCTAAGCGGTCAACCGCTTTAGCAAGCGGCAATTTCGGCGGAGCGCCGCTCCCGCCAGACCGCGCCAAGCGAATGCGCTGGACAGCCACCGGCTTGCTGGTGCTGATGGCGTTCGTCTTCTTCTATTCGCGCACTCTGCTCGATCTGCATCCGGCATGGCATTATGTGAATGCCTTTAGCGAGGCAGCCATGGTCGGCGGGCTGGCAGACTGGTTTGCAGTCACTGCATTGTTCCGCCACCCGCTTGGCATTCCCATTCCGCACACTGCGATCATTCCTGAGAATAAAGACCGGATTGCGGACACTATGGCGCAATTCCTGCGCGACAATTTCTTGACCCCCGCAGTCGTCGCGCGGCGAATGATTGGAATGAACATTGCCAAGGCCGCTGGCGAATTCCTTGTCTCTCCGCAAGAAGACAATCGCTCTCGCATAACAGGCGGAGCAGCCGAATTGCTTGCCGAAATTTTGGAATCGCTCGATCCGGACAGGTTGGGCAATCAAGTGCGCACAGGGCTGGCAAGCCAGCTCAACAAACTCGACATATCGCCGCTGCTTGGCCGGATGCTCGAAAGCGCGATTGCCGACGGGCGTCATATGCCGCTGATTGATGGCTTTATCCGCTGGGCGGGCCTCACGCTGGAAGACAATGAGGCAATGGTCACAGATGTGATCCATGCACGCGCCAATTCTGTGCTGCGCTGGACAGGTCTGGACGAGCGGATTTCAGCAAGCGTTCTCGATGGTCTGTATAAGCTTTTGGCAGAGGTTCTGGTTGATCCTGAACATCCGATCCGCAGCAAGATCGAGGAAGGCTTGGAAAAGCTCGCTAGCGATTTGCAAAACGATCCCAAAACGCGCCGCCGCGTCGAGGCCATGAAACGCGATTTGATCGAGAACCCTGCCGTTGCAGATTGGTGGCTCGGCGTGTGGGAGCGTATTCGCCAATCGCTCATCCGCCGCGCGCGCGATAAGGATAGCGAGCTGGGCGCGGAAATGCGCAAAGGGCTGGCAGAGCTGGGCAAGGCTTTGCAAAATGACGCGCGGCTCCAGCACCAGATCAATCGCTTTGCCAGGCGCACGGTGGTGGGTGTAGCCACTCGCTATGGCGGGCAAATTGTCCAGCTGGTCTCAGAGACTGTGAAGCGCTGGGATGCTGTGACGATTACGGGCCGGATTGAGAATGCCGTGGGCCGCGATCTGCAATTTATCCGCATCAACGGAACGCTGGTGGGCGGGCTGGTCGGCGTGACCTTGCATCTGATCACGGAGTTTATGTGAGGGGCTTTCAGTCGCGCGTTTTGAACCGGATCGTATTGAAATAGTAAGACGCGACAGGCTCGCCCTCGCTGTTTCGGGCCGGTTCAAAAGAGGCATATTGCATCAGCTTGTGGCAAAGCCTGCTGCGATACAATTGTTCCTTGTCGGCGGCCAAGGCTTGGCATGATGTCGCCTTGCCTTCGCGATTGACGGTTAACCGGAAAACGAGCGCGCCCTCCTGATTTGAGAAGAGCAAATCGCGAGGATAATCGAGCGGATGAATCCATCGTTCGGGATTGATTGGCTTGGGCGGAACTGCGCCGCCCACGCTGGCTTTTCCTGCGCTTTCCAACCGCACTGCCAAATCGCGAGCGCATATTTGTAATATGGCCAGTGGCTCGCCAAGCGGGCCAACCGCCAAGTTTAACGGCTGGGGCGTTGCTCGGAAAATCGTAAGCGTTTCGACCTTGGGAATCTCTTCAAACTTCACAAGTTCGGGCGCTGTCTCGCTGTCATAGCTGTCAGAAGGCGGCGCGATCGACACGCCAAAGACACTTAGCTTAGTCCGACCATCAGGCATTTGTGTCTTGCTATGCGTGCGAAGGTTTTCCGCCTGATCACCAAATTTGAGCTTGAGCAGCGGCCCAAAAGGTTTGTTGACGCGGTTTCCTATCAGCGAAATGTTGTAGCTCGGCTCTGGCCCGCTCTGTTCAATCCAGAGCGTTGTGCTCTCCTCGCCTGAGCCAAATTTGCGCGAAATCCGGCAGCGGTCACTCATGGTGCGCTGCTTCCATTCGCCCGCTGGTTCAAGGACGCCCTTTTGAGCCTGCGCAAGCGCGGGTGACTGTGCCAGCAGAGCTGTCGCCGCTGCTGCGAAGCCTAGACCTGCTAAAATTGCAAAGCGCATAAAGAAAA
>CAZJAG010000050.1:11514-18046 GCA_964543735.1 uncultured Porphyrobacter sp. | reverse complement strand
TCGCCCTGGCTGCACCACAGCAAGGTCTCATGCGCATTGGTGAAGCGCGTGCCTTTGAAGTTCGGCATCGGATTGGTTTTACGCCAGACAATATCATTGAGGATCCAGAAGCCCAGATCCTGCAAGATCGCGCCTACTCGGTAGATATTGTGATAGCTGCCGATGACCCACAAAGCGCCATCGGGCTTCAAGATACGCTTGGCCTCGATCAGCCAGTCCCGGGTGAATTGGTCGTACAACTGAAAACTGTCGAACTGGTCCCAGTGATCAGTGACTGCATCCACTTCGCTGCCATCGGGGCGGTTCAAATCGCCTCCCAGCTGAAGGTTATAAGGCGGGTCAGCAAAAACCAGATCGATGCTGGCATCGGGAATACTCCGCATAGCCTCGATGCAATCACCATCGAGGATCTGGCTCAACGGCAAATGCAGCTGACGGCTATCCGCTTTGCTCTTGGCGGCACGCTTGCGCGGTTTTGTCCGCAGCTTTTCCACAGTACCACCCAGTTTGACGGGTTGTTCCACACCCATATCCACATTCATCCCAGCTTTAGCCCCAGACTTATCCACAGGGCGAAGGATTGACCGTGAGTCCGCAACAGGCTCGCGTCAAGGGCTAATTGATCGCGGATTATGGTTAACGAAGCGTAAGCACGCGACACCTGGTGGAGAACGAAAAGAGTCCACCACAAGATGTTGAGTCCCTTGAGCTTTGCAGACTCGCTATCTGGGGGTGTGGCGCTAAGGACTCGGTTTGGGTCTTAGGCGAACAAAATTGCTGTATTGGCTGCAAATGCGAGCAAAAGCAGCGCGCCCAGCCCGCGCCCGATCTTTTTGGCAAAGGTGCACAAGATCACCAACAGCACCGCTGTGGCGGCAAGAACCGGCCATTCCAGATCGAACAATTCATACGGGATCGCCTTGGGCGTAATCGCCATAGTCGCCCCGCCAATCAACAGCAGATTGAAGATATTGGAGCCGACCACATTGCCAATCGCCAAGGCCGATTTGCCCTTCAGCGCAGCAGCCAGACTAGCCGCCAGTTCGGGCAATGATGTGCCAATCGCAACAACAGTAAGGCCGATCACGGTTTCGGGCACTTCGAAGACGCGGGCAAGGTCAATTGCTCCGATCACGAGATAGCGGCCGCCGATAATCAGCGCACCCACACCCAGCGCGAAAAGGACAATCGCAACGCCGATATTGTCGGGCGCGCCCTCTTCCTCGTCCTCGTAATCATGCGCTTTGGAAGGGTGCTTTACGCGCCAGTAGATATAGGCAGCAAGCAGGCCGAGCAGAGCGATACCGATCCATACCGCGCCCAGCCCTGCCAAGCCAATCGCCCACAATATGCCGACAGCTGCCAGCCCGCTCCACGCATCGCGCTTGCCCGCACCTGTCAGAATAATCGGCGCAGCCAATGCCGTCCCGCCCAAGATCAGCAAGGTGTTGGCAATGTTCGAGCCGACGATATTGCCCCAAGCGATATCGGGCGAGCCCGCCATCGCAGCCTGAACGCTGGCGACCATTTCGGGCATGCTCGTCGCCGCGCCGATGATCACAACGCCTGTGACGAGGTGCGAGAGGCCAGCCTTCAAAGCAATGCCAACCGCTCCGCGCACCAGCAATTCGCCGCCAATGGCCAGACCGACAAGGCCGCCGACAATCATCAGAATCATGGAAAATGTCATGTAGAAGCGCGTAGACTAAAGGACGCGCAGGTCAAAGCAGGTTTGCCTGCGCAACTGGCGCGAACGACTGCCGGTGCAGCGGTGTCGGGCCATATTCGCGCAAAGCTTCCATATGATGTTTCGAGCCATAACCCTTATTGCTCTCCCAGCCATATTGCGGATGCTCTTGAGCGGCCTCCACCATCAACCGGTCTCGCCATTCCTTCGCCACGATCGAGGCGGCCGAAATGCACGGCTCGCTCCCGTCACCGCCCACGATTGCGCGCACTGGTCGTACCCATTCCTCGCGCCAGCCCTCGCGTCTTCCAGCAGGCGTCATATTGCCATCGATCAGGATTTCGTCAGGCGAGCCACCCAACGTATCGCACAGCCGTGCCACCGCCTGCGTCATCGCCTCCAAAGTGGCTTGCAGAATATTGATCGCGTCAATCTGGGCTGGTTCGACTACGCCTACAGCCCATGCGCAGCTTTTGCGGATTTCCTCGTCCAACACAGCGCGCTTTTTGGACGAAAGCTTTTTGGAGTCCGCCAAACCACAAGGCGGCGTCTTGCATAGCACAACCGCGCCTGCCACTACAGGCCCAGCAAGCGGGCCGCGCCCCGCCTCATCAACCCCTATGGTGATATTTCGGGCACCAATTAGAGTTTCGGGAGTTCCTGATAGCATGACACACTCTTTGAAGATCTTCGCACTCCTATCCCCCGCCACAATCGCGCTCGCAAGCTGCGCGCCTGCGCAAAATGTGGACACTGCTCAAGCGTCCGAGCCGGATGACGTACAATTCGCTGTTGAAGAGCATGGCACTTTTGACAAAGGTTGGGCGATGGCGTTTGTGCCGGGCACGAACAAAATGGTTGTGACAGAGAAGGCTGGCCGGCTCTTTCTTTACGATACATCCTCTCGCACCAAACAGGCAATTACCGGCGCGCCCGAAGTCGCATTTGGCGGACAAGGCGGATTGGGCGATGTCGCCTTTCTCGAAAGCCAGAACGCAGACCAGATCGGCAAGCGCACGATCTATCTAAGCTGGGCGGAGGCTGGCGCTGGCGGACAAGGCGCAGTCGTGGGTAAAGGCACGCTCGATTGCTCTTCTAGCTGCGCGGTGAGCGATTTGTCCGTAATCTGGCGGCAAACGCCCAAGACTTCCAAGCGTGGGCATTATTCGCATCGCTTGTTGTTCTCACCCGATGAAAAGCACCTTTATGTTGCATCAGGCGACCGGCAAGAGCTGACCCCTGCGCAGGACAATTCGAACAATATCGGCACCATCGTAAAGCTCAATCTTGATGGGACGCCCGCGGCTGACAATCCGTGGGCGGAAAAACCTGCTCCCACCAACCAGATCTGGTCATGGGGCCACCGCAATATCCTCGGCATGGACTGGGATGCGCAAGGTCGCCTGTGGGAAATCGAGCATGGCCCTGCTGGCGGGGATGAGCTTAACCTCGTCCAGAAGGGAGCCAATTACGGCTGGCCCACCCGCTCCAATGGCGACCATTACAGCGGCAAGGATATTCCCGATCACACTCCCGATGACGGCTTTGTGAAGCCCAAGGCGGATTGGACACCCGTGATCGCGCCGGGCGATATGTTGATCTATCGCGGCGAAATGTTTGGCCCATGGAAAGGCGATGCATTGGTCGCAGGTCTTGGCAGCCGCTCTTTGGTGCATGTCGATCTGGAAGGCGAGACAGCCTCTGAAGCTGATCGCTTTGAAGTGGGCGGGCGGCTGCGCGCTCTCGCTGAAGGGCCGGATGGCTCGGTCTGGGTGCTCGAAGACGGTGATGACGGGAAGCTGCTGAGGCTCTCGCGCTAGTTCAGCTCGCGCATTCCATGCGCTGACCCAGCCCCACCCGTTAAACTTATCGACTTGAACGCCAAGCCCGCCTAGAGGCTCGCTTCGTCATGCCTAGCATCATCCCCCTAAGCGCTGTCCAGCCCGATATGATCGAGCAATTGCTCGACCGTGCTTTCGGGCCGGATCGCCATGCGCGCACTGCTTATCGTATTCGCGAGGGGACGGATTGTCTCGACGCATTGAGCTTTGCAGCGATGGATGATGACGAGCTGCTTACCGGCACAATACAGGTCTGGCCTGTCGCACTGACCGATCCTGATGGACGCCCCTATCCGTTGTTGATGATCGGCCCTGTTGCAGTGCTACCCGAACGCCAGCATGAAGGGTTTGGCAAAGCTTTGATGCTGGCCACTCTGGACGCCATCGGCGCGTCTCCTCAGGCCCTGCCGCAGATCCTCATCGGCGATCCGGAATATTACGAGCGCTTCTTCGGCTTCACCGCCGCCCATACGAGCAGCTGGCATTGCCCGGGGCCGAACGATCCGGCGCGGCTTTTGGTGCGCGCATCCAATCCCGCGGTCCTGCCAACTGAAGGAATGCTCGGGCCATGGACAGCGGAAACGGCTCAGGCGGCTAAAGACGCTACCCCCAGCTAAGCACGCTTCTCCTCTTGCGCAGCGCGGCGCGCCTCTGCCATCCCTTCTCGCACAATGCCGTATGAACCGCCCCCCTATCTCGCCGAGCTGTCACTATCCGAAATCGCCGAGCAGGTTGCCATGCGCAAACTGCCTCCGGTTGAAGGTTGGGCGCCTGAGAAACAGGGCGACAGCTTCATGCAAATCCTTGCCGATGGGACATGGCTGCACGAAGGTTCGCCCATTCGCCGCGAGGCTATGGTGCGCGCTTTTGCTGGGCTGATGACGCGCGATGATGCAGGCCAGCATTGGCTCGTCACACCGTTTGAGAAATTGACGATCGCGGTCGATGATGCGCCATTTGTCGCGGTGGATTGTGCCCAAAAACCAAAAGGGACGAATGGCGGCATCGCTTTCCGGCTCAACACCGATGAACTTGTGATCGCAGGGCCAGACCACCCGATCCGCGCAGCAGGCGATCCCGACACGCCGGCGATCTATGTCCATGTCCGGCGCGGCTGCGAGGCCCGGCTCAATCGTAGCACCTGGCAGCAATTGGTGGATATTGCGCTGGAGCAAGGGGGCGGCTTGGAAGTCACCAGCGCGGGCGAGACATACTCGCTCCTTCCTACTGATGGCTGATCTTAACACGCGGCTTTGCGATGCTCTGTCTAAGGGGCACGCCGCCGATGTCGGCGAATTGATGAGCGATGCGCGCTTCACCGATGCTGACAATCCGGCAGAGGCCGCAGTGCTGATCGCTGTGACCGAGCGAGAGGAGCCAACCGTCCTGCTCACCCAGCGCCCAAACTCCATGCGCAGTCATCCAGGCCAAGTCGCCTTTCCCGGCGGCAAGCTCGATACGGGCGAAGATGCGATTGCAGCAGCCTTGCGCGAGGCGGAGGAAGAGCTGGCTTTGCCGCAAGAAAAGGTGCGCGTAATCGGCACGACTGACCGATATCAAACGGGCACAGGGTTCGACATCACCCCGGTGCTGGCGACAGTGCCCGCAGACTTGCCGCTCGTGCCCAATCCGGGCGAGGTCGAAGACTGGTTCGAGGCTCCGCTCGATATGCTCTTGTCGCGCGATGGGTGGGACAGCCATGAGGTGTTCTGGAACGGAAAAATGCGCCATTATCTCGAAATGCACTATCATGGCTTTCGGATCTGGGGCGTGACCGCTGCGATTATCGCCAATCTTGCCACGCGGATCGGGCCGCATTGGGAGGGGTGACACGATGACAAAACTTCCCCCTGCCGGATGGACGAAGCGCGACGGGCTGACCGCTCTCACCCAGGCGCTTGGCGCAGACAATATCCGCTGGGTTGGCGGCTGCGTGCGCGATACGTTGCTGGGAATTGCCGTGCATGATGTGGATTGCGCGACCGTGCATTTGCCCGATGAAGTACGGCAACTGTGCTCGGATGCAGGGATCAAGACCGTGCCGACGGGGATTGAGCATGGAACGGTCACCGCTGTGCTCAAGGGCGGGCCGGTTGAGATCACCACCTTGCGCCATGACATCAGCACCGACGGGCGGCGCGCGACTGTCGCCTTTGCCAAGGAATGGCGCGAGGATGCTGCGCGGCGCGATTTCACGATCAATGCGCTTTTCGCTCATCCCGAAACACTGGAAGTGGATGACTATTTCGGTGGGCTTGACGATCTGGACGCGCGGCGCGTGCGCTTTATCGGCGATGCACGCCAGCGTATCCGCGAAGATCATTTGCGCATTCTGCGCTATTTCCGGTTCCAAGCGCGCTTTGGCGAGGGATGGAACCCAGAAGCAATGGCGGCGTGCAAGGAACTGGCCGCCACATTGAAAGGTTTGAGCCGCGAACGTGTGGCGATGGAGCTTACCGGTATTTGCGGCTTGCCTGACCCTTTTGAAGCCGTGACGAAAATGCACGAGCTGGGCGTACTTGCGGTGATTTTGCCCGAGGCAACGCCTGCGCAAATCAAGGCTTTGCACGCGCTTATTGAGACCGAGACTGCGCAGGGTTTTGCGCCCGCAAGCATTAGGCGTCTGGCGGCTTTGTTGCCTCCCTCACCTGATGTGGCCGAGATGGTCGCAGCGCGTTTACGGCTCTCGAAAGCGCAGCGCGCTAGGTTGGTGTCGGCGGCGGAGCGAGTGGCTGGCGATGCGGAAAACCCGCAAGCGCTGGGATACTACAAGGGCGTTGACGAGGCGGTCGATCGGCTCTTGTTGCTAGGCGCAGATGCGGGCGCGCTCAAAGATTGGGAGGTTCCGCGCTTTCCATTAAAGGGCGGCGCGATTGTCGCTCGCGGGGTCGGCGCAGGGCCAGAGGTAGCGCGGATTATGCGCGAGATCGAAGCACGCTGGGTGGATGAGGGCTTTCCCGATGAGGTCCGCGTTCAGCAAATGCTGGATGATGCGCTAGGCTAA
>CAZJAG010000050.1:5261-11414 GCA_964543735.1 uncultured Porphyrobacter sp. | reverse complement strand
TAAAACCGATTATCCTTCGGGAAGCCTTGGGGCGGCAAGCGCCCCGCCCCGCCGCGCGCGACTTTCCATTGCCATATCTCGTTCTCGGTCCGCGTGCGATCACCCTTGCCGCCCATCGCCCAACTGAGCCCCTCTTCCAGCGTAAAAGTCTTCGCATCCGAAAGCCCTCCATCGCGGTACTTTTGCAGCATCACGCCTTGCCCCTTGGCCATCACCGGCATTTCCTCAAGGTTGAAGACGACAAGCTTGCGGTTATCGCCAACGCAGGCAACGTGATCATGCGCCTCGGCGATTTCGCGGATGACAGCAACGCGCGTATCGCCTTTGAGGTTCACAACCTGCCGCCCCTTCTTGGTTTCGGCGAGCAATTCCTTGGTTTCGGCCACAAATCCCTTGCCGATTGTTGAAGCGAGCAGCAGCCGCAAACCTTCGCGGTGGACAATCATGCCCGCAAGCCCCGTCTCCGCCTCCAGATCAATCATCGACTGGATTGGCTCGCCAAAGCCGCGCGCGCCGGGCAATTTGTCGCATCCCAGAGTATAGAAGCGCCCGTTTTGCGCCGCGACCAGCAATTTGTCAGTCGTCTGCGCATGAGCGATGAAAGCCTGTTCATCGCCTTCCTTATATTTGAACTCTTGGGTCAAATCGACATGACCCTTTGCGGCCCTGATCCACCCCTTCTTGGAGAGGATGACGGTGACCGGCTCTTTCTCGATCATCGCATCCATGCTGAATTCAACCGCAGGCGCGGCTTCCTCGATCCGCGTGCGGCGGCGGCCAAGTTCGGTATCCTCGGCATAATCCTTGCGCAAAGTTTTGAGGTCGCGTTTCAACCGCGTGCGCTGGCGCGCGGGTGAGCCAAGCAGTTTTTCCAGCTCTTCTTGCTCTTCGAGCAATGAAGATTTCTCATCGCGCAGCTGCATCTCCTCCAGCTTGCGCAAAGACCGCAGGCGCATGTTGAGGATCGCCTCAGCCTGCCGGTCGCTAAGGCCAAATTCTTCCATCATCACCGGCTTTGGCTCGTCTTCTGTGCGGATAATCTCGATCACCCGGTCGAGATTGAGGAAGGCGATGATATAGCCCTCGACCAGCTCCAGCCGCCGCGCGATCTGGTCAAGCCGGTGCTGCGAGCGGCGCTGCAAAATCTCAAGCTGCGAACGCGTCCAATGCTCGAGCAGCTCTTTGAGGCCCATCACCATGGGTGTGCGGGTCGCATCGAGCACGTTCATATTGAGCGAGAAGCGCGTTTCCATATCGGTGAGCTTGAAGATCGATTCCTTAAGCAGCTCAGGGTCGACATTGCGGCTGCGCGGGACAAGCACGATGCGGATTTGCTCGTCACTCTCATCTCGCACATCATCAAGGATCGGCAGCTTCTTGTCGGCAATCGCCTGCGCAATCTGCTCGATCAGTTTGCCCTTTTGCACCTGATAGGGAATTTCTGAGATGACCAGTTGCCATTGCCCGCCGCCCAGCCGCTCGATACCGGCGGTCTTGTCCTCTTGTTTTTCGGCCTCGTCTGCATGGAAGACACCGCGCACGCGGAAAGAGCCGCGCCCCGTTTCATAAGCTTGCGCAATATGAGCGGGGCTGTCGACAACTTGTCCGCCGGTCGCAAAATCGGGCCCCTGGAACAGCTCCATCAGGCGGCTGTGCTCGACATGCGGATTGTCGATCAGTTCCAGCGTCGCATCGATAATTTCCGCAGCATTGTGCGAGGGGATCGAGGTCGCCATACCCACCGCAATCCCGCTTGCCCCATTGGCGAGCAGATTGGGAAACAGGCCCGGCATAAGTTCAGGCTCTTCCTCCTCGCCATTGTAGGTCGGGATGAAATCAACCGTGCCCTCGTCCAGACCCTGCATCAGCTGGATCGCGGTCTTGGTCAGCCGCGCCTCGGTATAGCGATAGGCGGCAGCGTTATCCCCGTCGATATTGCCGAAATTTCCCTGCCCCTCGACCAGCGGATAACGCAGCGCAAAATCCTGAGCCAGCCGTACCATCGCATCGTAAGCGGCCGTGTCGCCATGCGGGTGATATTTGCCGATCACCTCGCCCACGACGCGGGCTGATTTCTTGAAAGTTGAGTCGGGCGCGAGCTTCAACTGCCGCATCGTCCACAAGAGGCGGCGATGCACCGGCTTCAACCCATCGCGCAGATCGGGCAGCGAGCGCGCGGTGATGGTCGAGAGCGCATAGACGAGATAGCGTTCTTCCAATGCGCTATCGAAAGGCGCATCGACAATCGCGTCAAATGGGTCTTGTTCGGAATCAAGCTCGGTCGTGGACATAGCTTAGGCGTTATCACCGCCTTGGCAGGGGCGACAATAAGGGCACGCGCACTATCCCCGCTCGCACGCTCTGCTGCGTGAATTTGCACCACTGAGCCAATCGACCAACACTATTCAGTGCCCGATCAACGCCTCACAATTGCGCGCCTTCGCCACATTTCCCCCTTGCCAAACCATAAATGTGGCGACAATAAGGCAATTAAGGCACAAATAAGGCCTTAATCAGGCGGAAATGAGGCAATCTCTTTCTCAAAGCCCTGTTTCCCGCCAAATCATGGGAGTAATGTGATGCGTAAAAACTGGATGATGATCGCCGCTGGAGCCTCTGCGCTTGCCCTTTCCGCATGCGGTGATAGCTCGGACAGCTCGTTCGAGAGGTCATATGACAGCGCAGCAGACGCTGTCGCGGAAACCAGCGAGCTGGCCGCTGAAATTGCGGACAGCGCGGGCGAAAGCGGCAACCTGCCCAAGCTTGAATCGATGCCCGTAAACTTGCCGCAGCTCGCCTATATCTATGACTTCGCGTGGCAAATGCCCGCAACGGATATTGGCAAATTGCAGCGCCGCCATGCCAGCCTGTGCGAACAGCAAGGGCCGCAAAGCTGCCAGATTCTGGGCATGCGCAAATCGGGCGAGGATGCCAAAAGCGTCACCGGACAACTCGAACTGGCTGTCGCCAGCCGCCAAGCGCGCGCTTTTGGAGCATTGCTGGAAGATGAGGCCGAGGACGCAGGGGCAGAGCAAATTTCTGCCGAGATCAATTCCGAGGAACTCTCCAAGCAAATCGTCGACACCGAGGCGCGATTGGAAGCGCGCACAGAATTGCGCGACCGTTTGAAGCAGGTCCTGCGCGCCCGCGATGGCAGCGTCGAAGAACTGGTTGCGGCCGAACGCAGCGTCGCCCGCGTCAATGAAGAGATCGACGCTGCACGCAGCTGGCTGAAAGAAATGGACGGACGGATCGCCTATTCGCGAATCAATATCCGTTATGAAACCGGCAATCCGGTCACCAGCGACTTCCTTTCACCGGTTAAAACGGCTGTCGGTTCGTTGGGATCTATCCTGGGATATCTTGCCGCAATCCTGATCATTCTGGGTGCAATCGCATTGCCTTTGGGAGGTGGAGTCTGGGCAGCACGCGGGCTGTCGCGCCGCTTTGGCAGCAAGGAAGAAGTGGCCAGCTGACTAAACACGCAATCTTGCCAAAAAAGCGTTTCGAGGCAGGGGTTTGCCCCTCACTTGCACCCCTGCCTCACCCACGCCTTTCAGTTCGCGTTCGACCGCAATCTTCGCGGACAAGCCTGCCAAACCTGCGCGGACTGGCAGGCACTTTGCCATCTGACGTTACGGTTACCTTTCCCACCCAAGCTGGCCCAAAACGGGTCTTCAATCGAAATTTACCGGTTAATGCTCAAGACAGCGGCTTCCAATCATGTTTGATTCGCTAACTTGAAGTGGGAGAAGTTATCATGACCGCACAATACCCCCGTTTGAACTCGCGTTTGATCCTTACCTGCATAGCTGGCGCAGCCGCTCTGGCTGCCCCCAGCCAGCTCTTGGCGCAGCAAGATCGTGCATATATCCAGCCTGCCACTATGACGGTGACCGGCTATCCGCCTTCCGATCTCGAAGGACTGGAAGAAGGCCCCGAGGTGAAGGGCTTTATCTCTGCCCGCGGCTCTGACCGCATTCAGGTGCTGAACGAAGAAGGCGCAGGCCAGACCCTCCGACTTAGCGAAGCGACAGAAGTGCGCGCCAAGAAAGGCTTCCTCGGCCTTGGCAGCGAAAACCTGTCCACTGCATCGCTTTACAACGGCCTGCCCGTGACCGTCTCCACCGTGCGCTGGAATGGCGGGCTGATTGCTCGCAAAATCCGTTTCAGCGGCGGCGATCTGAAAACCGCCAGCATGATCCGCAATGGCACGGCGCAAGGCTTTGCCGAACAAACCGCAGCGACCGATGCTTTGCGCGGCCGCGTGGGCGATATTGATCAATACAATATCAAAGGCACCACCAACGTCTATTTCGACACGAACAAATGGCGTTTGTCTGCAGAAGCCGAGCGCGATCTGTGCAATGCCGCAGCCCAAGCAAACTCGATCGACAATGCGCTGTTGCTGGTCGTTGGCTACACCGATTCGACCGGTAGCCAGGATTACAACCAGCAGCTGAGCGAAAAGCGCGCTGGCCGCGTCGTCAACTATTTGCAGCAAGCCTGCGGATGGAAGCCGTGGCGGATGCTGACGCCGACCGGCATGTCTGAATCGAACCCTGCAGCCGACAATGAAACCGCTTATGGCAAGGCGCAGAACCGCCGCGTTGCGGTGAACATCATGGTCAGCAAAAGCGTCGACGGACTTTAAGTCCGCGCCGACCGTTCGGTAAAAGGCGCGCGAGGCTCATAGCCCCCGAGCATCGCGCGCCTCGCCCGGCACGCTCACTTCCAATCCATCGAGCGCGTCTGTCAGATCGATCTGGCACGCAAGACGGCTAGTCCGGCCTACGCCGGATGCGAAATCGAGCATATCTTCTTCCAGCTCACTCGCTTCGGGCAATTTGCCAAACCAGGCCTCTGCCACGATCACATGACAAGTAGAGCAAGCCATTTGCCCCTCGCATGTGCCTTCCAGCTCTTGCCCTGCGGCTTGGCCGATGCGCAGCAGATTATCGCCAGCCTCCGCCTCGGCTGACACAAGCTCGCCCTTGGGGGTGGTGAAATGGACTGTGATACTCAAACGCCCTGCTCCTTCGTCGCAGCAATAATCGCGCTGGCGGCGGTTTCGATCTCTTCAAGTGCCGTATAGCGGCCAAATCCCAAGCGGATAGAGCTCTTAGCCTCGGCATCGGACAGACCGATGGCTTTCAAGACATGGCTGGGGCGACCCGATCCACTGGCGCAGGCAGAACCTGCGGAAAACATGATGTTGCGGCAATCCGACATCAGCCGCGCGACATCGAGTCCCTCTTTTCGAATGTTGAGATTGCCCTGATAGCGCAATTGCGGATCGCCATTGATCTGCCAGCTCTCGAACATCTCGCGCGCGCGATTGGCGAGCATTTCGACATGCGCTGCATCCGCCTCCATACGCCGTGCGGCAAGCTCAGCAGCTGCGCCCATCCCCGCGATCAGAGCGGGCGACAATGTGCCCGAGCGAATGCCATATTCTTGCCCCCCGCCGGTCTGGACTTCGTTTAGCTCTACCCCATCGCGCACCCACAGCGCGCCGACGCCCTTTGGCCCGTGAAACTTGTGGGCAGAGATGGCAATCATATCGGCCGCCTCAACCATAGGCATCTTGCCAAAGGCCTGCACCCCGTCAACCAGCATCAGCGCCCCCACTTCCCTTGCCCGCGCGGCCCAATCGGCAATCGGCTGCACTGTGCCGATCTCATTATTGACCTGCATGATGGCGATGAGCGCAGCGGATTTGGGCAGCTCTTGAAAGGCATCGCAAATGCCTGCCTCATCCACATCAAGGATAAAGCGTTTGCCCTTGGCCGCCGCTGTGTCGCCCACGGCTGAGTGCTCGATGGCCGAGTGTGCAACCGGCCCGTCATGCGGTGCGCCCCTGATCGCCAGATTGAGCGCTTCGGTGGCGCCGGAGGTGAAGATCACGGTGCCGCCTGCGGGAAAGAGCGCGGCGACTTTCTCGCGCGCTGTCTCAACTGCTGCCTTGGCCAAGCGACCCAGCCGATGCGGCGAATGCGGATTGCCAAAGCCGCCACCATCCGGCCCGTCGAGATGGCGCAACATGGCCTCGCGCGCTTCGGGCGCGAGCGGTGTGGTGGCTTGATAGTCGAGATAGATCATGTGAATATATTTGTAGGCGAGCCCACCCGCTCCCTCCACCCTTCCACCCGG
>CAZJAG010000050.1:0-5161 GCA_964543735.1 uncultured Porphyrobacter sp. | reverse complement strand
TCCCATCGCATCAAGCCGGATGAGCAGCGCTTGAGCGGAAAGAGACGGATGGGCGAGCGCCACAATGTAATCGCATTGCTCCCCAAAGCTCAGAACCGCATCCCCCAGCGCTTTGGCAAAGGCGCGGCGTTGCTCGGCATTGGTCGACCACTCACCCGCTTCCAAAGCTGCCGCCATCCCCAAAGCAGCGGGCATATTCTCGGTGCCTTGGCGATAGCCACGCTCATGCCCACCCATCGGCTCTAGCATCGCATAGTCGCGCACCAGCAAGGCACCGATCCCGATAGGCCCACCGAACTTATGCGCAGAGACAACCAGCATATCCGCATCGGGCAGCTGCAGCTTGCCAGCCGATTGCGCACAATCGGACAGCACCAGCGCGCCGGTCTCGCGCAGCTTTGCAGCCATATCACTGACCGGATTGATGACGCCTGTTTCCGAATTGACATGCTGGATTGCGAGCAATGCACCCTCACCCAAATCCGCATCGTCGCCAAAGACTTGCGCGTCAGGAGCCGCTCTGAAAACCGCATCATGTTCGACCGCGCTCACGATCCGTCGTGTTGCCTTGTTGCGGTTCAGCGCAATCCAAAGCGCTTCGCTCGCCCCCGAGGTGAAAACAAGTTCACCGCTCCATTTGAGCGCCTGCTTGATCCGCTCGCGCGCATCTTCCAGCGCAGCTTTCGCCGCGCGCCCTTCGCCATGAGGAGATGACGGGTTAGCCCAAATGCCAAACCCCTCTTCCATCGCCGCTCTCGCCTCTGGACGAAGCGGGGAAGTGGCTGCGTGATCGAGATAAATGCGCTGTTTCAAAGGAGCCTTAATGAGAACGATTCTTAAAAAATTGCGCTATTGCGATGGATACGTATATAGAGCGCGCTTTGCCGCGCGCCACAAGGCGTTTGCTGCGACCTATTTTTCTTAAGGACACTTCATGCCATCCGTCATTTTTCCCGGTCCAGAGGGCCGTCTCGAAGGCCGTTTCACACCTCCGCCGCGTCCGCGTGCCCCCGTTGCCATGATCCTGCATCCGCATCCTGAAGGCGGCGGCACGATGAATGACCGGATTGTCCAGCGCATGTACAAAACCTTTGCTGATCGCGGCTTCGCGGTTTTGCGCTTCAACTTTCGCGGAGTGGGCCGCAGTCAAGGCAGCTTTGACAATGGCGTTGGCGAATTGTCCGATGCTGCGGCCGCGCTCGACTGGGTGCAATCGATCCATGCAGAGGCGCAAACAACCTGGGTTGCAGGTTACAGCTTCGGCGCGCTCATTGGCATGCAATTGCTGATGCGCCGCCCCGAAGTGCGCGGGTTTATTTCAGTCGCGCCGCCAGCGAATATGTATGACTTCAGCTTCCTTGCGCCCTGCCCTGCCTCCGGTATCTTCATCCAAGGCGCAGCGGACACAGTGGTCCAGCCAACCGCGGTTGAGAAACTGGTCGAGAAATTGCGCACCCAAAAGCACATCACCATCCATCACGAAGAGATCCCGCGCGCCAATCATTTCTTCGAGAACGAGATCGACGATATGATGGCATCGGCGGACAATTATCTCGATTTCCGGCTCTCGCCCGACTGCCCGATTACCTGACGGCGCTGAGCGAGTAACAACTCCAGTTTCGACCACCCCCACCTGCTAAGGCTGCCCCCTCGTTTGCATTGCCTAATGTAATGGTATACCATCAATCAAACGGTGAGTGATGACGGGCCGTTCAAAAAGCAGGCTCCACTCTCGCCGATTGAGAGAGAGGAGTAATGCCATGAGCTATGTAAATGCACAGGTATCCACTACCCAGCGGGCGCGATCTATGGCTGGGGTTGCAGCCATTCATGTCGGCTTGGGAGCGGTGATTATTGCAGGGTTAGCGACAGAGGTGATCACAACCCCGGAACCGAAGAACCCACAAGGTTATGAAGTCGAAGTCGACCTTCCCCAACCCCCTCCGCCCGACCCCAAAGTGGCAGAGCAAACACCTGAGAAAAAGCCGGTCACCGACCGTCCGATTGTCACCCCTCCAGTCCCGCGCCAGCTCAACGATGACGCGCCGCCGGTCGATACGACTGACAGACTGCCCGAATTTGAAGAGCCAATCTTTGACGAGATCGGCCTGCCCGAATTGGGCTCTGGCACGGAAGAGATTGGCGAGATCGCACCGCTGCCCGAACTCACACCAACCCCCACCCCCACGCCGATCTTGGAACTTGATCCGGTCGCGGCCAGCCCGCGCAATGACCGCTCGCGATGGGTGACAGATCAGGATTACCGATCGATCTGGGTCAGGCGCGAGCTTACCGGAACAGCGCGCTTTACCGTAGGCGTTGGCACCAATGGCAAAGTGACCGATTGTACGATCACGCGCTCAAGCGGGCACACGGCCCTGGATGAAGCGACCTGCAAGCTGGTCAGCCGCCGCGCGCGCTTTAATCCGGCCAAAGATACGTCTGGTGAGGTTACGCAGGGCAGCTATTCGAGTCTGATCCGCTGGGTGCTTCCTGACTAGGTGGCCGAATAGATCATAAGGCGTTAGGCGAAGGCGCTATTCGGCGATCTGGTCGAGTGGTGCCTCACCGCCCGCATCCGGCACAGTCCAGATCGCAACATTGGCCAGCATGACAAGTGCCAGCACGCCCATCAACGCCGCCTGCTTGCGCAAGCCGCGCCCAAACCACAGATAGCCAGCCCCTATCAACAGCGCGATTGAAGCCAGCATGAGAACGGATAGTGTAACTGCCATTGCAGCTTCATAGCGCGCGCAATTTTCGCGCGAAAGAGGCTTGCAAAACCTGCAAGCGATGCACACATTAACACTATGGTTTCGCGTGCGAATCTGCAGCGAATAATGGGAGGAATTACATGGGAATTTTCAGTTCGATTAAAAACGCGATTTTCGGCGGAGACGATGACAAGCCTGAGGCAGCACCCACCCCTGCTCCGGCAGCCGCTGCACCGGCAGAGGAAAAGCGCGCAGCAATCGGTCAGGTGGTTGTGGCAGAACGGCTCGACAATATTCCAGGCGCGGACAAGCTCAATTGGCGCACCTCTATCGTCGATTTGATGAAGCTGCTTCGGATTGACCCCAGTTATGACAATCGCAAGGAATTGGCCGGTGAGCTGGGCATTGCGGGCTATTCCGGCTCGGCTGAAGACAATATCACTTTGCACAAAAAGGTTCTGCACGCGATTGGTGATGCTGGCGGTATTCTGCCGCCTGAACTGAAGGACTAGTCCGGCAGGTTTGACAGTCTGAGGTCTGCGCGCCACAAACCGCGCATGACCAAGACACAATCTCAAACAGTTTCGCGCCGTCAAGCTCTTGCCCAAATGGGTAAAGGACTTGGCGGCGTTTCTGCATTCGCTCTCCTGCCCGCGTGCGTAGAAATGGTGGAGGCTCCGCCGCCTGTGCGCAGCGCGTCGGGCGCCGCTGGCCCTAGCGCCGCAGTCAAAAGCGCGAATGCAATGCTCGACAATGTCGCCTTTCGCCTGCTCGGCCATCAGCCAGAGCGCGCAACCGGCGCTGGCGTCGATACAGGCGAACATGCGGCACTTCGCGGAAAGCTGGAAGACAAGTCGCTAAGGGGCAAAGCCAACCTTGCCGACACTATGCGGCGCGATCTTGAACTGGTGCGCAATTGGTCTCGCAATGGCTTGGATGCAGACACTGTCACCAATCTCGATGTGGTGGAAAGCGGTTACAAACTGGGCCTTGACGGGCTGGCACTCCCCTATGGTGACACACCCATCGGCAGCTGGCGCACTGCGCCCTATCCGGTGATCCAGAACTGCGGCACCTATATCGATATGCAGCGCTTCTTCGGAGCGGGCGTGCCGCTCGAAACCGAGGCGGACGTGGGCTATTATATCTCGCGTCTTGGCTATCTGCCCGATGTCCTAGTCGGCGAGCTGGAGCGCGTTCAAGCCGCGCGCGCAATGGGTGTCGTCCCGCCCGATTTCCTGCTCGACAAGGCGATCCCCCAGCTTAAGAATACGCTCAAAGACGCGATGGAAGGCGGCGCTTTGCTTGCCCCGCTCGCAGCGGCAAAGGTCGTGGGCGGCGATGCCTCCGTGCTCAAAGGCGCGAAAGAGCAGATCACGCAAAAGATCGCCCCTGCTTTGGAAGCCCAGCTGGCTGAGCTTTATGAGCAACGCAAAGTGGCCAAGAGCAATCCGGGCATGTGGGCACAGCCGCAAGGCGATGAGTGGTACGCATGGGCGCTGCGCTCTTCCACCACCACCACACTCACGCCGGACGAAGTCCACCAACAAGGTTTGGAAGAGCTTGCCTCGCTTCACGCCCGGATGGACCCGATCCTCAAGGAGATTGGCTACACAAAAGGCACAGTGGGCGAGCGGATGCAGGGCCTCTCGAAAGACCCGCGCTACAAATTTGCCGAAGGCGATGCGGGCCGTAGGGAAATCATGGATTTCATCTGGGAACGGATCAACTGGATCAAGGGCGAGATGCCGCGCGCGTTCAACACCTTGGTCGATCCCAAAATGGAAGTGCGCCGCATTCCGGTGAATGAGGAGGCTGGCGCGCCCGGCGCATATGGCGGGGCGGGCAGCAAGGATGGCACGATCCCCGGGCGGTTCTGGATCAATCTGCGCACCACCGATCTGCACCGCAAGTATGATCTGCCTGACCTCACCTTTCACGAGGCCGTGCCCGGCCATGTGTGGGAAGGCGAATATTCCAACCGTCTGCCGCTGATCCGCTCGATCCTTGC
This sequence comes from uncultured Porphyrobacter sp., assembly GCA_964543735.1. Taxonomy (GTDB): domain Bacteria; phylum Pseudomonadota; class Alphaproteobacteria; order Sphingomonadales; family Sphingomonadaceae; genus Erythrobacter. Next base: position 436 of record CAZJAG010000050.1, on the reverse strand, counting down.
CTTCAATCCCTTCTCCGAAGGCTGGGCGCTTTATGGCGAGCAATTGGCGGACGAGCTGGGCGCTTATGACGAGTTTAAGGTCGGCCGGCTGGGCTATCTCCAGTCCCTCGCCTTCCGCGCCTGCCGGATGGTAGTGGACACTGGCCTCCATTCCAAACGCTGGAGCCGAGACCGCGCAGTGCAATTCTTCGTCGAGCGCAATGGCTCAAAACGAGAGGAAGTCGAAAGCGAGGTTGACCGCTATTGCTCATGGCCCGGCCAAGCCACCGGATACAAACTGGGGCACAGCCGGATTGTCGAATTGCGCGAAAAGGCCGCGCGCGAGTTGGGCGCAGCTTACGATATGAAAGCGTTCAATGATGCCGTAATCTTGGGCGGAAATGCGCCGATGGATGTGCTGGCGAAGAATGTCGAGCGCTATATTGCGAGCGCGAAA
>CAZJAG010000049.1:12318-18711 GCA_964543735.1 uncultured Porphyrobacter sp. | reverse complement strand
CGGAAGAATTCCATTGCAGTCGCTGCATTCCTCAGCATCCATGCGAATATCTTCTCGCGCCAGATCGGCATTCCCGGCTTGTCCGATGGCAGCAAGGTTTGGCGTGAGAGGAAGAAGCTGGTCTGCATCATGTCAAACTCGCCCCCGCATTGCTTCATCTGTTTGAGGCCCTCGGGCACGTTGGTCTCTTCCATAAAGCCGTAATGCAATACCGCGCGGAAGAACCCGTCACCCATATCGGTATATTCGCAGCGATTTGCCGGATCGACATAAGGCACGTCCGCAATGTCAACGGTTAGGATCACCACGCGCTCGTGCAGCACCTTGTTGTGCTTGATATTGTGGAGGAGCGCGCTGGGCACGCCTTCGGTGGTGGAGGCCATAAAGATCGCCGTTCCCGGCACACGGGTGGCAGAATTCTTGGCGCTCTTGGCAAATATCTCCATCGGCAGCGCGACCTCGCTCATCCGTTCGCGCATCAGTTTGCGGCCGCGCGACCATGTGGTGAGCAGAAGGAAGGCGATAAAGCCGACCAGCAGCGGGAACCAGCCGCCTTCGGGAACCTTGGTGAGATTGGCTGCGAAATAGGCGCCGTCAACGATCAGGAAGAGCGCCACAACGGGGGCTGCATACCACCACTTCCACTTCCACACACCGATCAAAAGCACTGCCATCAAGAGCGTATCAATCGTGACAGCACCGGTCACTGCAATGCCGTAAGCATTGGCGAGATTGGACGATGTCTGGAAGGTCAAAACCAGCAAGATCACTGCAACCATCAGCGACCAATTGATGAAGGGGATATAGATCTGCCCGCCCTCGGTCTCGCTCGTATGCATGATCGAGAGGCGCGGGATATAGCCCATCTGGATTGCCTGATGGGTGATCGAGAACGCGCCTGAAATCACCGCTTGGCTGGCAATAAAGGTGGCAACAGTGGCGAGGAACACCAACGGCAAGCGCCATTCTTCGTTAGCCAGGAAGAAGAACGGGCTCTGGATTGCCTCGCGTGCCATATCTTGCGGCAGGCCCATGATCATCGCGCCTTGCCCGAAATAATTGAGCAACAGGCAGGGCATCACAAAGCCGAACCATGAAAGCCGCATCGGCCCGCGCCCGAAATGGCCCATGTCCGAATAGAGCGCTTCTGAGCCTGTCACTGCGAGAACCACAGCGCCCAAGGCGAGGAATGCCATGGCTCCATCAAGGATGAAGAAGTTGACCGCGTGATAGGGGTTGAGCGCCCACAGCACATCTGGCGTTTGGATTATCTGCCAAGCGCCCATCCCCGCGATCACAGTGAAATAGACGATCATAACCGGCGCGAAGAGCGCGCCGACTTTCGCCGTGCCGCGCTTTTGCAGGAAGAACAGGAAGACCAACAGGCCGACCGCAATGGGGATCACATATCGCTCTAGCCCCTCGTCCACCACGGTCAGCCCCTCGACCGCGGACAGCACCGAAATTGCAGGCGTAATCATGCTGTCGCCATAAAAAAGCGAGGTCGCAAACACGCCCAAGAGCAGCGCGATCCAGCCATATTTGCTCTTGTTGAGCTGGCTGGAGATCAGCGCCACAAGGGCAAGCGAACCGCCCTGCCCCTTGTTATCCGCGCGCATCAGGATGGTGACATATTGGATCGCCACCACCAGCGTCATCGACCAGAAGATCAGGCTAACCACGCCCAACACATGCGCATCATCCAATTGAACCGCTGCGCGGCCCACAAATGTCTCGCGAAAAGCATAGAGCGGACTGGTGCCGATATCGCCGAAGACGATGCCGATTGCGCCCACGGCAAGCGCGGTTTTGGACGAGGAATGCCCGCCCTTGCCCGGTGCGCCGCTGCCCTGAATTGCTGGAGTGGAGTTTTCGCTCATGCGAAGAGGATTTCCCGATTGAAGGCCGGTACTGCCCTTGGATGCTGAACCGCGACACGCCAACGCACCCCGCACGGGCACATCAGCATCGCGAAGGCGCGCCAACTAGCACCGCTTATTCGCGCCTGCAACATCGCTCTATTCAGTCGGTTCGGACTGGGCTGGTGGGCCTTGAACGCCCGATTGCGCCAACATCGCATCAAGCCGTTCAAGCCGCACCGCCATTTCCTCTCGCCATGGAGCATCTGCGGGTGCATCTTCGACCATGTCCGCCCAGATCCGCCGCGCTTGTCCCGGTTGGCCCGAGCGCAAAAATGCAATGCCCAGAAAATACGGCGTGCCCGGATGATCAGGCGCGGCTGCATCCGCTCTGCCATAGGCATAGAGCGCTGCGGGCGTCAGCTCGCCATTGGTATGTTCGACCAGCGCATTGGCGAGCGCCAACCACCCCTCGGCATCACCAGGGTTATCACTCACCCCTTTGCGCAGCGCGCTGGCAGCGGTTTCGAACTGCCCTTTGCGAGCAAAAGCGTCAGAAGTGATCAGATAATTCGCAGGCGGGCGCTCATTGCCAAACAGTGCGCGCCGTGCCTCGACCATCGCTTCACCCGATTGCGCCGCCTCGACAGAGGCTTGCTTGGGCGCTGCTGGCAGCGCTGGATCGCCCTGTGTTGCATAGCCAGCCAGCCCGAACACCATGACGGCTGCGAACAATGTCCAGCCGCGCTTCTCCATTCTGAGTGCAATCACGGCAAAGCCAAAGGTGATAATCGCAAGCGCGATAATCGGGAACCAGCTCATTGCTCTGCCCCTTTCGCTTTGCCCATCCGCCGCCACAAGGTGAGAGCCGCGACCAGCACCAGCACCAGCGGGATCGCAAACAGCGGCCACGTCGTCTCGCTAACCTTCGGATCATAGCTAACATAGTCACCATAGCGATCAACCAGCCATTGTCGGATCGCCTCAGGCTCCTCACCCGCCTGAATACGCACGCGCACCTGATGGCGCATATCGCCTGCCATGGGTGCATCGCTGTCAGCTATCGATTGCGACTGGCACTTGAGGCAGCGCAGCGTTTCCATCAAATCTTGCGCAGCGGCTTCTTCAGCCGGATTCTCAAGCTGCTGATAGGCCATGGGTGCAGGTGGCATATTTTGCTGCGCGAGCAGCGGAGCCGAGATGATTGCGGCAATAATCGCAAACAGCATCCTCATCGCGCTTCCTCCAGCTTTCGCAAAAGCACAGCCACATCATCGGCCCGCACATCGCCAATATGCTGATGGCGGATAATCCCTTTGCCATCGATCACAAAGGTTTCAGGAACGCCTGAAGAGCCAATTTCAAGCTGGATCGTCGACAGATCATCGGCCCCGATCATCGCATAGGGATTGCCATGCTGGCCAAGGAATTGCGCGACATCTTCTGGCCGATCACGGATAGCCACACCGATAATCGTCGCGCCCGATTGCTTGAGCCGTTCGAGATGCGGCGCCTCTGCGATGCAGGGCACGCACCAGCTCGCCCAGATATTGAGCAGCTTGGGCTGGCCATCCTTAAATGTCGCATGAGAAACCGGCTCTAGACCCGGCAAGGCGCCGCGCAGATCAAATTCGGGCAGCGGCTTGCCGATCATGGTCGAAGGGACGAACTCATCCTTGGGCTGTGTCAACTGATAGGCAGCAAGGCCGACAAAGCCTGCAAACAGCATCAAGGGAAGCCAGACATACCAGCGCATTACGCAGCCACCTCTTCGCGCACCTTGATCTGCTCAGCGCGACGCTCTGCCGCTTTGCGCCTGACCGTGCGGCGCTTCAAATCACCTGCCACGCGTCCAATTATCGCAAGTGTGCCGCCCAATGCGATCAGCAATCCGCCATACCAGATGAAAGTGACAAAGGGCTTCCACCACAGCCGCAATTGCCAGCGGCCATCGGGAGATTGATCGCCTACAACGGCATACAGCTGCCCGTCCCAACGGGTGAGCAGCGCGCTTTCTGTCGTTTGCTGCGGCGGAGCCCAGAAATTGCGCGCTTGCGGCGTGACGAGGACAGGTTCCTCACCGCCGCGCGCAACCAGCAGCCGCGCTTCCAAGGCTGTCCAATTTGGGCCTGCAACCGGATCGACGCTGGCCAGCATGATATTCCAGTCATCCACTTGCTCTGTTTGACCGGGAGAGACCGCCGTCAGCTTCTCTTGCGTAAATGCGCTTTCGCTCGCCATGCCAAACAAAGCGACCGCCACGCCGAAATGCGCGACCACCATGCCCCATGTCGCGATGGGGACACGGCGCAGGTTCCGCCCGCGCAAGGGAAGGAAACTTGCAAAGGCCAGTCCCGCAGCCAGCGCCAGCCCCAGCAGCGGCAGTACAGTCACCTCGCCCAGCAGCATCACCAGCACAGCAACCGTCACAATCAGTGCCGTAAGGATAGCCACCGGTAGCTTCAGCCGCTCCCAACTGTCACCGCGCCAGCGCAGCAGCGGCCCCACCATCATCACGAGCAGCATCGGCACAGTGAAGATCGCGCCGACAGGATTGAAGTAAGGCGGGCCAACCGATACGCGCACATCAAAAGCTTCTGTCAAAAGCGGGTAAAGCGTGCCCAGCAAGACAATGCCAAGGATCGCTGAAAGCATCACATTGTTGAACACCAGCGCGCCCTCGCGGCTCCATGCCTTAAAGCGCGTGCCTTCAGAAACTGTTCCGGCGCGCAGTCCAAAGACCGCCAAAGCGCCGCCAATGTAGAGCATCAGCAAGATGAGGATGAAACTGCCGCGTTCAGGATCAACCGCGAAGGCGTGAACGCTCGTGAGGATGCCCGATCGGACGAGAAAGGTGCCCACCATACTCATCGAGAACGCCACCACGCCCAGCATGATCGTCCATGTGCGTAAAGCATCGCGCGCTGCCAAAACGCTGGCCGAATGGAGCAAGGCGGTCGCCGCCAGCCACGGCATGAGCGAGGCATTCTCAACCGGGTCCCAAAACCACCAGCCGCCCCAGCCCAGCTCGTAATAGGCCCAATAGCTGCCCGCTGTGATGCCCAGCGTTAGAAACACCCAAGCGCCGAGCACCCATGGCCGCATGACGCGGGCGAATTCCGGTGTCACTTGTTTGGTTAGGAGCGCGCCCACAGCAAAGCTAAACGCGACAGACAGCCCGACATAGCCGAAATAGAGCGTAGGCGGATGGAAGGCGAGACCGATGTCCTGCAACAGCGGGTTCAGTCCCTGCCCTTCAATCGCAGGCATTGGCAGCCGCTCAAACGGATTGGAGCTGAGCACCAAGAAGGCGTAAAAGCCCAGCGCGACAAAGCCTTGCGCGGCCAAGGTTGCCTGCATCGTCTTTTCCGGCAGCCGCTTCTCGACAAGTGCAATCAGCCCGCCAGCCATGGCCATCACCGTGACCCATAGCAGCATCGAGCCCTCGTGATTGCCCCAAGCACCCGACAGCTTGAAGATCATCGGTTTCATCGAGTGCGAATTGGTCGCGACCAGTTTGACCGACAAATCGGTGACTGCAAACACCCACAAGAGCATGCAGAAGGCAAAGGCAGCGAGCACGCCCTGCACGATTGCAGCAGGGCGCACCAAAGCGACCAGATCGCTTTCCAGATTGCGCTGCGCCAAAGCGCCGCCAATAAGTTGGAGCACCGCCAGCGCAGCAGCAATCCAGAGGGCAGCAAGGCCAAGTTCTGCTTGCATCGCGTTCTATTCCAGCCCGATTGTGCTGGATTGTGCAGCTTGCGCGGCCTGATGCTGGCTCATCTCTTCTAGCTCTTTGGGCACGTAATTCTCATCATGTTTGGCGAGCAGATTATCGGCGATGAATACGCCCTTTGCATCGAGCGCGCCTTCGGCCACGACACCTGAGTTTTCGACGAAGAGATCGGGTAATATGCCTTTATACATCACCGGTACGCGCGCCTCCTTCTGGTCGGTCACAACGAACGCGATGGTAATGCCATCTCCCAATTGCTCAATCGAACCTTCAGCAACCATGCCGCCCAGCCGGATCGCTTGCCCCGCAGGTGGCGGCGCGGCGACCAATTGATCTGGCAGATAGAAGTAGTTTGCCTGATTTCTAAGCCCCCAAACCGCAAGCAAGCTTGCCCCGATCAATGCGACCAAAGCCAGCGAGACCAGCACAAGGCGCTGATGCTTGGGCTTAAGGCCACGCGTTTCTCCACCATTTTCGCTCATTTACGCTTCACCTCATCGCGGCGCTTTTCCGCGCGTTTCATGCTTTGCCATGCCCAGCCCGCCATCGCGAGGGTGCCGACAATTCCGATGACATAGACTGCGATCACAAAGTCCCACTGGTTGAGATTCTCGCGGATCATGCCGCCTCCATCGCTTTGCGGCGCAAGCGTGCCTCGGCCTGAAATTCAGCCAGCAATGCCCGCATCCGCGCCAGCACTACCCCGCCAAACAGCAATGAGAAGCCCAGCACAGCAATTGCCAGCGGCACAAGGAAAGTCGCGTCAATCGCGCTTTTGCCGACAGTGATGCTGGG
>CAZJAG010000049.1:0-12218 GCA_964543735.1 uncultured Porphyrobacter sp. | reverse complement strand
CCCGGTACAGCAGATGCTCTTGCTGCGAGCGATGCCAAAGGATGTTTCCACACCAGAAACACAAGGCTGGAAATCGCAATCGCTGTCCATCCGCCCATGCCCAGCCACGCGCTTGGCACATGGATGAAGAGGATGCGCACAGTCTCGCCCATCAAGCGGTCCGGCGGGACATAGAAAAGCCCCCAAACCAGCGAAATCGCAACCAGTATTAACCCGCCGAAAAGCAGCAGCGGCGTCAGCCAGCTGGCAAGGCGCAAGAAGCGGGTAGGATTGGCAAAACCATGCATTGTGTTGAATACCGTTCGCCTAGGGCTTTTACAGGCCCCGCATTCCCCCGCAAGACTGCAAATTTGACAACATTTATCGATGCAGTTGCAAACTGCGCCAATTGCATCAGCGACCGATCAATTTTTTCGCCATGTTATCAGCAATCACATCTGAGGGAAGCCCGCTTTCTTCAGATTTGCGCCAGATCTGGGTCAAACGCTCGGGGATCTGGGCGATTCGCGATTGCACTTCGGACAAGTCGCAAGGCTTCCCATCGCGGCGGCACAGATATTCCATCGCTACGCTGATAATCCCGCCAGCATTGATGACATAGTCGGGCGCAAACAGAATTCCGCGCTTCGCCAATTGCTCGCCATGATACGCACGAGCGAGCTGATTGTTCGCCCCACCTGCAACAATCGGCGCATTGAGCGCTGCAATGCTGTCCTCGTTCAAAATCGCGCCTAGTGCATTGGGGCTCAGCACATCGCACTCAGTGCTCAAAATCGCATCGGGCATGGTCGCTTGAGCGCCAATTTCATCGGCCAGCGCCTGCGCGCCCTTTTGGTTGATGTCAGCCAGCGTCAGGCGCGCTCCCTCTTCAGCTGCCAGCCGCGCGACACCGCCGCCCACGCTGCCGGTGCCCTGAATTGCGATATGGACGCCTTCAAGGCTGTCTTTGCCAAGCTTGTGGCGCACCGCGGCCTTAATTCCTGCAAATACGCCCATGGCTGTGAACGGGCCGGGGTCACCGCCTGCGCTGCCCGCATCGTCAACCGGAAGGCCCGTCACATGGCTGGTGCGCTCAGACATCGTTACAATGTCGCCTTCTGAAATGCCCACATCGGCAGCTGTCACATATTTGCCCGCAAGCTCTTCGACTTTCTCGGCAAAGGCATGGAGCATTGCAGTGGTCTTGGTGCGGTTCTCATCAGCTAGGATGACCGCCTTGCCCCCGCCCATTGGCAGGCCCGCCATCGCATTTTTATAGCTCATCCCGCGCGAAAGGCGCAGCGCATCGCGCACTGCATCCTTGGGATCGGGATAGTGCCACACCCGCGTTCCGCCAGCACCTGGCCCTAGATGGGTCGAATGGACAGCGATAATCGCGGTTAGCCCCGCAGCTTTATCACGCACAAGCTGCACCAGCTCGTGATCGTCATAATCGGGCTCGGTCCAAAAAGCGCTCATTGCGAGTGTCCTTCGCTAAAAGGCTCGGCATGGGCTGAAAGAGGAAAATGGGGCGATCGACGGGACTTGAACCCGCAACCTCCGGCATCACAAGCCGGCATTCTAACCAATTGAACTACGATCGCCATATTTGCCATCAGCCTTCTTGCTGCTGAGCACAGTGCAAGCGGGCTGATTAAACTGCCGAGCGCAGCCGTCAAGCCACGCCCTAGCGGGGGCGAGCCTGTTGCATAGTGCGCGCGATTTGGGAAGCGAAAACTGCGCTTTTGCACTGCTCGCGCAAGATTATTTCGCATTGGGAAATTCGCGATCATGCGATATGAACGCGGCCATGATTGCAGCTGGCGAATCCTCAGATGCAAAATTGCGCAGCTTTGCAGGCGTCAAGCGTGTGCCCTCGCCCAAGGTCGAAATGTATGTGGCGGACGATTTCCTTCCGCCCGAATTGTGCGCCGACTTGATCCGATTGATCGATATTGACCGGCGCCCCTCAACTTTGGCTGACTACAATGGCGATGTGCTGTTTCGCACCAGCGAGACGTGCGATCTGGTATCCGATGACGCGGCAGTGCGTGATGTGGAAGAGAGGCTCTTGGCCTTCACCGGCATTGATCCAGCCCATGGCGAACCGCTTCAGGGGCAACGCTACGAAGTCGGGCAGGAATTCAAGCAGCACACCGACTGGTTCAATCCGCAGGGCGAAGATTGGGAGAAGTTTTGCGGCACATCGGGCCAGCGCACTTGGACATTTATGGTCTATCTCAACACTGTTGAGGCCGGCGGCGCGACCCGTTTCAAAACCATCGGCAAGAAATTTCAGCCGGAGACGGGCAAAATCGTCGGCTGGAACAACCGCAATGAAGATGGCTCCGGCAATGTGAACACGCTCCATCACGCGATGAAAGTGCGCAAGGGCGTGAAATATGTGATCACCAAATGGTATCGCGAGAAGCCGTGGGGGTGAGTATTTCCTCCAGCAATGTGATCGGCGTTAGCGCCAGCCGTTCGCACAAATTCTCCAAAGCCCCTTGCGATGCCATCGAAATCGTCAAAGGTTTGGGTGTGCGCGGCGATGCCCATGCAGGCGAAAGGGTTCAGCATCTGTCTAGAGTCAAAGCCGATCCCAACCAACCCAATTTACGGCAAGTGCATTTGATCCATGCCGAGCTGTTTGACGAGATGGCTGAGCACAGCTTTGATCTCATGCCGGGCGACTTGGGCGAAAATATTACGACACAAGGGATAGACTTGCTTGCTCTGGGACGCGGTTCATTGCTGCAAATCGGACCGCAAGTCGTGCTTGAGGTTACAGGTCTGCGCAATCCATGTCACCAGATCGACGGGTTTGCTACCGGCCTGCTCAAGCATCTGGCACTCAAAACACCGCAAGGGATCGTCCGTAAGGCAGGGATTATGACGATAGTGTGTTCAGGCGGATTGGTCCGGCCCGGTGATCCAATCAATGTCGAGGCTGCGGCGGGCCCACATATCCCGCTGGAACGGGTGTGATAGCAAAAAGGCGGCCCATCGCTGAGCCGCCCTCTTCGAAGATCACTGATTGCAGCGATTATTTCTTGAGCGAAAGTCCGCCAAAGCGCTTGTTAAAGGCTGCCACACGGCCACCTTCCTGAATCTGCTTCGCACCGCCCGTCCATGCCGGATGGCTGGTAGGGTCGATATCGAGCGTCAGCGTATCGCCTTCCGCGCCCCATGTAGAGCGGGTTTGAAACTCCGTGCCATCAGTCATCTTGACCGTGATGGTGTGATATTCGGGATGCCCTTCGGCTTTCATGACATAAATCCTTTTAAGCTGTGACCCGGTTCCGACCGGATGAGCTGTGTTTGGGAAAGAAGCTGGGCTACTAACCGGCTCGCTCAATATTGCAAGCAGATTTGGTTTGTTTAGCCTGGTGTTTCCTCTTGTTCTCAGCAGCCATAGGGCCAAGCGGCCCGCCGCCCGCAGCCGCGCGGACTTGTCCGCTAGCGGCGAGGAATTCACAAAACTAGGAAGGCGGATCGGCGATCATCGCGGTAAATTCGGTCTCGCAAGTGGTTTTGCCCTCAACACTCGCGCGGCCCTTGAACTTGTAGATCGTGCGGCGCTGCTGAAGGAATTCCACCTCAAGATCGAGCAGACAGCCCGGTGTCACAGGCGCGCGGAATTTCGCACTGTCGATCCCCATAAAGATCACCAGCTTGCCCGTGCCTGCCAGCTCAAGCGTTTCAATGCCGAGGATAGCCGCAGCCTGCGCCAAAGCCTCGATCTGCAAAACACCTGGCATGATCGGAGCAGAGGGGAAATGCCCCTGGAAAAACTCCTCATTCATGCTGACCGCTTTGATCGCGTGAATGCGCTCGTTCAGATCGAGCGATTTGACCCGATCAACAAGCAAAAGCGGATAGCGGTGCGGCAGAGCCTTGAGGATTTTCGCAATATCATAATCGATTGGCGCGCCAGCCGATGCTGCCGTGTCACTCATGGCCCTGCCCCCACATTGTTGCCACCTACCAAAGCGCCGGTCTTACCGGCCCGCAGGTGCTTGTTGTTGTTGCTGTTGTTGCGCCTGCTGCTGCGCGCGGGCGACCAACAAGACCTGTTGAATTTGCTGATAGGTGCCAACCGCTGTGCGCGAAGGCTGCCAACCTTGCGGAGGCACAACCTGCACCGCTGGAACTGCCGTATTAAGCGAGGTCGAGACCTGCTGAGTAATGCTTGCCGCTGGCGGCGCATAGAGCACTGCATCGGGCGCAACGATCATCTGTACTTGCAATTGCTGAGCGACCTGCTGCACGGTTGCAGGCATCTGGTCGAGGATCTGCTGGATTGCATAGACCCGCGCAGCCTCGATCTGAGCGGTAAGCTGGCCGACCTCTTGCTCGATTGCAGCAATCCGCGTTGCTTGTTGCGAATTTTGCGCAGCTTGCTGCTCTGCCTCATCCAACTGGCGATCACCATTGGTGTCGAGCGATTGAAGGAGCGTCTGCCGCTCCTGATTGCGCGCAGCAACCGTGTCGATCTGCGCCTTATACTGCGAGTCAATTTGCTGATACGCGGTCTTGAAAGCATTGGTATTGATGATCGCAAGCGGCGCATTGACGGTGGCAATTCTGCCTTGAACTTGCGCGTTTGCGGGCATGGCTGCGATGGCCGTCGTGGCCAGAGCTGCGGCCGCGATGGCTCGAGTGAAAAGTTTCATTAAAATTGTGTTCCTACGTTAAACGAGAATGTTTTGGTTTCGTCACCCTCAACGCTTTGAAGGATGTGAGCAAAATCAATCCTGAACGGCCCGAAAGGCGAGTTCCAATTGACCCCGATACCAACCGATATGCGCGGACGTGGGGAATCCCCAAGATATACCTCGCGGAAAGCACTATTTGGAAGGATACTGGGGTTGTTTGGATTGCCCATCGCATCAAGCGCGGCCGTGGTGGTGGTGAAAAGCGTATTGCCCGCTGCATCGGTCACGACATTGCCCATGTCATCCAATGCAGGCGTCAAGAACAGGTCATTGCCAAGTGCATCGGTTGCCTGAATGCCATTAGGGAAGTCCGGCAAGGTTGAAGGATCAAGATCGAGCCCGAACAGCGAGCCTACATCGAGGAAGATCGAAGGTCTAAGGCCCAATTCGCGCGCACCCGACCCCAGCGGAATTTCCAGCTCTGCGCGGCCAAGATAGAAATATCGCCCGCCCAATGCATCATCGGACAGCAGTTGATCCCGCTCGGTCAAGAGGATCTGGTTGCCCATATCATCGGTTGAGTAAAGCTGACGCTGGATACGCGGACCAACACCGCGAATATCAAACCCGCGAATTTGCCCTTCTCCGAGGAAGAAGCGGTCAGTCAGCCGCACATCATCTGTTTGCAGGTTGTTATTCTCATAGCTTTCGATGATGCCACCTTCTGCGGTGAGCGAAAAGATAAAGCCGCTGCCAACTGACCAATAGCGCGCAGCACGTCCGCGCAAACGACCATATTTCACTGAACCGCCAAGGCCCGCCACTTCGCCGGTGACCGACAAATTCAGCCCGCGCGTCGGACGGATCCGATTATCGAGGGAATTGTAAGCAAGGCTGAGGCCCAAAATCGAGCTTGTCCGCTTACCAATCGCCTCGCACAGGAAGCGTCCTGCCCTTAGCGGATCACACGTGGCCACCCCGTCTCCATCGAGGTCGGTGAAGAACGTATTCTCATCAATCGTCACATCATCGATATTGAGCGTGTAGCTGGCAATCGCTGACCAATATTCGCTCAAAGGAACGCCAGCACGGATGGCAAAGCCAGTGGTCGCCTGCTCGTAAGTCGCGATACCGCGATCAAAGAAATCATTGTCGAAATCGCGCCGGAAGATATCAATACCTGCCGATATATTCCGGTCGAAAACGTAAGGATCAGAGAAACTTAGCTGGGCTGACCTAGAAAATCTCGAATAGTTGACGCTCGCGCCAACTGTTTGCCCACGACCACGGAAATTGCGCTGTCGGATAGAGGCTGAGAGGATGAAGCTCTCAAGCGACGAAAAGCCTGCGGAAAGCTGCAATTCACCGGTAGGCTGCTCTTCGACATTAGCTTCCAGAACAATCCGGTCAGGCGCGCTGCCCGCCACCTGATTGACCTCGAAATTCTCCTGGAAATAGCCGAGCGAGTTGATCCGCGCTGTCGTCCGCTTAACCTGTAGTGAGTTAAAGGCATCGCCTTCGCTCACTCGGAACTCGCGACGGAGAACCTTATCCTGCGTGAGCGTATTACCGTTCACATCGACCCGCTCGACATAGACGCGCGGCGCCTGACGCAAAACGAAATTGACGTTCATTTCCAACGCGTCTTTGTTGCGCTTGAATTGCGGAGCAACGTCAGCAAATGCATAGCCGAATGTTCCGGCCAGCTCGGACAATTGCTCGACCGTATCCTCGACCGATTTGGCGTTATACCAATCGCCCTTCGCCATGCGGAGGTTGTTGGTCATCCGGTCACTGTCAAAATCGCGCAGCTGGCTTTCAACGGTGACATCGCCGAATTTGTAGCGCTCGCCCTCTTCCACCACATAGGTGATGATGAAGTCTTTCTTGTCCGGCGTCAGCTCGGCAACGGCAGAGACGACGCGAAAATCGGCATAGCCTTCCGTGAGATAGAATTGCCGCAGCTTTTGCTGGTCAAACGCGAGGCGATCAGGGTCATAGCTGGTGTTGGAGCTAAAAAAACGGGTTATCCGCGATTGCTTCGTGACCATTTCGCCGCGCAGGTCGCCGTCGGAAAACTTCTCATTGCCGATAATGTTGATCTGGCGGACCTTGGATTTGGGCCCTTCGCTGATCTCGAACACCACGTCGACGCGGTTTTGCGGCAGTTGCACCATCTTGGGTTCAACCGTGGCGGCAAAGCGCCCCTGCCGCTTATAAAGCTCGATAATGCGCGCAACATCTGCGCGAACTTTGGAACGGGTGAAGATTTGGCGCGGGGCCAGCTTGATCTCGGGAACGATCTTGTCGTTCTTGATCCGCTTATTCCCCTCCAGAACGATCCGGTTGATGACGGGGTTTTCAGTGACATTGATCACCACATTGCCAGCGTCGTTGCGGATCGAGAAATTGGAGAACAGCTCGGTTGCGCCCAAATCCTTCAGCGCAGCATCAGCGGCAGCCGAGGTATATTCTTGCCCTACGCGCAAGCGAATGTAGCTGAGGATCGTTTGCGCTTCGAGCCGCTGCGAGCCGACAACCGAAATGGTGCGGATTGTGTTGGAAACCGGCGCTGGAGCCGGTTCAACCGTCACCGGAGCGGTTGGCGCCGGCGCTGGCGACGCATCCTGCGCATTCACCGCATAGGGCGTGCCCGCAAGAACACTTGAACACAAAAGCGAAGCCGCCATGCGTGTAGCGGGGCGCTTGGAGCTCACACCCGCTTCAGTATTATCCCTCATCAACACTTCGTTCCCGTTCAAAACTTGTTGTTTGATCCCTTGTGAGATCATTCTGCGCCAGCCCCTGGGCGCTATTTTCGATGCAAGCCATCGCCACATGCCTCGCCCTTGCCCCATGGCGCAAAAGCAATCAAGCGAGGAGCCCGCCAAACCGCCATTCGCGCCCGTCCTGTCCCCCGTTAACTGCCGAAAATCGGCAGCGATACGAGGTCATTGAACGTAACGACCACCATGAACGCGAGCAGGAAGGCCATTCCGAACCTATACGCCCATTCCATGCCGCGCGGTCCTACTGGCTTTCTGCGGACAGCCTCTGCTGCGTAGAATGCCAAGTGCCCGCCGTCGAGTGCTGGGATTGGCAGTAGGTTAATGAATGCCAAATTAAGCGATATGAGCGCAGCAAACTCGGTCAGCGCAGTTGGGCCAAGGCTCATCCGCTCGCCCGAATATTTCGCGATCTTGATCGGCCCGCCCAATTCCTTGATCGAGCGTTCGCCAAACAGGATCTGTTTGATGCCGGTCACCATCATCTTGACCAAGTCCCAGCAGCGCTCAAGCGCCATCGGAACCGATTGCAAAACGCCAACCTCTTCAAAGATATAGGTCGCATCTTCAGGATAGACGCCGATCCGGCCAAGCGTGCCTTGATTGCCGAAACCATCCTCTTCCACCACGCGGCCTATGGTGAGGGGAATTTGCAATTGCTCGCCTGCCCGCTCGACCGAAATCACCACATCCTTGTCAGGATAAAGCGCAATATTTTCGAGGATATCGGTGAAATTCTCCACTTCGGTCTCATCAATCGCGATGATCTGATCACCTTCTCGCATACCCGCCTCGCGCGCTGGCGATGCCTCGGCAAATTGGCCGATAGTGGTTGAGCCTTCCGGATTTTCCAAAGTCGGATTGCCAAGAACCATGAAGAAGGCTGCAAAAATGCCGACCGCGACGACAAGGTTCGTAACCGGCCCTGCCAGAACGATCAGCGCTCTGCGCCACAGCGTTGCATGCTGGAACGCGCCATTGCCCGCCTCTTGAGGCATATCAGGCGGAGCATCCGGATCAGGAATGCTCGCCGGGTTCATATCGCCCTTGAACTGGACATATCCGCCCAAGGGAATAGCAGCAATCTGCCAACGGGTTCCGCGCGAATCCATACGGCTTATCAGCGGTTTACCAAAGCCAACCGAGAAAATATCTGCTCCAACGCCCAGCCAGCGCCCGACCAGATAATGGCCCAGCTCATGCACGGTAATCAGCGGCCCCAGCACCAGCAGAAAACCCACAAAATACATCCAGAAAGGCGGCGCTTCAAACATCGGTTCAGGAACTCTCCAGCAGCTCATGCGCGAGGATGCGCGCTTCGCTATCAATGCCCAGCACATCGTCCAGTGCCTCAGGCTTGGGTGCGCTATAGCGGGACAAGGCCTCTTCTGCCACTGCAGTTATGCGGGTGAACCCGATCTGTCCGGCCAGAAATGCTGCAACCGCCACTTCATTGGCCGCATTGAGCGTTGCTGGAGCGCCGCCGCCCGCTGCAATCGCCTCGCGCGCCAATCGGGTTGCGGGGAAGCGCTCCTCATCCGGCGCAAAGAAAGACAGCTCGCCAATCGCGGGCAAATCGAGCGGCTCCATCGGTGTATCCATCCGCGCTGGATGGGCGAGACAGCTGGCAATCGGCACGCGCATGTCAGAAGGGCCAAGCTGCGCCAGCGTAGAGCCATCGCGATACTCGACCATCGAATGGATGACGCTTTGCGGATGAACGACGATTTTCAGCCTGTCGAGACCCACCGGGAAGAGGTGATGCGCCTCGATATATTCCAGCCCCTTGTTCATCATGGTGGCGCTGTCGACGCTGATCTTCGCGCCCATATCCCAATTGGGGTGAGCGACGGCCTGCTCAGACGTGGCAGCAGCAAGTTTCTCGGGCGACCATGTGCGCAAAGGCCCTCCGCTCGCTGTCAAAGTGATGCGCTTCACATCTTCAATGTTATTGCCTTGAAGGCATTGAAATATAGCATTGTGCTCGGAGTCCACCGGCAGCAATACCGCGCCGTGCTTCGCCACAGCTGCCGTCATGACGTCACCGGCTGAAACCAGCGCTTCCTTATTCGCAAGCGCGACCGCCCCGCCCTGCTCAATCGCGGCCATAACCGGCGCGAGGCCAGCGCAGCCAACGATAGCGGCAACGGTAAGATCGACAGGCCGCGCGGCGGCTTCGGTGAGCGCCATAGCGCCGCCTGCAGCTTCTATGCCGCTTGTTCCCAAAGCACTGCGCAAATCACCCAGACAGCTCTCATCACCCACAACCGCAAGCTTCGCTTCAAACTCAATTGCAAGCGCGGCAAGCTCTTCAGCCGAGCAATTCGCGGTCAGCGCTTGCACATTCCATTCTGCGCGGTTTCGCCGGATCAGATCAAGCGTCGACGCGCCGACCGATCCGGTCGCGCCTAGAATGGAAATGGAGCGGGTCAATGTTAGAAGCCCCGCCCGATCAGCAGGAACAGCCCGAGCATGACGCACACAGCCAGCAAGCCGTCCACACGGTCAAACAAACCGCCATGCCCGGGCAGCAGGCCAGAGGAATCTTTCACGCCTGCCTTGCGCTTCATCCAGCTTTCAAAGAAGTCGCCTGCTTGCGCCACTATCGCCACGAGAACGGCGAACAGCACCAAAATGCCAAAGCTGGATGCAAGCACTTCGCCGCCATAGCCTGGCATATCAATCAGGAAAAAACCGCTCAGGAAAATGCAGGCGGTGAGGAAGATAAACGCCCCCAGAATTGCGCCAACCAGCCCTGCCCAAGTCTTTGACGGGCTAATGCTGGGGGCAATTCGCGGCCCGCCAATGGCGCGTCCAGCGAAATATCCGCCTGCGTCGACACCGACCACGGTGGCGATCAGGCAAAGCGCCTGCACAATCCCGGAGTTGGGATGAAATTGCGGGCCAAAGTCGCTTACCCGCGTCAATCCGAGCACAATACAGCCTAGCGCGATATAGCCTGCTCCCAGCACCAGCCAGGCAATCCGGCCTGACATATCGTCAGAAATGGCAAAAGCCAGCCGCGTCCACTCCCAGAAAACGCCCAGCCCGATGATTGCGACAAACGCCATCCAGATCCAGCCGCCTTGCCACAGCGCCACACCGGCAACCAAGACCATCACCACAGCCGAAATCAGCCGGAGCGGCAGGTCTGAAGTGTTCGAAGCCGTATTACCGTCCGCCATAGCGCCTGTCCCTCGTTCCAAAATCATCGATCGCTGCCTGCAAATGCTCGGGCTTGAAATCGGGCCAGAGCGTGTCGACAAACAGCATTTCTGCATACGCGCATTGCCACAACAAGAAGTTCGACAAGCGCACTTCGCCGCTGGTGCGGATCAAGAGATCGAGCGGCGGCAGATCATTGGTATCAAGCTGGGCTGATATGCTCGCCTCGGTCACATCACCGATCGCAGCCGCTTTGGCTGCTGCGCGCGCTATTTCCTGCTGCGAGCCGTAATTGAGCGCGACAGCAAGCGTGTGCTTACCCTGTGCAGTCTGCGCCAGCGCATCCTCGAGCATTTCGACAATATCGGACGCAAGCCCTTGCCAATCACCGATAATCTTAAGCCGCACATCATTGGCGACGAAATCGGGCAGATCCGATTTGATGAATTTGCGCATCAGATCCATCAGATCATCAACCTCATCCTCAGGCCGTTTCCAATTCTCCGAGCTAAAGGCATAGAGCGTGAGACAATCGAGCTCCATCGGCTCCAGATTGCGGATCAGATTGCGCACCGCCTCAACACCTTGCCGGTGCCCCATCGCGCGCGGCAGGCCTTTGCGTTTGGCCCAGCGGCCATTGCCATCCATAATAATGGCGACATGCTTTGCAGCAGATTGTTTGGGCGCGTCTCCCATGGCCCCAGCTGATCCCCCAAACCCTATTGGGTTAGGATTTCCTGCTCCTTCTTCGCTGCCGCATCATCGGTTTCTGCAACAAATTGGTCGGTGAGCTTTTGAACCTCGTCCTCAAGCTTCTTGCGCTCGTCCTCGGAGATATCCTTCGCCTTCTCGTCTGCCTTGAGCATTTCCATCCCGTCCCGCCGCACATTGCGGATCGCGACTTTCGCCTTCTCCGCATATTGTCCGGCAAGCTTGGCCAGCTCTTTGCGCCGCTCCTCCGTCAGATCAGGCATTGGCAAGCGGATCGTCTGCCCGTCCGTCATCGGATTAAGACCGAGGTTCGCATGCGCAATCCCCTTCTCGACCGCTGTCACATTGGACTTATCCCACACCTGAACACTGAGCATGCGCGGTTCTGGCGCAGAGACGGTTGCAACCTGCGATAATGGCATCATCGAGCCATAGACATCGCATTGCACAGGATCGAGCAGCGCCGTGTTCGCGCGGCCTGTACGAAGCCCGCCAAGGTCGCCCTTCAGGCTCTCGACCGCGCCGCTCATCCGGCGTTCGATATCGGATTTGTCATACTCGGCCATTGCTTAGTCCTTCGTCACTATCGTCTGGGTGCCCTTGCCTTCCAGCACGCGCGCCACATTCCCTTTTTCGCGGATCGAGAAGACCACTATCGGAATGTCATTCTCGCGGCAAAGGGCAACAGCAGAAGCATCCATAACTTTGAGGTTGTCAGAGAGCACTTTGTCATAGGTGATGGTGTCAAAACGGGTCGCATCGGGGCTGGTCTTGGGGTCAGCATCGTAAACGCCATCAACGCTTGTCCCTTTGAGCAGAGCATCGCAATTCATCTCTGCCGCGCGCAAGGCAGCGCCCGTATCCGTGGTGAAGAACGGATTGCCCGTGCCAGCGGCAAAGATCACGATCCGCCCCTTCT
>CAZJAG010000048.1:16879-18786 GCA_964543735.1 uncultured Porphyrobacter sp. | reverse complement strand
AGATAGGTATAGGCGCCGTTGAAAGTGAACCGCCCCAAGTCTGCGCGCGCTGACAGTTCCACCCCGCGCCGTGTGCTTTCGGTGTCGCGATTGTCAGGCGTTGCGACAAATGTGGGCGCTGGAAAGCTGGTGAAAATCTCATCCTTCAGTTCAGCATCGAAATAGGTGAGCGAGACATCAAGATCACCGAGATTCTGATCAATGCCCACTTCCCATTCGGTGGATTTTTCAGGGTTAAGGTCAGGATTGCCGATAAACCGCCCGTCAAAAAATCCGAATAACTCGAAGAAGCCCGGGTTCTTGATGCCTGTTCCGATGGCAGCGCGAATGCGTGTGCTGTCGGCCACATCATATCCTGCGCTCAGCTTGAACGTCGTCGCATCATCAAACCGATTGGAGAAATCGTGACGGACTGCCGCGCTAAGATCGAATTCCCCGCCATCATATCGGTATTCGCCCACCAGACCGACATTGCGCGCCGAACGCGTGCCGGTGAAGGCAAAGCCAAAGGGGTCGCGATTGCGAAATTCCTCCCGTTCAATATCGGCAGCGAATGTGAAATAGTGCTGATAGTCGATGTTGTAAGCGCTGACATATGAGCCTTTGAGCCTTTTGCCCGTCTGCCCCGAAGTGCGCCCAAGGGCTCCGAAAGTATCGCGGCGAATATCGGCAATTTGGCCCGAAAGATCATGTGTCCATGCGCCGTCGAAAGTCTCCAGCCGCGCGCCGATCAGCGCGTAGATCGCCTCGTTTTCGTAGGTCGTATCGGGGCTATCGACCACAAATCCGAGCGTTGGTGAAGCGGGATTGAAATCCTGATCGTTAAAGTCACCCTCGGTGCGGATGAAGCGCCCAGTTGCGCGAAAGGAGAGCGTGTCGGTCGCATTCACATCAGCCTTGCCAGATAACGTATAGCTGTCTTTGCCAAGGTTTCGCGTGCCGCCTACGCCGCCGAAAGGCAGAGCATTGGGCGTCCCGTCGGTGCTGACCACGGTCGCATTGAGGCCCAGCGAGCCGAGATCACCAGACGTTCCAAAGCGAGCCGAGCCATTGAGCGTGCCATGATTGCCCGCCTCTACCCTTCCGCCAAATCCGTCAGCGGTGCTGCTGTGATAGGCCACAACCCCGCCAATCGCATCCGAGCCATAGAGAGCGGATTGCGGCCCTCTTAGCACTTCAACACGGCTACCGATTTCGGCTTGCAAAGTGCCGATATCAAACTCGCCCGCGAAAGGATCGGAAACCTCGATCCCGTCCACCAGCACCAGCACATGATTGCCTTCGCTGCCGCGCAGCCGCAGCTGGGTTTGGCCCGGGATTGCGCTCACCGCCACGCCGGGCACATCGCGCAGAATGTCTGCTATCTCGCGGGTCTGGCGTTTTTTAACAGCGTCCGGCTCAACGATTGTTGCCGACCCAGCATAGTCTTCAAGGGCGACATTTGCGGCTCTGCTGCCGAGCACAATGATTACTCTGCCTTGATAGCAAACTGCGCCTTCACCGGTTTCTTCGTCAATCGCGCTAACGTAACAAACGCCATTTTCACGCTCCTGCGCCGCCGCATCCGCGCTCCAGCACAATGCCGCAAGAGGCGCGCACAATGCCGCCCCGGATAACCACCAATTTCGCACTGAAATTTCCTTTTCGTCTTCAAGCAATCAGGTGACGCGCAAAGCCTCACCTGCGTTTCACAACGTCGCTCGAAACGAAGTCTCATCGCGCCTTGCCAATCCCAGAGCAAAGCCACGAGCGACACGCATCCGGTCGGTCTCCTGGCTTGCGGGTCAACGCGCCTGCCTCTCACCTTCCCAAGCTCAAGAAAAGCCCAGTGGCTGCACGCCGCAAACGGACGTGCGCGAAACAGACGCTCACCGCTTACAGTTGCATGGGACAGCTGCGGATTTGGG
>CAZJAG010000048.1:12512-16779 GCA_964543735.1 uncultured Porphyrobacter sp. | reverse complement strand
CCTCACCGCATTCCCGTTACCGGCGCGCATATGATGCAAGGGCGCGAACGCCCGTACTGCATGTCCATTATTCGCGAAGCCCTATGCGGGCAAGGCCTTATTGGCCGCCCTCTTTATTGGCCGCCATCATTATCGGGTGTTTGCACCACAGGATTGGAGACGAAGACCGGCCCGCTGGCAGGTTGCGGTGCAGGCGGGCCAACCGGCGTTGCGACCACTTGCCCGTCCATCGGCTGCATCGGATCAGGCTGGGTCGCGCTGGGCGCTACGCCAACAGTCTCGATCGGAGTCGGCGCAGGGCTGGTTCCGCCAACAGGGCCAAAGGTCGACGCGCTGTCGACCCCCGCACCTGCACCCGCACCGGCACTCGGGCCATATTTCGCATCCCACGCGGCCACATCCACGCGGTATTGCTCGTAAGAACGGAAGAAGTTTTCAAACACCGCTTCCATTCGTGGCAATGCGATGTCGGAAAAGCCGCCCAGTGCGCCGCGCGGCGTAGCGGCCGCCTCGCCGCTCAGCATAAGCGCCTCGTCACAAAAGGCCGACAGTGCGGGTGGAAGCGCGAAATAATTATAGACCTTGGTCATGTAGGCGTCTTGCACATTGCGATAGCCAGAGCCGTGCTGCGCGCGATATTCGCGGCCCAATCTGGTGTTGGTGTCTGACAGTTCGCGTTTGTGATTGTTGAGGAACGCACCGTAATTCTCGACAAGGCCCGCGTGGCGCGGATCACGGCAGTTGAGTGCTGCAACATTCAGACCGGCGCGCACATTCCACAGGCGCTGCAAGGGCGAGATGCCCGAGTTCACCGTCAGGCGTTTGCCGTCAATCCCGATGCCGGGGACTGCCATCGTGGTCGCTGCGCCGCCCGGCGGCAATGGCCGCGCAGGGATCACTTCAACCGGAGGGGGCGGCGGTGGCGGCGGAGGCGGCGGCGGTGGCGGAGTTGCGCACGCAGCCAGCGCCGCTGTGCCCACAGCCACAAATGTAATCCTCAAACCCGCAATGCGCGCTTTACCCATGCTCAAATTGTCCTTTTGCATAACAGACCAAGGCTGGACGAACCAACCTTTCCCCTCGCTGAAAGCAATGGTTAGCGCGTCAATCTACAAAAGCAAATGCCCGGAGCGTTTGAACGGCCCCGGGCATCGATAAGTTGTGATTTGTATGCGCGCCTATCAGCGCGGGATGTTAGTCTTGCAAGGTCAGTCTTGCGAACCCAAGAAGCTAAGCAGGAACTGGAACATATTGATGAAGTCCAGATAGAGGCTCAGCGCGCCGAGGATCACTGCCTTGCCCGCAAAATCCGTGCCGCGCAGCTGCGCATACTGGTTCTTCAAACGCTGCGTGTCATACGCAGTCAAGCCTGCGAAGATACCGACACCGATGAAGCTCACCGCCCACATTAGCGCAGGCGATTGCAGCCAGATGTTGAGCAGGCTGGCGACGATCAGGCCGATCACGCCCATCAGCAGGAAGCTGCCCCAGCCCGACAGATCTTTCTTCGTGGTGTAGCCGAACAGGCTCAGACCGGCGAAGGCGGCGGCTGTGGCGAAGAATGTCGCGGCGATCGAGCTACCCGTGTAGACGAGGAAGATCGAAGACATCGACAGACCCATCAGGATCGCGAAGCCCCAGAACATCATCTGGAGCGTGCCCTTGCTAAAGCGGTTCGCGCCAAAGCTCATCGCGAACACGATGGCCAAGGGAGACAGGGCGATCAGCCAGAACATCGGCCCTTGCATCAGCGTGAGCGCCAATCCGCTGCGCGCCGTCAACAGCGCGACAACGCCCGTCAGCAAAATGCCTGAGGTCATGTAATTGTAGATCGAGAGCATGTGCTTGCGCAGGCCCTCGTCAAAGGTCACACCGTCCGCAAGATTGCCTCCGGCGCGCGGAACCGAGCCGAAACCTTGTTGCGTGCGCTGGGAATCATTCCAGTCAGCCATGTGAATTCTCTCCAAAAAGTTGCGTCAAAAGCGCGCCATTTCGCGCCTTTCTGGGTCAATATTGGGATTTTTCGCGCCTTTTTCAAGCAAAACCGCTCCAAATCGCACCTAAAATCGCACCAATTTTCAGCTTGCGAGCCTCTCGTGCAAACCGCGCATGATCTTAACCATCTTTGCGCGCAAGCTTGGCCAATTCGCTGCCCTTGTCAGCCGTCGCTTTCAAAGTGCGGGTGAGCAGCTCTTGCAGCGCGCGATCCTCATCCAGCACATCGAGCCCCTCGCGCGTCATTCCGCCAGGGCTCGCGACCCTATCCGCCAAGGTCGCCGGATCAGCATCCGAATTGGCCGCCAATGCGCCTGCCCCTTCGACCATTTGCAGCGCCATGCGTTTGGCCTGATCAGCTGGCAGGCCCAGTTCTTCACCCGCTGCCGCCAAAGCGTCAATAAAGCGATAGACGAAGCCGGGGCCAGACCCGGCCAAAGCAGTGACCAAATCAAACTGCGTCTCATCTGCAAGCCAATAGGCAGAACCCAGCTTTGCAAACAATTGCTGAGCCGCATCGCGACGCGCCTCGTCCAACCCGCTTGCGGCGAGAACGACCGGCGACTTGTTCAGCCGAGCCGCCAAATTGGGCATCACCCGCATATGCGCTGAAGCCTCGGGAAAGACTTTCGCCAGACTTTCCAGTTCAATCCCAGCCAAAAGCGAGAAGACAGTAACGCTCTCGCCGACTAGATGCTGAATTTGCGGTGCAAGCGCTTCCAATTGCTGCGGCTTGAAGCCAAGCAGCACGCAATCATGATCGCTTGCTTCGGGCGCATCGCGCAGCAGCTCCACGCCTTCGGGAGCTGCGTCCAACGCCGGATCGAGCACCACAAAACGCGCAGGAGCCTCTTCCGCCGCCAACCAGCCATGCAGCATCGCGCCGCCCATATTGCCGCAGCCGATGATCAGCATTTTAGAAAACTCGCTCATGCCGCGCCTCTTAAGCGATTGCGGCGGCCGCGCCTAGGCCCGCAAGATCAGGCCTCGCCAGCTGCATCCACCAATGCGCTATCGAGCGCATCGCGCGGGGCCTTGTCGCCCCACAGCACAAATTGGAACGCGGGATAGAAGCGGTCGCATTCCTCGGTCGCGATCTCGACCAGCGCCTGCGCCTGATCGAGCGACAAGAGCCCCTCATCCCCCAACATCGCACCATGGCGATACAGCAGCACATCACCGTTCGACCAGAAATCGAAATGCCCCAGCCACATCTGCTCGTTGATCAGAGAGAGCAATTCATAGGTTTGCGCGCGCTTGGCATCGGCAAGCCGAATATCGGGAAAACACAAGAGCTGAAGCACATTATCCTCGGGCCGCCAGATCCCGCGCAATTGATAATTGCCCCAGCTGCCCTGCACTTGCGTCGACACTTCACCTTGCGGCGACACCTCGAACGGCCAGCCGCGCGCTTCGAACAATGCGGCCAGCATATCCACCGGAGCCGCATCGCTCGCTCGCATCATATTGTCCTGAAGCGGTTTCACGATTTGGGGGCTTTCATCACCATGGCCCATGAAATGCATGGCCAGATGAAACATGGCAATGGCGCCTAGCTTTCGCGCTGGGGAGAACCCATCTGACTTGTTCAAAGCCTGTGCACAGCTAACGCTCGAAATCCAGCAAGCTATTGAAGTTTATTAACTTTCTTTCCCTGCTCGCTGGTGTGAACGAAGCTGCTAACCCCTTCGTCCTTCAATTTCTCAACCAGTGTCTCAGCGCCTTTGCGTGACGCGACAGGTCCAGCCAATAAGCGATTGGTTTCGCCCCATTCTGCCGAATGACCTGAGTAAGTTTCTAGGAGATCGCCCGCCTTTCGGGTGATCCGGCGATATTCGGATTTGAGCATGTCAACATCGCTGACCGAGGCAATCTGCACCCAAAACCTTTCCGGATGAGCGGGTTCTGACGGCTCTTCGGGCTTCTCTTCCACCTCGCGCGGGACTTCGATGGCAGAAATGTCCACCGCGCCTTGCGCCGCTTCAACCGAAGTGCGCCCGCCGCTGGAAAAATCGGCAAAGGCGTTGGAAACGCTTTGCCGCGGCTCGGGAGCGGGTTGCGCGACCGGCGCAGGGATAGCCGCTGGCGCAATCGCTTCGCTTGCCGGACTGCTTGCCAATTCTGCTGGCTGCGCAGCGCTGGCTTCCACCGCATCAGCTGCCGCCTGTGCAATTGTATCGGGAACCGCATTGCTCGCAAGAGCGCTGGCGGCCTCGGCATTGGGGTCGATAGTTTCTGCCAGGTTGAAACCCGGGTCAGGCGCAGCTTGAGC
>CAZJAG010000048.1:0-12412 GCA_964543735.1 uncultured Porphyrobacter sp. | reverse complement strand
GCCGCTGCCACTTGCGGAGCGCTTGCTGCCGGATTGCCAATCGGTGGAAGCTCGCCGCCTGGTTGCACGCGCGCTTGTTGCGCTTCGCGGATGGCGGGAAGCTCCCCTGCACCGCGGGATGCTGGATCGCGCTTCGCCGCGTCACGAATGGCCGCCAATTGTTCGCTCGCTGTGGGAGCGCTCGGTGCCGCACTGCCCGACCCCATCCGGTCCGGTCTGCGCCGCCGGTTATCAGTCGCCGCTTGCGCTGCCAACGTGCCCAAGGGCTCCCCTTGCGGAGCCAGCCTTGCATCAGCGCCCGCAACTGTTCCCGAATTGGCAAATTGAACAATTCGCGGATCATCGCGCCCGATTTGCGCGGCTTGCGGAAAAATCCCGAGATTGGCAGCGGCTGCCTGCTGCGCTTTGGTGAGGCGCGGCATATAGGCAAAATAGGGTGCGAACTGGTTGGCGACATTTTTAGGCATCACCGCCTCGGTGAGCGCGTTGGCTTCTTCAGCTTCACCCAAAATCGCCAAACCAAAAGCACGCGCGCGATAGGCCGCCGGATTGCGCTGTTCGATCAGCGGCAGAATTGTGGTTTCGAAACCGGCACGATTGCCTGCAATCGCCTGGCTTAGCGCCAAACGCATCATCACTTCGGGCCCGCCCCCGCGCGCTAGAGCTTGCCGGTAGCTTTGCTGGGCCTGTTCGGTATTGCCGACAAGGTCATAGGCGAGACCGCGTTCGGCAGAGACAGAATTGGATGAGGCACCGGCCGCTTCCGCTTCCGAGAACAGCCGAAGCGCTTCAATCGGTCGGTCAGAGCGCAAAAACACCGCCGCCATACCCATCTTGATCGAGGGATCATTGGGCGCGAGATCCTGTGCCCGCCCGTAAAATCCAAGCGCAGCATCCAGATCTCCCAGCTCGAGCGCAGCGCTTCCTGCATCTCTCAACGCAGAAAGATTGCGGCTGTTGCGCGACAGACGGCTGAGCGCATCGCTCAACCGGCGCTCTGCTGCTGGCGGGAGCGGCTGGACAACCTCGGTTTGCGCTGCCAGCTCAGCCGGCGCTATCCCTCCAAGCGGAACGCACAAGGCGATTGTTGCAACGCGAAGCAGAAGGGGTCTGGAGTTGATATTCATAAGCAACAATGGCGCTCTTAGCCGAGAACGGCCAGAGCGCTATAGGATTTGAGATGAACGGGCTGCGAACAGGGCGCAGCCGTTACGCGCATCTGTTTACTGGTTGTTTTGACGGCCCAAGAAACGCGGTATGCTGAGCGAGGAACCCTCATCCCCGTCATCATCTCCGTCGTCATCTCCGTCATCGTCATCCGCCGGCTTTTGCGCCTTGGCCTTGGCCTTCTTGTCATCCGCTGACCCGCGTGAGAGATTGGCCATGCGCTCGAACAATGTCGTGCCCGAAGCGCCGCTATCGCCGCCGCCAGAACCGCCGCCAGAACCGCCGCCAGTATCGCCGCCGCCGGAACTTGCGCCGCCAACAACAGCCGCAGCGCCCGAAAGCAGGCCACGCCTGCGGCTCTCGCCATCATCTGACGCTTCAACCGGATTATCGTCAGCGGCCAGCTTGTCCGCCTCTTCAAGCAGTCCATCACCGCCGCCAGCTTCCTGGGTCAGGTCAAGCGGCTCGGCATCTTCTTCTGCAAAGGCATCCTCTTCCGCATAGGCGTCCTCTTCATCGGCTATACCGTCGTCGGGATTGCGCAGCCCTTCGAGCGGATCGACGATGTCATCGACATCCTCCAGCTCTTCTTCATCCTCTTCATCGAGCGCGTCATCACCAGCTTGAAGACCAGCAAGATCAAACGGAGCATTGAGCCCGTCCTCATCCTCGTCTTCCTGGTATTCATCATCGCCATCAAGACCAAAACTGCCGCCTAGCTTTTCCTCAAGCGTAAGTTCGGTATCGTCCTCGCCCTCATCTTCGTCCTCGTACTCTTCACCGAAAACACCGCCGTCAGCGTCGTCACTCACCTCTTCTTCGGCGTCAAATCCGACAGGCGCTGCGTAAGCGGGGCCCTTCGAAGCCTCACCATCGAGATCGAGGTCGTCTAGCGCGCCCTTATCCTCTTCTTCGTCATCAAGCTTGATCACCGGACGCTTGGGAGCGCGCGCAGCCGCGAGCGACACGGGCGCTGCGTCACTGCCCGTGCTTCCCATCATCTCTTCAATGCCGGTTGCGACAACAGAGACGCGGATCATCCCTTCCAGATCGGGATTGAAGGCGGAGCCCCAGATGATGTTTGCATCATCATCCACCAATTCGCGGATGTGATTGGCCGCCTCGTCAACTTCAAGCAGCTTCATATCCTCGCCGCCGATGATCGAGATGATCACACCTTTCGCGCCCTGCATACTCACGCCATCAAGCAGCGGATTGGCAATAGCGCGTTCAGCTGCATCCAAAGCGCGGGTCTCACCCTCGGCCTGGCCTGTGCCCATCATGGCCTTACCCATTTCGCTCATCACAGAGCGCACATCGGCAAAGTCGAGATTGATCAGGCCGGGCATCACCATCAGATCGGTGATCGAACGCACGCCTTGCTGCAAAACCTCATCGGCGAGCTCAAACGCTTCCTTGAAGGTTGTTTCCGGCTTGGCAACCAGGAAGAGGTTCTGGTTCGGAATGACGATCAAAGTGTCGACATGCTTTTCCAGCTCTTCGATACCGGCTTCCGCAGCCCGCATCCGGCGCGTGCCTTCGAACAGAAACGGCTTGGTCACAACACCAACGGTGAGCACACCCATGTTGCGCGCAGCCTCGGCAATGACCGGAGCAGCACCTGTGCCAGTGCCGCCGCCCATACCAGCTGCGATAAACACCATGTTGACGCCATCAAGCGCGTCTTCAATCTCTTTGACCGTTTCTTCAGCAGCCGCCTTGCCAACCTCTGGCCGCGCACCTGCTCCTAGCCCGCCAGTGATTTCCGGCCCCAATTGGATCCGCTTATCCGCCGCCGAATTGCCGAGCGCCTGCGCGTCAGTATTGGCTGCGATAAAATCGACGCCTTCGATCTCTGACTCGATCATATTGGTGATCGCATTGCCGCCCGCACCGCCAATTCCGATAACGGTGATTTTGGGGCGCAATTCATCGCTTGCAGCTGGACCGATATTGATACTCATATCTTTTCCTTTTCGGCGCGGACGTCTCCGCATATCTCCGAGATGGTTACTAGTGACACAATGTGCAGCTACGGTAGATAGGGAGTAAACCCTTATCCACAGTGGGTTTTACAACCATCTGGCACCGTTTTCGGCAATAATGGCTTTCGCATCGTTAGAAATATTCCCTGAAAGCTTTGAACAGGCGGCTCACGGCTTGCGATCGCTCAAACCGGGTTGAGGCGGTGTAAGAGGCGCCGATGGAACGAATATCAATCGGATCAGCTGCCGCGTAAAGGCACAGCCCAGCCAGCGTCGCAAAGCCAGGGGTCGCATGCGCTTCGGGCAAGCCCTCGACATGATGCGGGCGACCAATCCGCACCGGCAAGCCCAGCGCGCCTTGGGCAAATTCTGCCAATCCCGCCAGTTCGGCCCCGCCACCGGTCAGCACAACCTGTCCGCCGCTGACACCGGTAAAGCCCATACCTTTGAGCGCGCGGCCAATCTCGTCGGTCAGATCGGAAATCTTCGACGTGACGACAGATACCAACTCGGCCCGCGCAATCCGGTTCTTGTCATCAACGCCATGCGCCATTTCAGCCGTGCCAATCTCTGCGCCTGCAGCATCGGGCCGGTCAATCGGGATCATCTCGCGATAGTCGCTGGGCGAAGCAATCGCGGAGCCGGAGACACATTTGAGCCGCTCGGCCTGAAAGCGCCTGATCCCGAATGCAGAGGCAATCGCATCGGTGATATCGCTCGAGCCATGAGGAATGGAGAACAGACCCAGCAACATGCCCGCTGCAAAAACCGACACATTGGTAACATCGCCGCCAATCTCGACCAGCGCGACGCCAAGCTCGCGCTCCTCTTCGCTGAGGCAGGCATAGCCCGCCGCCAGCGGGGTTGCGACAACCGCCTCAACCTCCAGATGTGCGTTTTGGACAGATTCTGTGAGATTGCGCACAGGTGCGCCATCGGCAAACATCACATGGACATCAACGCCCAGCCGCTCTGCATGAAGTCCCTTGGGATTGGCGACGCCATGCGCATCATCGAGAGTGTAATGGGCTGGCTGCGCGTGCAGCATCATGCGACCATCAGGCCGGATCGCTTCCTGGGCAGCGACCAGCAATTGCTCGATATCCTCTTCCTCGATGCGTCTGCCACCAATCTCGATCTCGACCTTGGAGACATGGCTTTTCAGTCCCGCTCCCGAGCAGCCGACATAGACGCTTTGCACGCTGGCACCGGAATTTTTCTCGGCCCGCTCGACCGCATCGCGAATGGCATAGGTCGCCGCTGGCATATCGGTAATATAGCCGCGCTTGATCCCCTGACTAGCACGGTGGCCCGAGCCCAGCACTTGCAAGCCGCCGCTTTCGGTCTGGCCCATGATCATCGCCGAAATGCGGAACGATCCCGCATTCACGCTGGCAAAGACCTTGGTGATCCGTTCAGTTGATTGGCCAGACATGGCGCCGCTTGGCATTAATCTTTTGCCCCTTGATTGAGCACTTCATCCGCGCGCCCGGGAATACGCATATAAATGCGCGGCGGTGCGCGCATATCAAAGGTCGCAACCTTGCCGCCAAGCAAGCGGTTTTGTCCATCGAGCCGTGCGAAATTGACAAGCGCCTTGGCAGCCTCGTCATTGCCTTGCGGCAGCGCAACCATCTGGCCGGTTTTGAACATCAGGTTCCAGCGGCGATTGCCCACCCACTGTGCGCCCGTCACTTGCGGTTGGAGCGCAGGAGCAGCGTTGAGCAGCCGGTCAAGTCCGCCAATCACACGCGATGCACCAGCACCCGAAATCGTCAGCATATCCTTCGCGCGCTGTTTCGAAATCGTCTCAAGCTCAACCCCTTCTGCATCAATCAGCGTCAGCCGGTCAGGCTTTTTCAACACCGCGTGCGGTTCACGCTCGACAATGTCGATCGCAATCGTGCGCGGCAATTGCACCGAGACACGCGCATCCTTGACCCATGCCAGCGCCAGCAAACGCTCGCGAATGTCTTCAAGATTGACGAGCGGCATCGGCGTTGCATCCTGCCGCTCTTTCCAGATCGCATCGAAAACGCGGCTCTGATCCATCCGCTCGGCGCCTGAAACGCGGACATGGCGAACCTTGAAGCCTGCGTCAGAGGCAACTTCGGCGACCTGCGCCTTGGCCATTGCGGGCACTCCGGCAAGGCTGGCGACAAACCATGCAAGCGCAACAGCGGCGCCCAATATCATCGCCAGAAAAATGCGGTGGAGCTGCTCATCTGTAAACGGCAGCAAAGCCATTGTGCCGTCGAGAAAGCCCGAAGTTTTCGCCTTCGCCCGGCGCGCGGTATTGGCGCGGCTCTTCGCCTTGGTCGCGCGGCGAACGCCCTTCCCTCCGCGTTTGATCTGCGCCATTGATCGCCTCTCCCTAAGCCTGAGCCAATTCTTGAGCCTTAGCGCGCCTAAGCGCATCGGCAATCACCGTCTCGACCAGCTCGCCATATTCCAGCCCCGCATGCTTTCCCTGCTCGGGAACCAGACTAAGCGGGGTCATGCCCGGCTGTGTATTCGTCTCCAGCACGAACAGCCCGTCTTCGCCCATTTCGTCATCCCAGCGATAATCCGTGCGACTGGTGCCTTCACATCCGAGCACCTGATGCGCGCGAATAGCATATTCCTCGCACAATTGCGCGATATTATGCGGGATATCGGCGGGGCAGACATGCTCGGTTTTCCCGTCGGTATATTTGTTCTCATAGTCGTAGAAGCCGGACTTCACGATCAGCTCTGTCACGCCCAAGGCTTTGGGCCCGTCAGCAGTGTCGAGAACAGCGGTCGTCAGCTCGCGCCCCTTGATAAAAGGTTCGGCCAGAAGCTCGCTAAATTCCTGCCAAGGTCCGGTCGCATCGCGCGCAATCGGATTGCCGTAATTGCTATCCTCGGTGACAATCGCAACGCCCACGGACGAGCCTTCATTGACGGGCTTGAGCACATAGGGGCGTGGCAACGGATCGCCATCATAGAGCGTTTCGCTTCGAACAATTTTCCCCTCGGGCATCGGAATGCCTTGGGGGACAAGCGCCTGCTTGGTCAGTTCCTTGTCAATCGCAATCACTGAAGTGGCAAGGCCGGAATGGGTGTAAGGCACGCCCATCAGATCGAGCATTCCTTGCACGCTGCCATCCTCGCCCGGCACGCCGTGGAGCGCATTAAAGACAACATCGGGCGCAGCCTCTGCAATGCGAGCGGCGACTTGGCGGTCCATATCGATCCGCGTCACTTTGTGCCCGCGAGCCTCGAGCGCATCGGCAACGCCATTGCCGGACATGAGCGATACTTCGCGCTCATTCGCCCAGCCGCCCATCAAAACGGCAATATGGATGGTATCGCGAAGCGCGCTCATGTCCGCCCCACCCGCTTGATTTCCCATTCGAGCTGAATGCCCGAATGCTCCAGAACCTTTGTGCGAACCATCTCGCCCAACCCTTCAATGTCCGTGCTGGTTGCCCCGCCTGTGTTGATGAGGAAATTGGCATGCTTCTCGCTCACCTGAGCTTTGCCATTGGTCAACCCGCGACAACCCGCAGCATCGACAAGCTTCCACGAAGAATGCCCCTTTGGATTTTTGAAAGTCGAGCCACCCGTCATACTGCCGATAGGTTGTGATCCTTTGCGCTCGGAAGAAATGCGATCCATCTCGGCCTTGATCGTGGCAGGGTCACCGGGAAATCCTTCGAACCGCGCTTCGATAACAACCGCGCCCTCCGGCAAGGCAGAGTGGCGATAGCTATATTCCAGATCGGCATTGCTTAACGTCACAAACTCGCCGCCGGGCAGAACAACGTCGCAATCGACCAGCACATTGCAGGTCTCGCGCCCATAACATCCACCGTTCATCTTGGTTACGCCGCCAACAGAGCCGGGGATGCCGGTAAAGAAAGCCAGCCCGTCAATTCCTGCTTTGGCCGCACGCCGCGCAACCTTGTTCACAGGGGCCGCAGCGCCAGCTTTCACGCTCGTCTCGCCGGTCACTTCAACCTCGGCAAATTGGGGCCCAAGCTTAACGACTACGCCGGGAACGCCGCCATCGCGAATAATCATGTTCGAGCCGACACCCAGCGCCATGACCGGCAAACGCCCTGCAAGCTCTTCGCAGAAGGCCTGCAAATCATCCTTATCCGCAGGCTCAAACAGCCAGTCAGCCTTGCCGCCGCTTTTGAACCAGACATGTTTGGCTAGCGGTGCATCTGGCGTCAAAGTGCCGCGCACATCGGGGAGAGATTGAACTGTCATGCGGAGCGCTCTTGCGTGATTGCGGCGCTAAGACCAGCCGCCCATTTGGTGATATCCCCAGCGCCAAGGCAAACGATCAGATCGCCTGCCTTGATCGAACCGGCCAAGGTTTGCGCCAGACTGACCTGATCGGCAATTGTCGCAGCATCGCGGTGGCCGCGTGATTTGAGGCCCGTCACAAGCGCCGCTGCATCGACCCCTTCGATAGGTTCCTCGCCTGCGGCAAAGACGGGGGTGACAAAGACCTGATCCGCCTCGTTAAAGCATTGCTGGAAATCATCCATCAGATCATCTAGCCGCGTGAAACGATGCGGCTGCATCACCGCGATGACGCGGCCTTCGGCAGCTTCGCGCGCGGCGCCCAGCACTGCCTGTATCTCGACCGGATGATGCGCATAGTCATCGATAACCGGAACCATTGCTCCGCCGCCCAGTGCAATCTCGCCCACTCGGGTGAAGCGACGGCGCACACCGCCAAAACGGCCAAAGCCTTCGCGGATCACATCATCATCGCAGCCCATTTCAATCGCGACGGCAATCGCGGCGAGCGCGTTTTGGACATTGTGACGGCCCGGCATCGGCAGGCGCACGCCTTCGATCCGGCGGTCCTCTTCCCCACGCTGGCGCACGATGACATCAAAAACATTGCCGCCGCTATCAGGGCGAATGTTCACGCCGCAAATGTCCGCCTGAAGCGAGAAGCCATAGGTTATCACGCGCCGATCGCGCACTTGGCCGACAACCGCCTGCACCTCTGGATGATCGATGCACAATACCGCCGCACCATAGAAGGGCACATTGTGAATAAACTCGACAAAGGCGCGCTTCACTCCGTCAAAATCGCCATAATGGTCGAGATGCTCGGGATCGATATTGGTGACAACCGCAATCGTGCCATCCAGCCTTAGAAAACTGCCATCGCTTTCGTCGGCCTCGACCACCATCCAGTCGCTATCGCCCAGCCGCGCGTTCGATCCATATTGCTCGATAATCCCGCCATTGATGACAGTGGGGTCGATATTGCCATGATCAAGCAATGCGGCGATCATGCTCGTCGTCGTCGTCTTGCCATGCGTGCCTGCAATCGCAACTGTGCTTTTGAGGCGCATCAGCTCGGCCAGCATTTCAGCGCGCCGCACCACCGGAATGCGGTTTTCTAACGCTGCTACCACTTCGGGGTTGGAGCGCTTTACCGCAGTCGAGGTGACGACCACTGCCGCCCCTTCGACATTCTCTCTGGCCTGACCGATATGAACGGTAATGCCGCGAGCGCGCAGCCGTTCAACACTTGGCCCTTCGGCCAGATCGCTGCCTTGAACCTGATAGCCCAGATTGTGCATCACCTCGGCAATGCCGGACATTCCGATCCCGCCTATGCCGACGAAATGGATCGTCCCGATATCGGTTCCAACGCCCTTCATCGCTCAGAATTGCCCGCTTTGTCTTTGGCTGCTGGAGAGCTGACCGCCTCGGCCTTGGGTGCAGGTGCGCCCTCGCCATCCACGCGGATCACATCCATCATATCCGCACCGCCAAAGCTTTCGACCAGATCAGCCAGATCAGAGGCCGCATCAGGCCGTCCGCAATTCCACGCGCCATGCGCTGCATTGGCGAGCGTTTGCGGAGCCTGCGCCATCGCCTGTATCTGGCGCGAGATATCTTTTGCAAGCGACTGGAAAATTTCCGACTGCTGTTTGCGAAGCGCATTGGCAGATTCGCTCGAGCCATCGGGGATCTTGATCGTTTCCTTGGGCTGGCGGATCATCCGCGCCCCGCCCGCTTTCACCATTTCACGCGTATTGGCGGCCTGATGATCATCGGTCGCAATCGGCAGCGGCATCAGAATTGCGGGGCGACCCACAGCCGTCAGCTCGGCAATGGTTGACGCGCCCGCGCGCCCGATAAAGAGATGACAATCGGCAAGGCGCGCTTCCATATCCTCAAAATAGGTCGCGAGCTCTGCAGGAATATCATGCGCCAGATAGCGTTCGCGAACGGCGTCCAGATCCTCGGCGCGGCATTGCTGGGTGACTTGCAAGCGTTGGCGCAAGGCAGGCGGCAACATCGAAAAGCCATCGGGGACGACTTCGGACAAGATCCGTGCACCTTGACTGCCGCCGGTCACCAGAACGCGCAAAATGCCGTCCTCGGTAAAGGGCGGGAACTCCTCGCCGCGCAAAGCCAGCACCGCATCGCGCACCGGATTGCCGACCAGATGCACTTTATCCTTGTGCTTTTCCGCTACCCGCTCAACCTCGGGATAGCTCGTCGCAATGGCGGCAACCTTGCCCGAGAGCAGCCGGTTGACGCGGCCCAGCACAGCGTTCTGCTCATGCACAAGCGAGGGGATATCCGCCGAAGTCGACGCCAGCAGCGCAGGCATAGCGGGATAACCGCCAAAGCCGATCACCGCCGATGGCTCGAAACTTTCAAACAGGCGCAAAGCCATATTGCGCCCCTTCATCACTGCGCGCACGCCCTTGACCCAGTTGAGCGGGTTCTTGCCAAACCGCCCTGCGGGCAAAACATGCGCTGGCAGGAATTCCGGCTTGCCCGGAATATTCGCCCCGCGCTCATCTGTAATAAGCGCAAGATGATGCCCGCGCCGGTGCAGTTCCGCCGCCAGTGCAAATGCCGGAATCAAATGTCCGCCGGTTCCCCCGGCAGCCAAAACATAGTGCCGGCTTGATCCGCCGGGCTTTTCACCGCTCATTACTTACGCTTCCTTCTTTTGCCCCATAAGCTCAAACAGCCCTTGGGTCTCGCGGTCAAGGAAGGGATTACGGCGTGTTATAGAAAGGAGCAATCCAAAGGTTAGACAAACAGCGATTGTGGAGGAGCCGCCATAGCTCACCAGTGGCAATGTCATGCCCTTTGAGGGGAACAATTGCAGGTTGACCAGAATATTGATCATGGCCTGTCCCCCGATCTGAGTGATCAGGCCAGCCCCTGCGAGCAGAGTGAACAGATTTTCGTCATCGACCAGACGCATCAGCACACGCCAGATCACTCCCAGATAGAGTACGATCACGGCCAGACAGACGATCAAACCAAACTCCTCACCGATGACGGAGAAGATGTAATCGGTATGCGCTTCGGGCAGGTTCATCTTGCGCACGCCAAGCCACAATCCGCTGCCGGTCCATCCGCCTGCGAGCAAGGTGCGCTCGGCCAGATCGACATGATCAAACGCGCTGCCGCCGCTCAAAAAGCTGTCGATCCGGTTGCGGGCATTATCGTAAAGGAAATAGGTTGCGATGATCGCGGTGGCCGCTCCCCCCATCATCGCACCCAGCCATTTGACCGCAGTGCCTGACAAGATCAACAGTGCAAACCACACTCCGCCAAACAGCAGCGCTGCCCCGAAATTGGGCTGCATCATAAGCAAGCAGCCGACCAGTAGCATGATCGCAAAGGAGAGATGAGCCACCGGCAAATTCGGATCGCGCAATCGCCATGAGAGTATCCACGCCATCAAAATGGCAAAGCCCGGTTTCAAGAACTCGGACGGCTGGAATTGCATCCCGAGGCGCAACCAGCGCCGCGATCCGTTTACCTCAACTCCGACAATCGGCACGAGAAACAGGAAGAACAGCATTGCTCCAGCGAGCAAAATGCCCAAGCGCCGCGCACTCTCGCGCGAGATCATCGAAGCGCCAAGCATCGTCAATATGCCCAGCGCCTGCCACGCCAAATGCCGTTTGAAGAAATGAAAATCGCTCAGCTGCACATCGGATGTGGAAAGACGATCAGCGCTTGCAGGCGATGCAGCCGCGACCGCTGCTGTGCCAATCGCCATCAAAAGCGCGATCAATATCAGCAAGAACTTGTCAATCTCGC
Organism: uncultured Porphyrobacter sp.; assembly: GCA_964543735.1. Lineage (GTDB taxonomy): Bacteria > Pseudomonadota > Alphaproteobacteria > Sphingomonadales > Sphingomonadaceae > Erythrobacter. The sequence goes on along the minus strand of CAZJAG010000048.1, from coordinate 1,181 downwards.
GCCACCATATCCGCAAATCATCGCGCCAATGGCGGCGCAATTGGGGCGGAAGATGCCCGATGTCACTCGGCAGATTGGGCCTAAACGGCTGGACTGTGCTCACGCACTTTCCCCTTCGATCAATGCAGCGCAAATGCTCTCATCCGCGCCAGTATGGGCAGCCACCGCCTGCCGAAAATGTTCACCGCGCTTTTCGAAATCGCGGAACTGGTCAAAGCTGGCGCATGCTGGCGAGAACAAGATCACATCACCGCTTCGCGCTTTCTCACTCGCCGCGCGCACCGCTTCGCATAGCAATTCCGAGCGTTCGACAGCTGGGACTTGCCCTTCGAGCAATTCGGCAAAGCGCGGGCCCGCATCACCGATGGTGTAGGCCGCAGCGATATGGCCCAGATGATCGGCGCATTCGGCCAGACCGTCTTCCTTGGCCAGCCCGCCGACGATCCAGTGGACGCGCGGCGCGCCGCCATTGATTGTGGGGTCTGGTGGATAGGCGGCAAGTGCTGGCGCGCTGGAGGCTGGATTGGTCGCCTTGCTGTCATTCACATAGAGCACGCCATCATGTTCGGCCACGCGCTCCATCCGGTGCGGGAGGCCGCTGAAAGAGCGAAGCCCCTTCACAATATCGCTCTCATCTATCGAAAGCGATTGTGCCACCTTGGTGGCAGCGCCTGCATTTTGCCGGTTGTGCGGCCCCTGAAGCGATGGCCAGCGCGATTGGTCTTCGAGCAAGCTTTCATCGTCATCGCTCGAAAAACCAAGCAGCGCGCCCGCCTTACCCATTTGCTCGATCAGATCAGCAAACCCGCTCTCTTCGTTGCTGAAGATCGCGGCAGAATGTGCCGACTGCATTTCAAACAAGCGGATTTTGGCATCGCGATATTTGAAGAAGTCATCATCATAACGATCAAGATGATCGGGCGTGATGTTCAGCAGCACCGCGACATCGCAATCGAGCGAATAGGTCAGATCAATCTGATAACTCGACAGCTCCAGCACATAGACGCCGCCTTCTGGCAGAGGCTCCTCACCCAAAATCGGCACGCCAATATTGCCGCCAAGGCGTGAGCGGATGCCAGCGGTCTGCAAGATGTGATGGATCAGCGCGACGGTGGTTGATTTGCCGTTCGTGCCGGTCACTCCCACAACCTTGTGCGGCGGCAAACAGCTGCGCGCCTGCG
>CAZJAG010000047.1:0-18826 GCA_964543735.1 uncultured Porphyrobacter sp. | reverse complement strand
GCGCGCTATTCCGCCGCCTCAGCCGAACTTTCGGGCAGGCCATCATTGGCATCAAGCAGCGCATCGTCATCAACAATCTGCACGTCCCAGCCAAGCCCCAGACGGTCAGCCAGCAGTTTCATATCCTTCTCGTTGGGAATGCCAAACAGATCGCGGTGGCTATCCGCCAGTGTCAGCACCAATGTGCCATCATCAATCCCGAGCCTGCTAACCTGAAACGAACGCTGCGAGCGCGCGCCAATCCGCCGTGCCAACCGCGTGGCAAGGCCCCAGCAGATCGCCTCTTCCAGCGCCTTGTTGCTCGCCAGAGCGCGCATATCCTCGGTCGGCTCGCAGCGATTGCCATTGGCTGCAATGGCCGCGGCCAGCATTGCGCGCCCTTGCGAAGAAAGCGCAATCCAGCGCTTATGCAATGCCCAATCCCACGCTTGCGGATGGCGGATATTGGGCTCGATCTGCATTGAGGCAAGCGCGAGCATTGTCGCTGCCACCCTAAGCCGCTCGCTCGAATATTTGCTTTGCGGAACCGCGCCTGCCGTCCACCCGGCGATCCTCGTTGCCAGCGTTGGCGGCGCGCCGCGCTGCGCTGCGAAAGTCGCGACCCCTGCCAGCAAAGGGTCTTGCGATTTCTCATGGCCTTCCAGCCGGTCATAGAGCAGCCCTTCGCGCAGCCCCCAAGAGGAGAAGACCAGCCGCGCAGGCTCCAGTTTTTTCAGCATCGCCTGAAGCAACAACGCCGCATCGGGCAAGCTGGCTGCCCGCATTGCAGAGATACGTTCAATATTGCGCAGATCATCAGGTGAGGTGTCAGCCAGTTCCTCTGCCAGCTTTCCCGCTTCTTTGGCAGAAAGTTCAAACCCATGCGGATCGGTGAGCGGATATTGGCGCGCTTCCATCGCATAGACCGCCATTGCACGCCATGTCCCACCAACCAGATAGAGCGGTGCGTCTATCGGTTTGCCCCAGCCCGCCTCTTTCAATTCCTGCCCCAGAGCCTTGCGCATGTCAGAAGGTTTGTCCTTGCGAAATTCGGGCAGTCGCAAAGTGCCAAGCGGCAAGGAACTTGTCTCGCCGCTCAATCCATCAGCAATTCTCACAAGCTCAAGACTGCCTCCGCCCAGATCAGCCACCGCCCCTTGCGCACCGGGGAACGCGCCCAATACGCCGCTGGCCGAATAGCGCGCCTCTTCCTCTCCGGTAATCACGCGCGGGTCGAGGCCCAACTCTTTAACCTGCTTGATAAAAGCCTTGCCGTTCTCGGCCTCGCGCGCAGCAGCGGTTGCGACCGTTTCGACATCCTCAACGCCCAATTCTTCGAGCAGCAGGACAAAGCGTTTGAGGCCGCGCATTGCGAGTTCCTGTGCCTCTTCTGACAAGGTATTGCTGGCAGACAGATCGCGCCCCAGCCGCGCCACCACCTTCTCGTTCAACAATACAGTGGGTGCGCGCATGGTGCCGCCATAAATCACCATGCGCACTGTGTTGGAGCCGATGTCGATGATCGCGCGTTCGGGAATGACACCCGAAAACGCGCCTGAACGCTCGGCCCGTCTGGCGCGGATGCTCAAGGCCGCACCTCTGCGCATTGGTGCGCGCGATAAGGTGGACGCAATGATTGGGTCACGCCGCCCGGCCTTTGCGCAATGGAGTGCCGCCCTCACCTGTCGGTGTGTCCAATGCCAGCTTTGGCACATCCTCGCGCCGCAGCGCTCCGCCCCTTCCCGATAGCGAGGGATTGGTCATGAAATAGCGGTGGCAATTGAACGGCTTTGCCCCGCTCTCGACCCGCGAATAATGCCCGTCCCCATGCAGCCACCAGCTTTGCTGGGTGTCGAGCAGATTGGCGAGCAGCACTTGCTGGAGCACCTGATCGTGCACCGTCTGGTTTTCCAGCGGGATCATCGTCTCAACCCGCCTGTCCAGATTGCGGCCCATCAGATCGGCGGATGAGATAAATACCTCGGCCTGAGAATTCGGCATCGCCGCGCCATTGGCAAAGGCATAGATGCGGCTGTGCTCCAGAAAGCGCCCGATGATCGATTTGACGCGGATATTCTCCGACAATTCGGGCACGCCGGGGCGAATGCAACAAATACCGCGCACCATCAGTTCAACCTCGACCCCGGCATCGCTGGCCGCATAAAGCCGGTCGATCATGCCGCGATCAGACAGCTGGTTGCACTTCATCCAAATCGCAGCGGGCAGGCCCTTCTTCGCATTGGCAATCTCGCGGTCGATATAGCGATAGAGTTCCTCGCGCAGATTAAGCGGAGCAATCGTGATCATCTCCATCTCTTTCGGCTCGACATAGCCGGTGACGAAATTGAACACTTTGGCGGCATCGCGCCCCAGTTCTGGCGAGGCGGTGAAGAAGGACAGGTCGGTGTAAACCTTCGCGGTGACCGGGTGGTAATTGCCCGTCCCGAAGTGGCAATAGGTGCGAAAGCCGCCATCCTCGCGCCGCACTACCATCGCGACCTTGGCGTGGGTTTTCCAATCGGTAAAGCCATAGATCACCTGCACGCCGGCGCGCTCAAGCTTGCTCGCCCACATCAGGTTTTGCTCTTCGTCAAAGCGCGCTTTGAGCTCAACCACAGCCGTCACCGATTTGCCCTCTTCAGCGGCGGCAATCAGCGCATTGATGACAGAGGACTGGTTGCCTGCGCGGTAAAGCGTCTGCTTGATCGCGACGACATCGGGATCAGCGGCGGCTTGGCGAATGAAGTCGACCACCACTTCGAAACTTTCGTAAGGGTGGTGGATGATGATGTCCTTCTCGCGGATCGCAGAGAAGCAATCGCCATCATGCTCGCGCACGCGCTCTGGGTAGCGCGGCGAATAGCTGGCGAATTTCAGATCGGGGCGGTCTTCAGCGACAATCTCGGCGAGCCCGTCCAGCCCGATCATCCCGTCGGTTTTGATGATCGCGGCCTTATTAATGCCCAGCTGTTCGAGCAGCACGGCTTCAGCCACCGCTTCAAAATCCTCTTCCATTTCCAGCTGGATCACTTGCCCCTTGCGGCGACGCTGGATCGCGCTGCGGAAGGTGCGCACGAGGTCCTCGGCCTCTTCCTCGATCTCGATATCGCTGTCGCGCAGGACGCGGAACTGGCCCCCGCCCGCAATCGTAAAGCCGGGGAAAAGCTCTGCAGCAAAGCGCGTGATAAGGCTGGCCATGCTGACATAGATCGCCTCGTTCGCATCCGCGCCGGACGGCTGATCGCTGCCATTTTCCTCTGAAGGCACACGGACAAAGCGCGGCAGACCGGGCGGGATCAGAATCATCTCGATAATCTGTTCATCATCGCTATCGCGGCTGAGCGTGAAGAGCAGCCCGCTGCCGCCATTGGCCACGAAGGGGAACGGATGCGCAGGGTCGAGCGCTTGGGGCGTGATGACGGGAAGAATTTCCTCAAGGAAGAACTCCTTCAGCCAGCCATGCGCAGCTGCGCTGATCCGCTCGTCATCCATGATGTGAATATCGGCATCGGCCAGCAATTCGCGCAATTCGCGCCAGACCATTTGCTGATTGTCGGACAGCGCCTGCAGCTCGCTATTGATCGCGCGCAATTGCTGGGCTGGCGAGCGCCCGTCGATAGAAACTCGTTCGATCCCGCGCTGGACCTGCCCGACCAGCCCGGCCACACGGATCATCATAAATTCGTCAAGATTGCTGCCCGAGATCGAGAGGAACCGCAGCCGCTCCAACAACGGATAGCGATCGTTCATCGCCTCATCCAGAACGCGCTCGTTAAACGAAAGCCAGCTCAGCTCGCGGTTGAAATATTGGCTGCTGTCAGTGTCAGGCCCCTGCGCTGAAAGAGCTGGCTCGTCATCATTGCTGATTGCAGGAGAATTCATAGGCTGCCCATCTGGCACAAACTGAAAGCGCAGTCACGCGGCGTCATGCGCCTGTATCGGATCAGAGCAGGCTCTTGCTTTCGGCAATCTGGGTTATCCCGCGCTTGCCGTTTCCATCGCGGCCCAATTGCACCAGCACATCGATCACGCTGGAGGCATAGGCGATTGTGTCCTCGCGCGAGAGGCCAATCCCCGTTTGCATCACCATCAGCGCCAATTGCTCCAGCGCGCCGCGCAAGGAATTGGCATGAATGGTCGAGAAGCTGCCGGGATGGCCGGTGTTGATCGCGCGCAGAAAAGACACGCTTTCTTGCCCGCGCAATTCGCCCAGCACAATCCGGTCAGGCCTTAGCCGCAGCGCAGCCTGTAGCAATTCGTTGGGAGTGACTTTCGCTTCGCCCAGCTCCCCTTTAACTGCGACCAGACCCACACAATTCTCGCCCGGAAAGCGCAATTCGGGCGTATCCTCGACCAGCACAACGCGCTCCTCGCTGGGGATTTCGCCTAGCATTGCGTTGAGGAATGTGGTCTTGCCCGTGCTTGTGCCGCCTGAAATCAGAATGGTGCGGCGCTGTTTGATCGCCTCGCGCAGATAAGCAATTGGCTCAGCCTGAGGGTCGGGCATTTCAGGCTCTGAAGATTTGCCAAGCGGGCCGGCATCATAGGCATCGAGCGGCAGATCAAGCCGCCGGTGGCGTCTGATTGCCATTGTCCAATGCTGGCGGCTGGCAGGCGGGCCGCATAGCTGGATACGCGCACCGCTCTCGCCCTCTGTGGCAGGCAAGGTCGCGCCCAGCAAAGGATGCTCGCGATTGATGCCCTGATGGCTGACGCGCGCGACTTGCTCGGCCAGACGCTGGATCAGCCGGTCATCTATGTCGGGCGTTTCGATCCGCTGCATTCCCGGATTGGACGCATCCTCAATCCACACCTCGCCCGGTCGATTGACCATAATCTCGGTGACAGTGTCCTTATCGAGCCATTGCTTGAACGGGGCGAGATAAGCGTCGAGATAGACGCTGCGTTCGCCGCCCAGAACGGGCGCATCATCGCTGACATTATCTGCGCTATCATCAGGCGAAAGGGGATGGATATCGGCGCTCATAATGCTTCAGACCAATCGCGGCTCAAACGCCGCTAAAGTCGAGATCGCGCGCGGTAAACACGCGGATCGGCTCGCCCTGTCTAACGCGGATGGTCGGGCCGATCTGGCTGTCTTGCTGGGCTGCGACACTGGCAGCGGACTGCCCTGCTCCGCCAAGCACAACCGAAGCGCCGCCCGTCGCAATCGCGCCCAGACTGCCCACAACCGAGAGCAACATGGCCGAACCGAAACGGCGGAAGAAATGATTGTCGACCTCTCCAGGCAAACCCGTCGTCCCGTCAAAGCCGACCCCGGGTGAAGCGATATTCACCGAAGCGCCATCGGGCCGGATCAGCCGCGTCCAGATCACATAGGCTCGCTTTTGCCCGCCTTGCACACCCGACTGATACTGACCCACCAAACGCGAGGAACGCGGGACTAGCACATTCTTGCCATCAAAGCTGCGCACATCCTGACTAACGACAGCGCGCACGAAGCCGGGCACATCGGTATCAATCGCTGTTTCCAGCACAGCAGGGATGAGCGTTCCCTGCGTCACTGTAGTAGAAGGATTGGTCATCGGCTGGGCTGCAGCCGCCGCGCCGCCCACGCCGCCGATCCGGCCAGCAAAGGCAGCTGCCGAACCGCCTGCGCCGCTCGCATTGGTATTGCCGGCCCGCGGTGCAGGTGTAGCAACAACTGGCGTTGCCCCCACCACTGGCTGGACAGCTGTGCCGCGCACGCCTGTGCTGGCATCGAACACCATGGTCGGCGTCGAGTAAGGATTGGCAGCAGCAGCCGGATTGGCCACTGGCGCGCGCGAATAAACTGGCCTTGGCGCAGGGGCAGCAGCGCGCGGCGTGATCGGTGTGTTCGAAGGCTTGGGCGCAGCTTTCTTGACCACCGGCTCCTTCACTGGCTCGTTGGTTGTGGCCGCTGCTTGTGCAGGCGGGCCTGCCTCTGGCGCAGGCGCGACAGGTTCGGTCGTGCGCGCGGCATTCATGCTCCACAGAGCAAGCGCGCCCAGCCCGATGACGAAAGCTCCACCTGCAAGCAGGCCGAGCGTATCCGATTTGGTGCTTTTCGTGGTGACCGAGGGATAGGCCGTGCGGCTCGCCAGATCGATCACTTCGGCGGATTCGCTGTCGCGCGGATCGCTGTCGATTGACGCTGCGTTGCTCGCTTCGCCGCTGCCAATATTGCTATTGCCAGCCTCGCCAGAGCCGTTCTCACCAGAACCAGCCTCACCAGCGCCCTTCTTGGGCGGAAGTCGCATTGCCAAACGCATCACTTCGTCTCCGTCTTTTGCGCCAGCGCGGCTGCTGCGCGCTCGGCCACCCGGTCAGGGCCAGTATTCGTCAATGTCGCCATATCATCGCCCGAACGCAAGATGATCGTGCGCGGCACACCCTGAACGATAATGGTATCTTCGCGCACCGTGTAATTCACAGGGCCTTCAGTGCCTTCCTCATTGCGGATGAGGATTGCAGGCACGGGATTGCCTTGCGGCCAGGTGAGGAAAGTGGCCTCACCATTGTCAAAAGTGCGCGCGGGCAGCAGCGCCGTGTCGCCCTTGCTCTCCCAGAAGAAATTCAGCGTTGCCGGGTCAATCACCGCGTAGGGATCACTCGCCGCTTCCAGCTCTTGCGAATTGGCAAATTCGGTAGGGGGCGCGGCGGCAGCGAGCCTGCGCTCCTCTTCGGCCGGATCAATGATCGGCTGGGGGTAGGTGAACTTGAGCACATAGAGCGGGCGGTGGCGCGGGCTGGCGACCAGATCGAACAGATAGGTATGGCGATTGGTCACCACGGTCATATTGGTTTTTGCCGTGGGCGAAAGTGGCTTCACAAACAGCAGGCTCGCCCGCTTGTTGGGCGTAACCTGCCAGCTGGTGGAATCGCCGATTGCGACGTTTTCTATGGCTTCACCCTCACCAAACTGGATCGTTGCCTGGATCTTGGTTCGCCCGCGAATGGTGACAACTTCATTGGGATTATAAAGCCGTTCTTGCAGACGGGCATCGGCCAAGGCCGGGGTCGGCGCAGCCAGCGCAAGCGGCGCTGCCAACGATAGCGCGAGAGCGGCAAACACAGGACGCCGAAGAGGTTCGGCACGGATCATTGGGTCTTCTCCCGAGAACGAGCGAGCGCGCGGCTGGATGTGGAACGGAAGCGATTGCCGATACCCTGCGCGCGCGATGCCCCTGCCTTAAGCGGTTCGATCTGACGCGCACCTGAAGAGGTGGCGAAAACCTTGGTCGTGCGCTGGGTCACACTGGCCACCGCGCTGCCCGTGTCATTGGCAGCGCTTTGCATGGCTGCAGGAGCGGACACGTCAATCCTGCGCTGCGAAGTGCTGGCAGGCGCGCTCATCCCAGCAGCTGCCTGAGCTGTGGAGAGATAGGGCGAAGGCTGCGGCGCGGCGTATGTGCGTGCGGCTTGCGTCTGGCCGAAGGGCAATTGCTCTGCGCCCTTCTCTTCCTTCGTGGGCACAAAGCCGAAAACCTGCCATCCCGCCACCATCGTTGCGCCCACTTTCAGCGTCATCAGCATGAGCGCGCAATGAACTGTACCAACGAGGAAAAACGCCATAGCCGCTTGCGGGTCAATCTCGCCTTCGAACTGCGAGAGCGAAGAGAGCACAGGCACCGCCAGCTCCAGCATGATCGAGCCGCCCAAGACCGCGAGCAAAGGCGTGATCGCCAGCATCACGACGCCTTTGAGCCATCCAGTGAACAGCCCGCGCGTTCCGTTGAACAATGCCATCACAACGAATATCGGCCCCAGCGCCACCAGCAATGCCAATCCAATCCGCGCGGTTACCAGCACGCCTACTGTGCCGAGCAGCAAGAAAATCGCACCCATCCACATCATACCGGGCGCAGTGAATGCATTGATATCCTGCTGCCCCTTGCTGGCCTCTTGCACAGCCAAAAACACCACATCGAGCTTTTGCGCGAACACGGCAGTGGCTGATCCTTCGGTGCCAGTCAGCACGCCTGCCAGCCAATCCGGCCCGCTGATGAAGAGGTTCCACACCACGCTTTGATAAGCGACCCAGCTGGTTGCAAAGGTCAGCACAAGACCGATTGTGATCATTCGCGGGGTGAGCGCACGCACGCTGAGCGATGAACGCCCCAGCATCAGGCTGATCGCGAAGAATGCGACATAGAGCGTCAACAAGATCGTCAGCACTGGCCCCAACGCGCCGCCCGATCCGAACAATCGCTCAAACGCTTGCGCGGTAACTTCGCCAGAGACGCAATCGACCGCCGCCAATGCCGCGGCAATGCCGGTTCCGACCCCTTCGGTCACTTGGGTGCAAGCACCGCTCATTCAGCTGCCTGCCAGACGGGAATATCGCCCTTTGTGCCGCCGCCATCAGGGCCGATTTCGGGATCGCCCGGCCATGCTTGTCCGGTGAGCGCCGGATACCACTGCGCCGGATCATCGCCCAAGCTCTCACGCAGCATATCGAGCCGGCGGACAGACCCTTCGCGGCCTGACAGGATAGTAAGCACCTCGGGAGCGCCTGACAGATCGAGCCGCACCACAACGCTCGCATCGGGCTGGCGGACAAGGAAACAGCGGGAATGCGCTGGCAGGCTGCGGATCAGATTAAACTCATGAGTGGTCAGCCCGAAACCGTCGCAATAATCCTCTGGCCGTGCGCGCGAATTGGGCATGAACACCATGGTCGCGGTCTGCTCCACCAGCGCGGTTGATATCCGGCTGTCGAGCGCATCGCGCGCCGATTGCGTGGCAAAGCCGACCAGCGCATTGCGTTTGCGCAATGTCTTGAGCCAATCGCGAATGCGCGCTGCAAACACCTCGTCATCCAGCGCCTTCCACCCCTCATCAATCAGGATCATCGCGGGGCTGCCGTCCAGCCGCTCGTCAATCCGGTGGAAGAGATACATCATTGTGGGCGTGCGCAGGCGCGGGTTTTCTAAGAGCGCCGTCATGTCAAAACCCAGCACGCGATTGTCGAGGTCGAGCTTGTCTTGAGCATTGTCGAACAGCCAAGCATGCTCGCCGCCGCCTTCGCTATTGGCGCTCACCTCGGAACCTATCCAAGCAGACAAACGATCCGCCAGATCGCCGGGCTGCGGCCTCTTTGCACCGGACAGCAGCTCCTTGAAATGCCTTAGCCGCCGCAAGGACGGATCATTGGCATAGGCTGCATCGACTGCCTGAGTGATCGTCGCCAGCTCTTCGGGCCCGTCCGCATTGAGCAGCACACCCAGCCAATCGCGCAGGAACGCGCGGTTTTCCGGCGTGTCGGGCAGCGCGAGCGGATTAAAGCCCGTTGGCTCGCCCGCGCTGATCCGGTCATAATTGCCGCCGATCCCGCGAATGAACAGCTCTGCCCCGCGATCCTTGTCAAACAGCACTGTGCGGGGGCTAAACTTCTGAGCTTGCGCGGCGAGGAAATTCATCACCACAGTCTTGCCCGATCCCGATGGCCCGATGATAGAGAAATTGCCCAAGTCGCCGTGATGGAAATTGAAGAAGAAGGGCGTCGCGCTCGTCGTCTCCAGCAAGGTCACCGCATCGCCCCAGTGATTGCCGCCCGCCTGCCCCAGTGCAAAGCCATGAAGCGAGCCAAAGGCGGCCATATTGGCAGACGAGATCAGCGCACGGCGCACCACATATTTCTCATTACCGGGAAATTGCGCCCAGAACGATGGTTCAAGATTGGTGTCCTCGCGAACGGCAATCGCGCCCGTATCGGCCAGCGCGGCAGAGGCCGCCGCCACCGCTTCATCAAGCCTAGCCAGATCACGCTCGCGCACTTGCACCGTCAAATGATGGTCGCCAAATCCAACCGAGCCATTGCCCAGCGCATCACGCGCGGCCTGCATATCGGCCCGCTCGGCTGCCGCGTCCTCATCGACCGAGCGCAGCCGCCGCAAAGCCAGATCAATCCGCTCGCGAGCGGTCGTGCGCTCAGCCGGTGCATAGCTTTCACAAACCACCATCTCGTAAGGCAGCCGCAAAAGCGCATCGAGCATGCCCGATGATGTCGCCTCGGGATAATCCTTCAAGCCGATTATCGCAGAGAAATCAGGGTCGGACGAACCGCGCAATTCCATCGCGTCGAGGCCAAAACTGGCGCGGCGATAGGGCAGCATCTGCCCGATATCGGTGTCCTCATAAGGGCGGCGCACGGGCCGCATCTCGCCATTGTAGAGCGCGCTCAAAAATTCGAGCATTTCCGAATGTTTGCCATCGCCCACAGGCGCGTCATAATCGCGCAAGACGCTTGCACCATAGGCGGAAAGCGAGGCGACCAGACCGGACACCGCCGATTGCAAAGTGCGCATATCGCGCGGATCAGCCTCAAGCTCTGCACGACCTTTCCGGCTCAACAGCTTGCCAAGCCGCTCGGCCAGCCCGGCCTTGCCGCGCGCAGGCCGCCTAATCAGCGTGATAAACTGGTCGTTGATGAAGAGCGAACCGCCCGCCAGCCGTTCCTTCCAGCGCGCATCAATATGGCGCGACAAGGGATCTTCAAACGCGCCATCCAGCTCCACCTCGACCCGCCTGCGGATGACGTGGTGATAGAGCACGAAGCGCGAATCCAATGTCGAGCGCAGCATCACCTCGCGCGTTGCAGCATGGGCGTTGAGCGCGTCTGTATCCTCGGTCTCGAACAACAGGCCGGGGACCTGAATGGTCGTCATGACAGAGCCATCGCGCAGCAGCACGGTGCTCTCGTCGATCAGGCGCGCATAGGGCAGCCGGTCGCCGGCAAGGGCTTCCTTCTCGCTCCATCCTGCTGCTCCCAACCAATTGCTCATGACGTTCGAGTGCCCTCCTTTAAGGCGCGTAGCTGTTGCAGCCCCAACGCTTGTAATTCTTGACCCTTGGACACATCGATACCTTGGTAATCCAAAGGTCGAACACGCGCGGCTCGCGCAGTGAAATGAAATAGCCCACGATATGCGTGATAATCGGCACGGGGATGATCCAGAAGCTCTTGAGGATCAGAAAACCGATTGTCGTCACCATCAGATTGATGATGAAGAAATTCATCGTGACGCCTGCAAACATTTGCGGGCGGGTGAGTGCGCGGTGCACGGGGTGGCGGGTCAGTTCGCTCAACAGTCGCTATCCCGCTGCGCTCTGGATGCCGGCAACGATAGTGCTCGCGCCGAACAGGATGAAGACGCCGATGATCACGGTCGCGCCAAAGCGCCAGTTCATCCGGCCTGTCAGCATCATGAAACCAATCGCTGCGACCGCCATCACCGCGACCGCTGTTGCGACATTGCCCAGCAAAGTTCCTTGCAACCATGCCAGCGCATTGACCACCGGGCCAGAGCCCGCCGGATCGCTCTGCGCGAGTGCGGCAGATGGCGCGAGCAAAAGGCTCAAAGGGACAAGACGGGAAAGTGCATGCATCAAGGCTATCCTTATCGGGTCAATCTATAATCACGACGCCAGAGGGGTCTGAAACGGCGGGTTGTGCGGTTAGTTGCGGGGCCGAATGCTGGGCCAGTTGCGGGGCCAGTTGCGGGGCCAGTTCCAAGGCAGACAATTGCTGCACATCTGGGCTTTGCGGCTGGGCAGCAGGCGCAGCTTGCGGCGCGCGCGAATGGTCTGACAAACGCCCCAAGATCGCGGTGACATAATTTTGCGTCTCACGAATGCGCGGGATGCCGCCTGCGCGCTGAACCCGGCCCGGCCCCGCGTTGTAGGCCGCCAGCGCCTTTTCCAGATTGCCATCAAACCGGTTGAGCTGTTCGCGAAGGTAACGCGCCCCGCCCTCAAGATTTTGCATCGGGTCATCAGGATTGACGCCCAGATCACGGGCTGTTCCCGGCATCAACTGGGCAAGTCCGCGTGCGCCCGCATGGGAGACGGCATTGGCGCGCCAGCGGCTCTCTTGCCAGACCAGCGCCTCGATCAGGCTGGGGCTGAGATCATAACGATCAGCCAGCTCTTGAACCTTGGCGAGATATTGCAGCGGGATACCGCGCGAATGCTGTGAAGGATCAGCCACTGCATGCGGCGGAATGTTGAGATGCAGGCGCCGCTCGACCTTGGCCGCTCCATTGGTGGCTTGGACAGCGATGGGTGTTGAGGGGCGATTGTTGGCCTGCACAGAGGCGGCGTTGGGATCGGCTGGATTTTGCGCATTGCCGGCTTGCTGAGCAGCTTGCCCAACCACCTGACCGCCTGCGATCCAGCGAGCGCCATCCTCACCCACTTCGAGCACATCAGCTGACGCAGGCACAGCCAAGCCCGCGAGCACCGCCGCCAAAGCGGTGGCCGAAATGCGAACAGCGCGGATGCGCGCAAGAATCATGCAATCTCCCTCACACAACCAAACTTAACCTAAAATGGGCGAGAGGGACAGAAAAGCACCTTTCGCAGTGCGATTTGGCCGCCAAATAGTTCAAATTTGCGTCAATTAGACGCGATTAAGGGCAAACTAGCGCCAAATAAGCGCAAAAAAGGCGCGATTTAGGGCGCTTTTTGCAGCATTTTGCGCTCAGGATTTGACCGAGACCTGATCCATCATCGGTGCGGCCATGCCCAATCCGGTCGGCGCTTTGGGCAGGTAGGGCTCTTCCAATTCTGTGACCTCATCTGCTGTCAACTCCAAGTCGAGCGCGGCGACCGCGTCGGTGATATGCTTCGCTTTCGTGGCCCCGATAATCGGCGCGGCAACACCCTTGGTAAAGTGCCATGCAAGCGCCACGCTGGCCATGCTCACGCCCCTTGCATCGGCAATCCGCCCCACTGCTGCGATCACAGATTTATCGGCTGCAACCCCTTCTTTATAGAGCATTTTTCCGACGCCATCGGTTTTCGAACGGGTCGTCTCTTGATCAGCAGGACGGGTTAGGCGACCACGGGCAAGCGGGCTCCACGGGATCACGCCTACGCCCTGATCTGCGCACAGCGGAAGCATCTCGCGCTCCTCCTCGCGGTAGAGCAAATTGAGCTGGTTCTGCATCGAAATGAACCGCGTCCATCCGTTTGCGCGCGCCACCTCTTGTGCTTTGGCAAACTGCCATGCGAACATGGAAGATGCGCCGATATAGCGCGCCTTGCCAGCCTTCACGATGTCATGCAGCGCCTCCATCGTCTCTGCGATTGGCGTCGCATCATCCCATCTATGTATCTGAAAAAGATCGATATAATCCATATCGAGGCGGGTGAGGCTATCGTCCACCGCCTGCATCAAAGCCTTGCGCGAAAGCCCGCCCGCATTGGGTGCATTGCGCCAAGGGATGAACGCCTTGGTCGCGACCACAATCTCATCGCGCTGCGCATATTCCTTCAAAAGCTTGCCGGTGATTTCTTCGGACGTACCGCCCGCATAGCCATTGGCGGTGTCGAAGAAATTGATGCCCGCTTCCAGCGCGCCCTTGAAGAAGGGCCGCGAGGCATCCTCATCGAGCAGCCAGTCCCCATGCCAGCCCTTGGACTTGTCGCCATAACTCATACAGCCAAGGCACAGCTGCGAGACGGAGAGACCCGAATTGCCAAGGCGCGTAAACCTCATAGTTTTTCCTTATTTCTTACAGCGATAATCCGCCATCAACGATCAGCGACTGCCCCGTGACATAGCCTGCCAAGGGCGAGGCGAGGAACACAGCCGCGCCCGCCATATCCGCTGGCGTTCCCAAACGGCGCAAGGGAACCCGCGCGATCACGCCTTCGCGTCGCGCTTCGTTTTCGGTCGTCACCGTGGTCATTTTGGTTGCGACAAAGCCGGGCGCGATCCCGTTCACACGGATGCCATCACGCGCCCATGCTTGCGCGAGCGACCCGACGAGGCTGGCAGCGCCCGCCTTGCTCGCGCCATAGGCCGGATTGCCGATCATCGCATGGAAGGCGCCAGTGGAGCTAACGATGATGATCGAGCCGTCTTTCTCGGCCAATCCGCTATGAAAAGCGCGCGCGCAATCCATTACCGAATTGAGGTTGACGTCAATCACCGCGTCCCAGCCCTCGCGCTCGAACTCCTTGCGGCCATAGCGCACCGCGCCTTGGCACAAGATCAGCACGTCGACAGCGCCCAGCTTCGCGGCCAAGCCGTCTGCCGCATCGCGATCGGTCACATCGAGATGATGATAGGTCAGCCCAGTAAAATCGCTGTCTTCGGCTTCGAGATAATCGCCCTCATCAGGGCGCGTTCCGGTGACATGGACGCTCGCCCCGCGATTCCTAAACGCATGCGCGCAGCCATTGCCGATACCGGTCGAGCCGCCAACAATCAGGACGGTTTTCCCAGCGAAATCAAGTGGATCAGATGGCACGCGAGATGACCTCTTTCATGATCTCGCTCGTGCCGCCGTAAATCCGCTGAACGCGGGCATCGCGCCACAGACGCGCGATCGGATATTCGTTCATATAACCAGCCCCGCCATGCAGCTGGAGACAGGCATCGACCATCTCCCATTGCATTTCGGTGTGCCACAGCTTGGCAGATGACGCCTCGTCCGTGGTCAGCTCGCCCGCCAGATGACGGCGGATTGCCCAGTCCAGATGCGCCCAGCCCACTTGCAGTTTCGCTTGCAAATCAGCCAGCGTAAATTTGGTGTTCTGGAACTCGAACACGGTGCGGCCAAAAGCCTTGCGCTCCTTGGTGAATTTCACCGCTTCGTCAAACGCGCGCTGCGCCCCGCCCATGGCAGAAACCGCAATCGAGAGGCGTTCCTGCGGCAGCTCTTCCATCAGATGGACGAAGCCGCGCCCTTCTTGGCCCAGAATGTTGGTTTTGGGCACGCGCACGTCATTGAAGAACAGCTCTGACGTGTCGGCAGAATGCTGGCCAATCTTGTCCAGATTGCGCCCGCGCTCGAACCCTTCGGTGTCGGCATCGACCAGCACCAGCGATGTGCCCTTCGCGCCTTGCGAGGGATCGGTCTTCGCAACCACGATAATGCAATCGGCATTCTGGCCATTGGTGATGTAGGTTTTTGAGCCATTGATGACGAGGTGATTGCCATCTTCAACCGCCGTTGTGCGCACGCCCTGCAAATCGCTGCCTGCGCCCGGTTCTGTCATCGCAATCGCGGTGATGACATCGCCGGAAATCATGCCGGGTAGATATTTTGCTTTCTGCTCGTCCGATCCCAGCCGCTCAAAATAATTGACGGTGATATCGTTCTGGAGCGTAAAGCCGGCTGCTGTTCCCATATAGGAAAGCTCTTCTGCCAACACGCAATTGAAGCCGAAATCGAGACCCAGCCCGCCGTTTTCCTCGCTAACCGTGGGGCACAGCATTCCCGCCTCGCCCAGCGCTTTCCACGCCTCGCGCGGGACAAGCCCCTCCTCCTCATGCTGATCGAGAAAGGGCTCCATATGTTCGGCCAGCACTTTGCGAACCGTATCGCGAAATGCCTCGTGATCATCATTGTAGGCGGTGCGCAAAGATGTGTTGAGCATTGGGGATGTCCTTTGAATTTAAGCTTTGAATGCTAGTCTTTGAAGATATCGCGCAAGGTCCCGTCGTAGTCCCAGCGCTTGTTCGCATTGATCAAATGAAGCCGCCAGTGCTTGGCCGCGACATCGCCATCACCCTTCTCGATCAGATCGATCAGATTGCGGAAACTTTTTATGACCTTCTTCTTCTCATGCTCGGTCGTCTCCTCGTGCAAGGAGACGATCTTGAGCACGGCTTGCTGCATCAATCCTTGCAGCATCTGGCTGACGAAAAGCAACGTCTGGTTGCCGCCCAGCTCGACCAGCAGCATATGCGCCTTGCCATAAGAGCTAAAGAATTCCTGCGTGCTCGCCCCTTCGCTGGCCGCCTCGATCCGATCAATCGCTGCGCGCAATTTCTTGAGCTTGGCCTTGCTGCCCTTTCGCGCCAAACGCCGCACCGCAAACAGCTCAATTGCGAGCCGCGCTTCGAACAAATCCGCCACGCCCACATCATTCGCTTGCAGCACGAAGCTGGCATAGCGCGACACGCTGGAAACATGCGGCAGGCTGACCCGTGCGCCCGTGCGTGAACCGCGCGAGACTGCAATCAGCCGCTCTGTCTCCAAGATGCGGAACGCTTCGCGCAAAGTCGGACGAGAAATGCCGAACTGCTCCATCAGTTGACCTTCAGGCGGGAGCGAATCCCCTTCCGCCAGATCGCCGGAAATGATCCGCGCACGGATGCGATCAGCCACCAGTTCCGCCGTCTTGGGAATGCGCAATTCCTGCCCCTGCCCCAGACCTGCAATGTTTTTCGCTTGCTCGTTCACAGCCCTTATGACCCTTAACCCCTCGCTTGTCTCACCTAGTTAGCGATGTCAGGAGGCTTTGTCAGCCTGCGAAATTTGCAAGCGTCGATCGTATCGCGCGCAATTCGCTTGCAAAACTCGCGCGAATGGCGAGATAGGCTGGCATTATGAAAAGCTATCTGACCACACCGATCTATTATGTGAATGCCGCCCCGCATATTGGCCATGCGCACACTTCGGTGATGGCGGACATCCTCAAGCGCAACAAGCAGGCGCGCGGGATCGAGACCTTGCTCTCGACCGGTTGTGATGAGCATGGGCAAAAGAACCAGGAAGCCGCTGAAGAGCTGGGCTTGCCGCCGCAGGAATATCTCGACCAGCGCGCCGGCGAGTTTCAGCGCGTGTTCGATATGCTGGGTGTGGATTATGACTTCTACGTGCGCACCACGCGCGAAGGGCACAAGGCCGAAGTTGCCCGCGCCGAGCAGCAATTGTTTGATGCTGGGCTGATCGTCAAGAAGAGCTACACTGGCAAATATTGCAAGGGCTGCGAGCAGTTCAAAAAGGAAAGCGATCTTACCGAGGTCGGTCGCTGTCCCGATCATCCCACTATGGATTTGGAGCTGATTGACGAGCCCAACTACTTCTTCCCGATGGAGCCTTATCGCCAGCGATTGGTCGACCACATCAACGCCAATCCCGATTTTGTGCAACCGGCGATCTATCGCGGCGAACTCTTAAAAATGCTGGAGGAACCGCTAGAGGATCTCTCGATCTCGCGGCCCAAAGCGCGCGTCTCGCTGGGGATCGAGCTACCGTTTGATGCAGAGCATGTGACCTATGTGTGGTTCGATGCGCTGTTGAACTATCTCACCAATCTCGACTTTCCCGATGGCGATTATCAGCCGTGGTGGAAGGAGTGCCGCCATTTGATCGGCAAGGATATTTTGAAGACCCACGGCGTTTATTGGCCAACCATGCTGATGGCGCTTGACCTGCCCTTGCCCAAAGGTCTGGTCGTGCACGGCCATTGGCTGGGCGAAGGCGGCGTGAAGATGTCGAAGACGCTGGGCAATGTCGTCGATCCGGTTGAAGTGGCCGAGAAATATGGCGTCGATGCGCTGCGCTATTACCTCGCGCGGCACATGCGCTCTGATAGCGATAGCCAGATCTCTGTAGAAACGATTGCGCAGACCTATTCCAGCGAGCTGGCGAACAAGTTTGGCAATCTGCTCAGCCGTGCGGGCAAGTTTGCAAAAGCGCGCTTTGATGGCGTACCCGATCGCGGCAAATTGGAAGCGCCGGATGAAGCGGTTCGCGCTCAGGCGCTTTCTGCTGCGCAAGGTCTGGCCGAGGAGATCGAGCTGGCGCAGCTCCCCGCCCGTGTTCAGGCGCTGGTTGAGGCAGCGGACGCGCTCAATGGCTATTTCGCCGATGCCGCTCCGTGGGACTTGATGAAGGAAGAGGCGACACAGGCGCGCGCTGGAACGGTCGTCTATGTCGCGCTCGATAGCCTGCGCTTGCTGTTCGAAGCGCTTCGTCAAGTGATCCCTGCTAGCGCTGACAAGGCGCTGGCGATGTTGGGTGCGGAAATGGGCGCAGACAGGGGCGCAGACAGGGGCGAGGCTCCATGGCAGCCGGCGTTGGATAGTCTATCGGGCGGTTCTGAACTGGGCGAGATTGCCGTGCTGTTTGCAAGAGTGGAGTAAGCGGATTAAACCGCACACCCTATGGACAAAAAAGCTCTCATCACTCGCATCGCGTTCTCGCTCGCGCTCTTCATACCCGTCTACTTTCTGATCGCAGCCTTGGGCACGAAATTCGGACTGTGGGACTGGAAATTCGGTCTCGGGACATTGCTTTTCCAAGGCGCGCCAATCCTGCTCGGCATCACCGCATTGCTCGGCCTGATTGCGCTGGGCATGACACTGTTCAAGAAGCCGCGCACCGGATGGGCCAAGCCTCTCTTCGCATTGCTGCTGCCAGCAGGCGTGTTTGCTTATCTCGGCTCGGTCGGTTCGGTCGCAGGCGAAAATCCGATCCATGATGTGGCGACCGATACGGCGAACCCGCCCGCCTTTTCCGCTGCGACGATGACAGCGCGCGGGGATGGTTCCAACACGCTCAGCGACTATGCAATGCCACTAGGCCAGACCGAGTTTTGGGGGGATAAGGTGGCAGAGCCGCTCGCTTCACAATCGCAGGCACAGATCGTGGGCGAGCTTTACCCTGATCTTGGCCCGATCCTCGTCAACGCGGGTGATGAGGCCAAGGCCATAGCCGCTGCCAAAGCCGCGATGGAAGAGTTGGGCTTTTCCAATGTCACGACCGGCGAGGCATCGGTTGAGGGCGTTGCAGAGACCTTCTGGTTCGGCTTCAAGGATGATGTCGCCGTGCGCGTTGCTGATGGCCGCGTTGACTTCCGTTCAGTCAGCCGCGTTGGCCAATCCGATCTTGGCGCGAATGCCAAACGGATCGCCGAATTGCGCGCGAAGGTTGAAGCCAAGCTGGCCGAATAGTCAGTCCTTGAATTGCATCACGGCCAGCGCGCTGCGCTGAAACACCGTCAGCACGCAAAGCGCGGCGAAGCCGTATGCGAGTACCGGGAACCAATCAGGAAACAGCGTCATCACGCTGAAGAGAACGACCGTCTCAGTCCCCTCGGCCAATCCGGTTGAATAGAA
>CAZJAG010000046.1:12373-18948 GCA_964543735.1 uncultured Porphyrobacter sp. | reverse complement strand
CCTTAGCAGCATCGTCCGATTTGGTTTCAACCGGCTCAGACTTAGCGGCCTCAGCCTCAGCATCTGCTTTCTTCTTGCGCGGTGCACGCTTGCGAGCGGGCTTCTTCTTCGGCTTTTCCTCCGCTTCAGCAGGCTCAGCTTCGGCATCTGAATCAGAAGGCGCATCGGAAGAGGCCTCGGCGGCCTCACTGGTATCAGCAGCCGTTTCTGCCTTCTTTTTGCGAGGCGCGCGCTTGCGAGCAGGCTTCTTCTTCGGCTTCTCTTCTGGTGCCTCGCTCGGCTCTTCAGCTTGCGGTTCATCGCCAGACTTTGCCTCTGTGGTTTCAGACGCTTCAGACGCTTCAGACGCTTCATCAGAAGCGCCTTCTTCGCCGTCAACCGCTAGGCCGTCCTCGTCAGACTTCTTGCGGCGGCCCCCACCTCTGCGGCGGCGCTTTTTGGGTTTCTCACCATCATCGTCCGAGCCGTCATAATCCGAGCCGTCATCGCTCGCGTTTGATGTGTCTTCGCCCGAATCATTGTCTGCGCCATTTTCATCATTGGCCGCATCGCGCTTCTTATTGCGGCCACGGCCACCGCGCCGGCGGCGGCGTTTTTTCTTCTTAGGCTCGCCATCATCCTCATCATCATGAGCAATCGGCTCGTCATCCTCGTCATCTTCATCGACGATCGGTTCGAACTTGGGCGCTTGTGTCGGGCGAGGCCCCGAACTGCCCACATCCATCTTCGCGCCTTCGTCTTCTCCCTCGGGGATGACTTCAACCGACACGCCATAGCGTTGCTCGATCTCGATCAGATCATCGCGTTTCGAATTGAGGAGATAGACCGCCGCCTCGGTGCTGGCAGCGAGCGAGATCACCGATCCCTTGCCCTTGGCAGCTTCATCTTCAATGAGACGCAGAGCAGACAGACCAGCTGACGATGCCGTGCGAACCAGTCCCGTTCCGTCGCAATGCGGACATTCGCGGGTCGTTGCCTCCAGCACGCCGGTGCGAAGACGCTGGCGGCTCATCTCCATCAGGCCGAAGCCTGAAATCCGTCCGACCTGAATACGCGCTCGGTCATTCTTGAGCGCATCTTTCATCGCGCGTTCGACTTTGCGGATATTGGAATTGTATTCCATGTCGATGAAGTCGATCACGACAAGGCCCGCCATATCGCGCAGCCGCAATTGGCGAGCGATCTCGCGCGCAGCCTCTACATTGGTGGCAACGGCGGTCTGCTCGATGCCGTGTTCCTTGGTCGACTTGCCCGAGTTGATGTCGATCGAGACAAGCGCCTCGGTCGGATTGATCACCAGATAACCACCTGATTTGAGGCGGACGACGGGATCATACATCGCGCGCAACTGATCCTCTGCACCATAACGCTGGAACATTGGAACCGGATCGGAATAGGCTTTTACGCGCCGCGCATGGCTCGGCATGAGCATTTTCATAAAGCTCTTGGCCGATTTGTAGCCTTCCTCACCCTCTACCACGACTTCCTCAATATCGCGATTGTAGATGTCGCGGATGGCGCGCTTGATAAGATCGCTATCCGAATGCACCAGCGCTGGCGCGGTAGAGGAAAGGGTCTTTTGCCGGATCTCGTCCCATAGCCGGGCGAGATAATCAAAGTCGCGTTTGATCTCGGTCTTGTTGCGCGAGAGGCCAGCCGTGCGCACGATCAGCCCCATCGTTTTGGGCAATTTGAGATCGGAGACGACTTGCTTCAAACGCTTGCGGTCAGAGGCGGAATTGATCTTCCGGCTAATCCCGCCGCCATGCGAGGAATTGGGCATCAACACCGTGTAACGGCCCGCTAGGCTAAGATAGGTGGTGAGCGCTGCGCCCTTATTGCCGCGCTCTTCCTTCACAACCTGCACCAGCAGGACTTGACGGCGGTGGATTACGTCCTGGATCTTGTAGCGGCGGCGCAAGGCCATCCGCTTGGCGCGAACTTCGTCCACTTCTTTCGAGCGGCTGCGGCCACCGCCTTGGCGGCGTTTGCCTTTGCGAGCATTGCGCCCGCGTCCGCCGCGGCCACGCCGTGAACGCCTGGGCTTGCCGCCATCAGCGTTCTCTTCATCGTTGGCGTCATCATCGGAGGCGTCGTCATCTTCGTCAGACGCGTCATCTTCGTCATTTTCATCGTCGTCGCCGTCCTCATCATCGTCATCATCGCTGTCGACGTGACCTTCTTCGATTGTGGCGACCTTGTCTTTTTCCGACGTGTCGATTTCTTCGACACCATCCTCGGCAAGATCTTCTGCTAGCGCTTCCGCTGATTCGTCCTCAGCGTCATATTCCTCGCCCGGAGTGTGACCGTCTTCCTCTTCCTCAGCGCGCAGACGAGCTTCTTCTTCAGCCGCCTCAGCCTCTTCAGCGAGCAGCTTTTCGCGATCCTCATGCGGGATCTGGTAATAATCGGGGTGGATTTCGTTGAAGGCGAGAAACCCGTGCCGGTTGCCGCCAAAATCGACAAACGCGGCCTGAAGCGAGGGTTCTACCCGTGTAACCTTGGCAAGATAGATATTGCCCTTAATCTGCTTGTGTTCAGCAGATTCGAAATCAAATTCTTCAATCCGGTTGCCTTTTACGACCGCCACCCGGGTTTCTTCCGGGTGGCGCGCGTCGATGAGCATGCGCGTAGCCATTTATAATTCTCCGAGCGCCTGCAGCGAGGGACAAGCCCATTCCGGTGCGGCGCACATATGTGTGAAAACCGGCTAAGGCGTTATTCGCCGCTAGTCCGGTGGTTAGTGTTCGGCTCCCCGCATTATTGCGGTTGAGCGGAATAGTGTTTGTGTCTGCTGAGAAAAAATCGCGCCTCTGGGGCGCTGTCCGGCCCGCGACGACCACCGCGCGCATCAAGCGCTGCTGGCGGAGGGGCGGGGAGGAACATTTCATCACTGCGTCAACCTGTATTGTGAGCCATAGCGTGAGAATACACGGGCAGCTCTTACGGAAAAGTCTAGCACCGAAAGAAAAGCAAAGAAGCATTCTTGCAAATGAAAAATTTCCTTCAACCTTGCTAGCACCGTGGGTTTTCCCTCGCAACCTTATTGCTATTTTATCCGTGAGCATCCTAGTGGGTGAGGAATGAGCTTGCGTTTGCATCTCCTACTGATCGTTTTGATCCCGCTGGTAATTTTTGCTGGACTGGCTGCTTCGGGCACGAAGCTGCCGGTTCCTTTTTTTGGGCGGGATTATGTGCTCCGCCTCGATCTGCCCGATGTGGAGGAGCAGGTTGCGCTGCCTGATGTGTCCGGCCCCACGGACACCTCGCGCCCGCTGGTCGTAATCGATCCGGGGCATGGCGGCCGCGATCCGGGCGCAAGCGGTGTGGGTGTGGTTGAGAAGGATGTAGTGCTCGGCCTTGCTATGGCCTTGCGCGGAAGACTGCTGGAAAATGGCGGTATCCGTGTGGCGCTTACTCGCAGCGATGATCGCGAGCTGGTGCTGGCAGAGCGGCCTGAAATCGCGCGCAGGCTTAACGCCGACCTGTTTATCTCGATCCATGCCGATAGCGCTGGCGAGACGACTTCGGTTCGCGGGGCCAGCATTTACACTCTCTCAAACGAGGCCTCGAGCGAGGCAGCAGCGCGCTTTGCAGAGCGGGAAAACAATGTGGATGTGCTCAACGGCATGTCGATTGAAGGGCAAAGCGAAGAGGTGAGCAATATCCTCGTCGAATTGTCGCAGCGCCGCAGTCAGGAAGATTCGAACGGATTTGCGCGGTTGATCGTGCGCGAGGCAGAAGGACGCTTGCGGTTTCATCCCCAGGCACAGCGCTCCGCTGCTTTGGCGGTCTTGCGTGCGCCGGAAATCCCGTCAATTTTGTTTGAAGCGGGCTTTATTACCAATCCTGCCGATGCCCAAAGGCTCACTTCAGCTCAGGGTAAGGCGCAATTTGCTGAAGTGCTCGCCAATGCGGTTGAAATATATTTTGCAAGAATTTCGAGTGAATGAGGACAAAAGGCGGTGGCATGGGCTGCGTGGCGCGTGTTACAGGGCTGATCGATTATGAGTGACGATACATCCATCAACGAGAAAACCTTTAGCCTTAAACGCCATTCAGGCGAGGCTTGGGAATGGTTTCGCGGCAATTGGCGCGGGAATTTGTGGTTCCGCTGGTCGCTGATTGCGATCCTTGGCCTGCTGGTATTCGCCCTGCTGCTTTGGGTCATGATCACTCGCGATCTGCCCGATGCAGAAGCTTTGGTGGATTACGAAACCCCGTTGCCGACCGTTGTGCGCGGAATGGATGGAGAGATCGTCCATTCCTATGCGCGCGAACGGCGCGTCCAATTGCAATATAGTGACTTTCCCGAGCCATTGATCGAGGCGTTTTTGTCGGCGGAGGACAAGACCTTTTTCAGCCATGGCGGGGTCGATTATCCCGGCACGATCAACGCGGTTTTGGATTATGTCTCCAAATTCGGCTCTGGCGAGCGTGCAGTGGGCGGTTCAACCATCACCCAGCAGGTCGCCAAGAACACGCTGCTGGGCGATGAATATTCGATCACTCGCAAGTTGAAAGAGATGGTTCTGGCAACGCGCATCGAAGCGGTGCTGAGCAAGCAGGAGATTCTCGAGCTTTATCTCAACGAGATCCCGCTTGGACGCCGCAGCTTCGGTGTTCAGGCGGCTGCTCGCGCCTATTTTGACAAGGATGTGGGCGATCTGGAACTGCACGAATTCGCGTTTCTGGCAATTCTGCCCAAAGCGCCCGAGCGCTATGGCCGCAAAGCCAATGAAGAGGTGGCGCTTGAGCGGCGCGGGATTGTGCTGAGGCAGATGCTGGAAAACGGCTATATCTCGGCCGATGCCAGAAATGCGGCTAAGGATCAGCCGCTGGGTTTGACGACAGGCGCATCGCAGACCCGCAGTGTAGACGCTGGCTATTTCCTCGAAGAAGTGCGCCGCACGCTGATTTCAGAATTTGGCGAGACAGCCGATGATGGCGCGAACAGCGTCTATGCCGGCGGCCTTTGGGTGCGCACATCGCTCGATCCCGAAATGCAGGAAGCGGCGAGCAAGGCCCTTCGCGAAGGGTTGTTCCGGTATCACGGGCGGCGCGGTTGGAAGGGGCCGGTTGCAACGATTGACTTTGATGACGGCCCGTGGGCAAGCCAGCTGGCAAGCTCAAACATCGGTATCAATTACCGCGATTACCGCGTTGGCGTAGTAACTGAACGATCCGGCAACGCTGCCAAGATCGGCTTCCGCGATGGCGAGGAAGCTCCGCTGGTTGGCATGCCCAATGCGGTAAAGCCGGGTGATGTGATCGTGGTCAGCCCGCAAGGCAAGAATTACCGCGTCCGCACAGTGCCTGAGGCGCAAGGCGGTCTGGTCGTCCAAAACGCGCAATATGGCCGCGTGCTCGCGATGCAGGGCGGGTTCGATTATCGCCTCTCTGACTTTAACCGCGCGACCCAAGCGATGCGTCAGCCCGGCTCGACCATCAAACCTTTCGTCTATGCCACTGGCCTCGACAATGGGATGACCCCCTCGACCGAAATCGATAACTCGCGTTTTTGCTATTATCAGGGTCGTCAGAAGGGTCAGAAATGTATTCGCGGGGGGCGCGCAGGCACTTTCCCGCTGCGTTATGGTCTTGAGCAATCGCAAAACATCATGACTGTCCAAATCGGCATGAAAGCTGGCATGAAGAATGTCGTGGAGACTATTCAGGATTTGGGGATTAGCGAAGATCCCGATCCTTATGCTGCGACATCGCTGGGTTCTGAAGAATCGACCGTCATGCGGATGGTTGCCGCCTATAGCGCGCTCGCCAATCATGGCCGTTTGAACCAGCCAACTGTGATCGACTTTGTGCAGGATCGCCGCGGCAAGGTCATTTGGCGCGCGGACAAGCGCAAATGCGATGGGTGCAATATGCCGCGCTGGGATGGCCAGCCTATGCCGCGTTTTGGCATCAAGGGTGAGCAGGCGATGGATGCGCGCACCGCATTCCAGACTATGCACATGCTTGAAGGCGTGGTGGAGCGCGGCACGGCGACGGTGCTCAACACGCTCGACCTGCCATTGTTCGGCAAAACCGGCACGACAACCGGCCCTAAAGACGTTTGGTTTGTAGGCGGCACACAGCGCATTGTTGCAGGCGCTTATGTCGGGTTCGATCAGCCGCGTAATATGGGCGGCTATGCGCAAGGCGGCACGATTGCGGCACCGATTATCAAATCCCTCATTCGCAATTCGCGTGATCGCTGGTCTGATATGCCTGCTGTTGCGCCCAAGGGTATCCGGATGGTCAAGGTTGACCGCAAATCGGGCAAACGGGTCTTCAGCGGCAAACCGGGCAAGGGCAAGGAGGCATCCGTGATCTGGGAAGCTTTCAAACCTGATACGGAACCACCGCGCGAAACACGGCGCGATATCATAGCGGCCAAGCGCAAGGAAATCCTTGCGCTTGTGAGGGCTGGTAGACGCTCGGCAAGCTCTTCACGATCATCCTCTTCATCTTCCTCAACACAGCGCCGCGCTGCACCGCGTCCAGCGCCCAAGAAGAAAGAGGAGAAAAAGAAGGAAGAGAATTTCGCTGAAGAGCGCGGCGGGATTTACTAGGCT
>CAZJAG010000046.1:2951-12273 GCA_964543735.1 uncultured Porphyrobacter sp. | reverse complement strand
CCGATTGTGGCGGTGCATCGCTTTACAATTCGTTGACGTGCGCTAAGCGCTGAACAACGCAATTTACTAAGGGCAAGACTATGCGTGCCGAGGGGCAGGCCCATATTGATCGGATCGAAGCAGCGCTCGACCTAGTGCGCCAGTCGCTCGACTGGGAGCGTGCTTTGCGGCGTCTGGATGAGCTTAACGCGCGCGTGCAAGATCCCTCGCTTTGGGACAATCCCAAGGAGGCGCAAGCCGTCAGCCGCGAGCAAAAGCAGCTCGAAACCTCGGTCAATACGGTCAATGAAATATCCTCTGAGATGGCCGATGCGATCGAGTTTGTCGAAATGGGCGAGGCTGAGGGCGATGATGATGTCGTGCAAGATGGCCTGACAAGTCTTGAGAAGCTGGCCAAGCGTGCGGACGCGGACAAGGTGCAGGCGCTTTTGTCTGGCGAGGCGGATGGAAACGACACCTATCTCGAAATCCACGCAGGCGCAGGCGGCACCGAATCGCAGGACTGGGCCCAGATGCTCCAGCGGATGTATTCACGCTGGGCCGAACGGCGCGGTTACAAGGTCGAACTGGTCGACTATCACGCGGGCGAGCAGGCGGGCATCAAATCAGCGACCTTGCTGATGAAGGGCGAGAACGCGTTTGGCTATGCCAAGACCGAAAGCGGTGTGCACCGCCTTGTCCGGATCAGCCCCTATGACAGCTCGGCCCGGCGACACACATCGTTTAGCTCGGTTTGGGTCTATCCGGTGATTGACGATGATATCGATATCGAGATCAATGAAGGCGACCTCAAGATTGACACTTACCGCGCGTCGGGCGCGGGCGGCCAGCATGTCAACACGACCGATTCTGCAGTGCGGATTACCCACCAGCCCAGCGGCATTGTCGTCGCCAGCCAGAACGACCGCAGCCAGCACAAGAACCGCGCAACGGCTATGAATATGCTCAAAGCGCGCCTGTTCGAGCGCGAAATGGCCGAGCGCGAAGCAGCCGCTTCAGGCGAATATCAGGAAAAGAGCGAGATTGGCTGGGGCCACCAGATCCGCTCTTACGTCTTGCAACCCTATCAGATGGTCAAGGATTTGCGCACCGGCGTCACGTCTACCGCGCCTGACAGTGTTCTCGATGGAGAGCTTGAGGACTTTATCTCAGCAGCTCTTGCCCAGCGGGTGACAGGCGAAACGGTAGAGGTGGAGGACGTCGAGTAATGCAGATGCGCGGTGGGGCATGGCTGGCGCTGGTACCGATGGTCTTGCTGGCCGCGTGCAAGTTTGAACCGATTGGCGAGGAAAGACCGGAAAGCGCGCAGGAGTTTCCGCTGCCCGATCGGCCAGTGGCCGAAGTTGTCTCCAACCAGTTCTCAACCGAGGATGCGCGCGATGAACGCGGCGAAGCGCAAAAGGTGATGGATCTGGCGGCAATCAGCGCTG
Source organism: uncultured Porphyrobacter sp. (assembly GCA_964543735.1). Lineage (GTDB taxonomy): Bacteria > Pseudomonadota > Alphaproteobacteria > Sphingomonadales > Sphingomonadaceae > Erythrobacter. The sequence goes on along the minus strand of CAZJAG010000046.1, from coordinate 10,843 downwards.
GAATGACGATTGCCGATATTGGCGCTGGCGAGGGGTACTATACCGTCCGCCTTGCCGAACGCGTGGGCGCAGATGGGCGCGTTTTGGCGCAGGATATTGACCGCGATGCGCTCGAACGCCTCGGTCAGCGGGTCGAGCGCGAGCGGCTTGAGAATATCTCGATCAAGCTGGGGGCGCCTGACGATCCGCAATTGCCGGTTGATTCCTTTGACCGGATTTTCCTCGTCCATATGTATCACGAAGTGACCGAGCCTTATGCGTTTCTGCACCGGCTATGGCCTGCATTGGCCGAGGGCGGGCAGCTGATCGTTGTTGATACAGACCGGCCCACCGGCCAGCACGGCATCCCGCCCCTGCTGCTTTCGTGTGAGTTTGAAGCGGTGGGATACCGCCTCGTCGAATTCCTCGAAAAGCCCGATATTCGCGGCTATTTCGCTCGGTTCGAACGCGATGAGAAGCGGCCCGAGCCGGCCGATATTATCCCCTGCGCCCAGCCAAAAGGGGCAGGCGGCGCGACCTGACCCGGCCCCATCCCACAGCTTTCGGGCAAAAAACCCTACGCATTGGCGCGCTTTTGTGGTCTAGGGCTTGGCAAGAAGTGGGGCGCTCCCAATAGGCGGAGCATCACAACAGGAGTAATTCGTTGTTCAAGGGTCTTAGCCCAATCATTTATGGCGGCAAGGAAGTCTGGCCTCTTATCGAGGGCGGGAAGGGCGTGTCGGCCACCAATCATATGAGTTCTGGCGCATGGGCTGCGGCCGGCGGCATCGGTACGGTCAGCGCGGTGAATGCTGACAATTACAATGAAGACGGCAGCCTTGTGGAATACACCTATCCGCAAACCACCCGCAAAGGGCGGCATGACCAGCTGATCGAATATTCGATTGCGGGCGGGGCGGAGCAAGTCAAACGCGCTTATGAGATGTCAAACGGCAAGGGCGCGATCAACATCAACATTTTATGGGAAATGGGCGGGGCGCAGGCCGTCCTCGAAGGGGTTCTGGAACGGACAAAAGGCCTTGTGACAGGTGTGACTTGCGGCGCGGGCATGCCTTACAAGCTGGCGGAGATCGCGGCGCGCTTTAATGTCCATTACCTGCCGATTATTTCGTCAGCGCGCGCGTTTCGAGCCTTGTGGAAGCGCAGCTATCGCAAGGTTCCCGAATGGCTGGCGGCTGTTGTCTATGAGGATCCGTGGCTGGCTGGCGGGCACAATGGCCTCTCCAACGCGGAAAGCCCGACCGAGCCGCAAGACCCTTACCCCCGCGTCAAAGCTCTGCGCGAGACAATGCGCGCTGAAGGCGTCTCGGAAGATGTCGCGATCGTTATGGCGGGCGGCGTTTGGTATTTGCGCGAGTGGAACGATTGGATCGACAATCCAGAGCTTGGCAAAATCGCGTTCCAGTTTGGCACGCGGCCGCTGATCACTAAAGAGAGCCCGATCCCGCAGGTCTGGAAAGATATGCTCAGGACTGTCGAGCCTGGCGATGTGCTGCTCCACAAATTCTCTCCCACAGGTTTCTATTCCTCGGCTGTCAAAACCCCGTTTCTTTACGAGTTGATGGGCCGCTCCGAACGTCAGATACCCGTCTTCAAAAAGGGCGAGGAAGCGGGCGCTGTGCAATTAGGCGATACCGGCAAGGCGCGCAGCATGTGGGTGAGCAAAGAGGATCAAGCCAAAGCGGGCGAGTGGATTGCGCAAGGCTATACCGAAGCGCTCAAGACGCCGGACAATACAGCGGTCTTTGTCACACCCGACAGCCGCGATACGATCCGGCAGGACCAGCAAGATTGCATGGGTTGCCTCTCGCATTGCGGGTTTTCCTCATGGAAAGATCATGATGATTTCACCACCGGCAGGCTGGCAGACCCGCGCAGCTTCTGCATCCAGAAGACGCTCCAATCGATCGCACATGACGGAACGCCGGACGAGAACCTCGCCTTTGCCGGGCACTCTGCCTACCGCTTCCGCGAAGACCCCTTCTTCTCGAATAACTTCACGCCGACCGTGAAAGAGCTGGTCGAGCGGATTTTGACGGGCGATTGATGGGAAGCGCTCACTTTGCAGCGCTCCCTAGTCGAAATCCCAGCCTTTTTCGCCATGGTTGGAAATGTCCAGCCCGTCGCGCTCGTCATTCTCGCTTGCGCGCATCGGGAACACCATCGAGACCATCAGGGCAATGATCGCGCTCGCCACGGCGCTCCACACGGCAACCACGCCAATACCGAGAGCCTGCACGCCCAACTGGCTGCCAAGACCCATACCTTCAGCATAACCTGTGCCGCCGAGGCTTTCGGCGACAAACACCGCCAACAGCAGCGAACCGAGGATGCCGCCAACGCCGTGGACTGCAAATACATCAAGCGAATCGTCGATACCCATCTTTGATTTGACTAGACGGATCGCGCCATAACAAACGATTGCGGCAAGCGCGCCGAAGATGATCGCGGCGCCCGGCCCCACATAGGCGGCTGCAGGCGTGATCGTCGCAAGGCCAGCAATCGCGCCGGTTGCCCAGCCAACAGTGGTCGGCTTGCCAAGTGCAAACTTCTCGATCAGCAGCCACGTCAGTACCGCCGTGCTGGCCGCGACATGGGTGTTGATGATCGCGCTGGAAGCACCAGCATTCGCGCCCAAGGCCGATCCGCCGTTAAAGCCGAACCATCCGACCCACAGCAAAGCTGCGCCAACCATGGTCAGGCCCGGGGCATGGGGCAGCATCTTGGCAGTGGGGAAGCCATCGCGCTTGCCCAGTAGCAGCGCGATTACCAGCGCGGAAACACCCGCCGTTGTGTGGACGACAATGCCGCCTGCAAAGTCTGTCACGCCCATTTCAGAAAGCCAGCCTCCGCCCCAAATCCAGTGCGCTACTGGAGCATAGACGATCAAGCCCCACAGCGCGCAAAAGCCGATCACCCAGGCAAATCGCGCGCGCTCCACCCATGCGCCCACCATCAGGGCAGGCGTGATCACCGCAAAGGTCATCTGGAACAGAGCGAAAGTGGGAAGCGGAATCGCCTCAACCTGCAAATCACCAATCCCGGCGAGCATCCATGCATTGCCGCCTCCTAAAAAGCCTGAGGACACCTCGCCAAAGGCCAATGTGTAGCCAACGATGACCCATAGAACCGATGCGACGGCGGCGACCGCTCCGCATTGGAGCAATACCGAGAGGACATTTTTCGTGCGAACCAGACCGCCATAAAACAGTGCGAGGCCCGGCAATGTCATCAGCAACACCAGAGCAGATGAGGTAAGGATCCATGCTGTGTCGCCGCTATTGACGGTCGAGACGCTTTGCGCGCTCGCCATGGTTGGCACAGCTGCCATTGCCGCAAAAGCAGTGAGATAACGCGCTAGCATGAAAAGTCCCCTCTTGCCCGGTCGTTGCCGGTTGTCATTGTTGCGCGGATTTGGCGAAAATTGCGTCAAGGCACAAGGGGGAGCAGTGAAAATGTCGTGCAATTGGCTCTTTGCGAGCGATTTAGCCCCGACAATGAGGACGCGGGCTATCCGATGAGCGCGTCAAGCACCTGATCAGGCGGGCGGTGTCCATCCATCCAGAAGCGGATATTGGCGATCACTTTCTCGCCCGATGCCTCGCGCCCCTCGGCGGTTGCGCTGCCGATGTGGGGCAGGGTCATCACATTGGGATGCCGGATGAGGCGAGGATCGACTTTCGGTTCCTCGGGATAGACATCCAGGCCAGCGCCGGCCAAATGCCCGCTTTCCAGCGCCGCAATCAAAGCTTCCTGATCAACCATTTCGCCGCGCGCTGTGTTGATGAGCGAGGAGCCCGGTTTCATCTTCGCCAACCGCTCGGCATTGATCATGCCCTTTGTTGCGTCGGTCAGCGGGGAGTGCAGCGTGAGAATGTCGGCCTGCTCGACCAGCTTGTCGAGCGTTTCGACAAAACGGGCTGAGAACATGCTCTCCACCGCATCGGGCAGACGTTTGCGATTGTGATAGGCGATCTCAAGTCCGAAAGCGCGCGCACGATGCGCCACCGCTTGTCCGATCCGGCCCATGCCGACAATGCCCAGCACCTTGCCGCCCAGCTTGCGGCCCAAAAGGCCAGAGGGTGCCCAGCCTGTCCACTCACCCTTGCGCACCAGCTCCACCCCCTCTCGGATGCGGCGCGGCACGCCGATAATGCCCGCCATCGCAAGGTCAGCAGTATCATCTGTAAAAACGCCCGGCGTATTGGTGACGACGATCTTGCGCGCAGCAGCCGCTTTAAGGTCGATATGCTCGGTGCCCGCACCAAAGCTGGCGATCAGCTTGAGATTATCGCCTGCGCTCTCGATCGTTGCGGCATCGATTGTATCTGTCACCGTTGGGACGAGCACATCCGCATCCTGCATCGCTGCGATTAGCTCATCGCGCGAGAGCGGTGTGTCGCCGGTATTGAGCACTGTATCAAACAGCTCGCTCATGCGGGCCTCGACCGAAGGCATCAAATGGCGCGTGACAACCACTTTGGGTTTGCGCAAGAGGCGCTTGGCGGAGGGTTGAGAATTGGCAGCCATATGTCCCGCGCTAGGACGGTAAGGCAGATCGGGTCAAGTCCGGGGCAAAGCGGTCTTGCCAGAAAAATGCGCTTTGCTTTATTAAACGCGCGTTATGCGGAAGATTGTCCTTGCTGCCACTTTGCTGGCCACAACCCTTGTTGGAACCCTCGCCTCGGCGCAGTCGCGCACGGTGCCTTATTGGGCATCGATCCGCGCCGATGAGGTCAATATGCGGGTTGGCCCCAGCCGAGATTACAAGATCGACTGGGTCTATAAGCGCAAAAACTTGCCGGTTAAGGTGGTTCGCGTGAACGAAGGCTGGCGTCTGGTTCAGGACCCTGATGGCACGCAAGGCTGGGTCGACCAGTCGATGCTCAACGGTCGCCGCAGCGCGATGGTGAAGGGCACAGGCCTTGCCGCCATGCGCGCAGAGCCCAATGCCTCTGCTGCGATCAAGTGGAATGCACAACCCGGCGTTGTCGGCATTCTGGGTGAGTGCCGCACGGGCTGGTGCGAGGTAGATGTGGGCGGACGGGTTGGATGGATCCGCGAGACACGCCTTTACGGTGCGGGCGAACCCTAAACGAGCTCGACGGCAATTGCGGTCGCCTCGCCGCCGCCAATGCAAAGCGAAGCAACACCCTTGGTCTTGCCCTGATTTTTGAGCGCATTGATCAGCGTGACGATGATCCGCGTGCCAGAGGCTCCGATTGGGTGGCCGAGCGCCGTGCCCCCGCCGTTCACATTGATCTTTGCGTGATCGATGCCGATGTCACGCATGGCGAACATGGCAACGCAGGCAAACGCCTCGTTCACTTCCCACAAGTCCACATCGTCAACCGACCAGCCTGCGCGTTCGAGCAGTGAATTTATCGCGCCGACAGGGGCGGTGGTGAAAGCGGCAGGTTCCTGAGCATGAGCAGCCAGCGCAACAATTTTGGCAACGGGCGTGTGACCTTTTTCCTTGGCAACGCTTTCGCGGGTGAGGACGACTGCAGCGGCTCCGTCAGAGATCGAGCTGGAAGTCGCAGCCGTAATCGTACCGTCTTTGGCAAAGGCAGGACGCAGTTGCGGGATTTTGTCGGGGCGGCCTTTGCCGGGCTGCTCGTCATGCTCGACGACAGTGTCACCCTTGCGACCTGAAATCGTGACGGGAACCACTTCGCCATCAAACGCGCCGCTTTCAATCGCGGCATTCGCACGCCGGAGTGATTCGATCGAATAATCGTCCATCTCTTCGCGGGTCAGCTGATATTCGTTCGCGGTATCCTGCGCGAAAGTGCCCATAGCGCGGCCTGCTTCGTAAGCATCTTCAAGCCCGTCGAGGAACATGTGGTCGTAAGTCGTGTCATGCCCGATCCGCGCGCCGCTGCGGTGCTTTTTAAGGAGGTATGGCGCATTGGTCATGCTCTCCATTCCGCCTGCGACCACCATATCAACACTGCCCGATGCAAGCGCTTCTGCGCCCATGATGACGGTTTGCATGCCCGATCCGCAGACCTTGTTGACCGTGGTGGCTTGCACCGATTTGGGCAGGCCAGCCTTGATCGCGGCTTGACGGGCAGGGGCTTGGCCAAGGCCAGCGGGAAGAACACAGCCCATGTAAGCGCGGTCAAAATCCTCGCCCGCAACGCCTGCGCGCTCAACCGCTGCTTTGACCGCAGTTGCCCCCAGATCGGTCGCTTCGACGCCGGCGAGTGCGCCTTGCATTCCGCCCATTGGCGTGCGTGCGTAAGAAAGAATGACAATCGGATCATTAGCGGAGAATGCGGCCATGGGTTTATCCTTCGATCAAGGGGTCAGGGGATGTCTGCGCGCCGCTCTAATGCCGCATTGCAGCAAAGGCAAATGCGCACGTCACCGTCTCAACAAACTTGCCAATCGCGCCGCTATCGGCGAAACAGTATGCAGAATGAAACTGAACGGGAGAAAACCTCATGGCTGCTGATCGCCGCGAAGAGATGGAAGCGCTGCTCAAGAAGCAAAATGATGCCTTTGTGGCTGACCGGCCAGAGCCCATGTCGGTGCGCAAGGACCGGATCAAGCGCGCGATGGCGCTGATCAAGGATAATGCCGAGGATTTCGCCAAAGCGATGAGCGCTGACTTTGGCAACCGTTCGATGCAGCAGAGTATGCTGACCGATATTGCCGCGACTTATGCAGCGGGCAAGGATGCGCTCAAGCATATGGACAAATGGGCGCGCACCGAAAAACGCAAGGTTCAGTTTCCGCTCGGGCTTCTCGGCGCAAAGGCTGAGCTTCGCTATGAGCCCAAGGGCGTGATTGGCGTGCTTTCTCCGTGGAATTTCCCCGTGCAGCTGGCTTACGGGCCGCTGATGCAGATCTTGGCCGCTGGCAACAGATGCATGATCAAGCCATCGGAATTTACCGAGCGCACATCCGATCTGATGGGGGAGCTGACGGATAAATACTTCGCAGCAGAAGAGGTCGCTGTTGTGACTGGCGGGCCTGAAGTGGCCGCTGCATTCTCCTCTTTGCCGTTCAACCATCTGGTCTTCACAGGCTCCACGCCTACAGGCCGCCGCGTGATGGAGGCTGCAGCCAAGAACCTCACGCCTGTCACGCTAGAACTGGGCGGCAAGAGCCCTGTTGTCATGGGGCGCAGCGCAGATTTTGCCAAAGCGGGCGAGCGCATTGCTTTGGGCAAGATGATGAATGCGGGCCAAATCTGTCTTGCGCCTGATTACATGTATGTGCCGGCTGAAAAGCAGGATGAGGCCGTTGATGGTGTCGCGCAAGGCGTTGCGAATATGTATCCAACGCTGCTGGAGAATGATGATTACGCATCCATCGTCTCTGACCGCCATTTCGAGCGCTTGCAGGATGTTGTGGCGGACGCGCGCGACAAGGGCGCAGAAGTGGTCGAGGTTAATCCGGGCAATGAGGATTTCGGTTCCTCAAACGCGCGCAAGATGCCTTTGACAATCCTCAAGAATGTGACTGACGAGATGGAAGCGATGCAGGAAGAGCTGTTTGGCCCCGTCCTGCCCGTCAAAACCTACTCCGCTATCGATGAGGCGATTGACTATGTGAACGAGAAGGATCGTCCGCTGGGTCTGTATTATTTCGGTGAGGACAAGGCCGAACAGGAGCAGGTTCTCACGCAAACGATCTCGGGCGGGGTGACGACCAATGACGTGATCTTCCACATCTCGATGGAGGATTTGCCCTTTGGCGGTGTTGGCCCCTCGGGCATGGGTTCCTATCACGCGCAAGAAGGCTTCAAAGAGTTTAGCCATGCGCGCAGCGTCTATCACCAGCCCAAGATGGATATTGCCAAGCTGGGCGGCTTCAAACCACCCTATGGCAAGACCATCGAAAAGACCATTGCCCAGCAGATGAAATAGCAGATGAAATAG
>CAZJAG010000046.1:0-2851 GCA_964543735.1 uncultured Porphyrobacter sp. | reverse complement strand
AGCAGATGAAATAGCAGATGAAATAGGGGTTTTGCGGGTGGCCGGAACGAGGCTTACCCGCAACTATCCACTGCCTTGCAACGAAAGTGGCGCGAATTGCACCTAACGCCCACTTGCACCGCGCGCATGGTGGGCCTAGACGCTGCGCTAATTGAATAGTCCTCAGGGATTTAGATGTGATCGATCTAAGCCAATATCTGCCAATACTGATATTCCTGTTCATTGCATTGGGATTGTCGGTTCTTTTCGTGTTTCTGCCGATGGGGGTTTCCCGTCTGACAGGCGCGCACAATCCGGACGCGGAAAAGCTCTCCGAATATGAATGCGGCTTTCCCGCGTTTGAGGATGCGCGCAGCCAGTTTGATGTGCGCTTTTACCTTGTCGCAATCAGCTTCATCATTTTCGATCTTGAGGCGGCTTTCCTCTTTCCCTGGGCGGTCAGTCTGGGGGAGACAGGCTGGACGGGCTGGGGCGGTATGATGGTCTTCCTCGGTATCCTTGCGATCGGCTTGGCTTACGAGTGGAAGAAAGGGGCCCTCGATTGGGAATGAGGCACCGGATATGAGCACGAAAAGCACCATAATCACTCCGCCTCAAGCGCCGATTACCGCGGCCGAGGCAGCGGCATCCATGCCAACGGCGCAAGGGGGCGAGGTCCGCCAGCCTGATGCGGATTATTTTCAGGCGCTTCAGACAGAGGTGAATGACAAAGGCTTCCTCGTCACCTCCACAGAGGACGTGTTCCAATGGGCGCGCACCGGCTCGCTATGGTGGATGACATTTGGTCTGGCGTGCTGTGCGGTCGAGATGATCCATGTGAACATGCCGCGCTATGATATGGAGCGGTTCGGCGCTGCTCCGCGTGCTTCGCCCCGCCAGTCAGACCTGATGATTGTGGCGGGAACGCTCTGCAACAAGATGGCGCCTGCTTTGCGCAAGGTTTATGACCAGATGTCCGATCCCAAATATGTGATCAGCATGGGAAGCTGCGCGAATGGCGGCGGCTATTACCACTATTCCTACAGCGTCGTGCGCGGATGCGACCGGATTGTGCCGGTGGATATCTATGTGCCCGGTTGCCCTCCAACAGCAGAAGCTCTGCTTTACGGCGTAATGCAATTGCAGCGCAAAATCCGCCGTGCCGGGACGATAGAAAGATGATGGGCTCGCGTTAGGATGGCTGTCTTACACTCCGCACCGAAATACGCGTCCAACGAAGGCGTGCTTGCAAAGCTTGAGAAGGCCATGGGCAAATCGCTCATCGCGTCTGAAGAAGCGCATGGCGAGATCATCCTCACCGTCAAGCGTGAACGGATCGCATGGGCGCTTGAAAAGCTGCGCGACAGTCATGACTACCAGCAGCTGATGGAAATCGCGGGCGTTGATTATCCTGAGCGGGTCGAGCGTTTTGAATGCGTCTATATGCTCTTGTCGCTCACGAAGAACCATAGGATCATGGTGAAATGCTCGACTGACGAGGCGACGCCGGTTCCAACGGTCACAACGCTTTGGCCCAACGCCGGATGGCTCGAGCGAGAAGTCTTCGACATGTATGGCGTGCTGTTTGACGGCAATACGGACCTACGCCGCATACTCACCGATTACGGGTTTGAAGGGCATCCTTTCCGCAAGGATTTCCCGCTCACAGGCTACACCGAATTGCGCTATTCCGAAGAGGAGAAGCGCGTGGTGTACGAGCCGGTTGAGCTTGCTCAAGACCTTCGCCAGTTTGACTTTGAAAGCCCTTGGGAAGGTAGCGATTATGTGCTTCCCGGGGACGAGAAGGCCGATGCGGAAGAGGAGAAGGGCGCATGAATATGCAGCTTGAGGAATCTCCGACAACTGACGGCGATGTCGTCTCCAATTACACGATCAATTTCGGCCCGCAGCATCCCGCCGCTCATGGCGTTTTGCGCATGGTGATGGAGCTGGATGGCGAGATTATCGAGCGGATTGATCCGCATGTCGGCCTGCTACATCGCGGCACTGAAAAGCTGATCGAGCACAAGACGTATCTGCAAGCGCTGCCGTATTTTGACCGCCTCGATTATTGCTCACCTTTGTGTATGGAGCACAGCTACGTGCTGGCGATCGAGAAGCTCTTGAACATCGAAGTTCCCGAGCGTGCGCAATATCTGCGCGTGCTGTTCGCCGAGCTTTCGCGCATCTGCAACCACTTCCTCAATATGGGCGCGCATGTGCTCGATGTGGGCGCATTCACGCCAAACCTTTGGATGATGGATCTGCGCGAGGATTGCCTCAACTTCTTCGAACGGGCCTCTGGCGCGCGGATGCACTCGGCGTGGTATCGCCCGGGCGGCGTGCATCAGGATGTGCCTGAAAAGCTGCTGGTGGATATTGGCGAGTGGCTCGATGAGCGCCTGCCGGTGCTATTCGGCGATGCGATGAGCCTTGTGATCGACAACCGCATCTTCAAACAGCGCAATGTCGATATTGCCGTGGTCAGCCGCGAGGATGCGACGCGCTGGGGCTTTTCAGGCCCGATGATCCGTGCCGCCGGCATCCCGTGGGATTTGCGCAAATCGCAGCCCTACGATGTCTATGAAAGACTAGATTTTGACATTCCGGTCGGCACGAATTCGGATTGCTATGACCGCTTTATGGTGCGCGTGAAAGAGATCGAGGAAAGCGCGAAGATCATCAAGCAATGCCTTGCGCAAATGCCCGAGGGGCCGATTGCGAGCGATGACCGCAAGGTTTCCCCGCCCAAACGTGGCGAGATGAAGCAGTCGATGGAAAGCCTGATCCATCACTTCAAGCTCTATACCGAAGGGTTCCATGTGCCAGCGGGCGAGGTTTACGTGGCGACCGAAAGCCCCAAGGGCGAGTT
>CAZJAG010000045.1:5811-18951 GCA_964543735.1 uncultured Porphyrobacter sp. | reverse complement strand
CAACAGTCTTGTTCCACATTGGCGTGATCTTGTCAGAGGCCATCAGGCGGTTCTCGAGAATCTTCTCGCTGCGCAGCTCATCGCGGCGGTGGATCAAGGTCACATCGTCGGAATGGTTGGTGAGGTAAAGCGCCTCTTCAACGGCAGTGTTGCCGCCGCCGATCACCGCAACCTTTTTGCCGCGGAAGAAGAAGCCGTCACAAGTAGCACAAGCCGAAACGCCTTTGCCGCCCAGCTCTTGCTCGCCAGGAACGCCCAGCCACTTGGCCTGCGCGCCCGTCGCGATCACAACCGTGTCGCCGATATATTCGTCACCGCTATCGCCGACAGCGCGAAAGGGAGAGCCATTCTCCAGATCAATATCGACAATCGTATCCCAGATCGTTTGCGTGCCGACATGCTCGGCCTGCGCTTTCATCTCTTCCATCAGCCACGGGCCTTGGATGACATCGCGGAAACCGGGGTAATTCTCGACCTCGGTGGTGATCGTCAGCTGGCCGCCGGGCTGGATACCTTGCACCACAATCGGCTCAAGCATGGCGCGTGCGCCATAAATCGCCGCGCTGTAGCCAGCAGGGCCAGAACCGATGATGAGCATTTTGGTGCGATGGGTAGCCATGGTCAAAAGTCTTTCGTCGCAAGTCGCTTCTTCGTTACGTTCCATATGGGAAGCGCAGCAGCGTTTGTCACGCGATCAGCTTGGCGCGCAGCTGGTCTTGCACAGCCTCATCCACACCTAATGTGCTCGCGATATATTCATCGAGCGATCCTACGCTGCGCTCAACCTCACCCCAATAGGTAGTAAGATAGTCGGCATTCACCTCCAACAGCGCTTTCACGGCCCCCTCATCCAGCTTGCGATCATAGCGCGCCTCAAGACCCGGCACGGCCTGTTCGCGCAAGATGTGGAGCGTGGGCGCATCATTGGTGCGCAGGAATTCGCTGCGCTGATCTTCTTGGCTGACACCTAGAATATGTTGCACCAGCATCACTGCGATGCCGGTGCGATCCTTGCCCGCAAAGCAATGGACGAGGCTGGCTCCATCTTTCGAGGCAAGCGAGCGCAAATAGCGCCCGAACAAATCATGCATCGGCGGATTATGCACCATCCGCGTATAGGTGGCGATCATCCGCTCATAGGCTAGTTGCGCCGTGGTCGAGTTTTCATCAATGTCCATATGCGGCGGCAGATTGCTTGTCTCGCCATCGAAAAAGATCACCTGCGCTGCGAATTGCGGCCCGCGTTTGCACGGGTGCTGCGCACGCTCGCCATTGCCGCGAAGGTCGATGACGGTCGCCAGATTGAGCGCGTCGACCGCTGCCAGATCAGCATCGCTCGCCTCGACATGCTGGCCTGAACGAAACAGCAAGCCGGTTTTCACAGAGCCGCCATGTGTGCTGGAATAGCCGCCAAAATCGCGCAGATTGTGGATACCTTCGGTCGGAATAAATGGGTCTCGAATCATAGCAGCGACCGTGGCAGTCTCGGCAGCACGCGACAAGCTTGCGCTTGGCCCATCTGCGCATAAGCCCGCTGCGCACGGATACCTATCCTCATCTCAAGCGAGATGAGAGAACTCACCGTTACACACTGCAAAGGATGGGAGGCGCTTCAACGGGAAAGGAGGCATCCAAATGGCGCATATTCTGATTGTCGATGACGATGTCATTATTGCCGAGGTCGCCTCGGAAGCTTTGATCAATGCTGGCCATGCGTGCGGCTGGGTGACAAGCGGTGAGCAAGCATTGAAGGTGCTCAAACACCGCCGCCCCGATATCATGCTGCTGGATCAGGACATGCCCGGGATGACCGGCACGCAAGTGCTGCGCCGCCTGCGCGCCTCGCCCACATTCTATGACTTACCGGTGATCATGTTCTCCGCTATCAAGGGCCGTCAGGATATCGAACAGGCCATGTTCGCAGGCGCGACCGATTACATCAGTAAGCCGTTCAAACCAGCCGAACTGAGCTGGAAGATCGAGGAAATCATGGCCAAGCGGCTTGGCCGACCGCAACATAAGAGCCTGCAACGCGTGCTCGAGGAAAGCAGCGGACGCATGCCCGCCAGCTCGCAACCCGCGATCCGGATGGTGTAATTGCCCATTGAAAATTTGGTAGCGGAGGAGGGACTCGAACCCCCGACACATGGATTATGATTCCACTGCTCTAACCACCTGAGCTACTCCGCCATACCAATTTGCGCGCCCTGCCCTGGTGGTCTGTGGCAAAGCGTGAGGCGGCGCATTTACGGCGCGCTAGGCAAACGGTCAATAGCTAGTGAGCGCGTATGTTCGCTCGGCTGAGACCGAACCTATTCGCGCCTTCGAAAAACGTAATCGCTCACATGTTCCCAAGGGCCGCCGCGATAGATGAAGAGACCCAGCCCTCTAAAGGCGAAAGGGCGTGGTTCGACCAGAAATTCGAGCTGCTGCTGAAGCGCCTTCGCTTCCTCAATCGTGACCTTGTTCTGCACAGTGATATGAAGCCGAGGGCGATGTTGATCCTGCCCTGTGAGGAGCCCATGACAATGATCGGCAATCACATCGCGCAAGCCCAACATCGCGTCGCTTTCCAGCCGGATCGCAGTGCCCTTGCCCAGCGGTATTACGCCTTTAATCTGCGCATCGACGGGTGCATATTCGCGCGCCATTCGCCTGCATATCTCGCTGATTTCACCGCGATATTGCGGCGGCAGCGCGTGAAAAAGCGTGACATGCGCCTCGAGAAAATTGCGCTCAGGCGGAAAGTGGCGATTGCGCAAGCCGGTGGCCCAGCCGTGCAAATCCTTGGGCAAAAGCGCGGTTAGAATGAGCGGCGCATAGTCTGTGCCGCCATCAGCAAAACTGATTGCAGAGCCGCTCAATCACATCTCACCGCGCGACCGGCGCTTGTATGTTTAGAACGCCGAGGGCCAGTGTGCATATCCGAAACCTGCGTGCTCGCCCTCAAGCGCTGCACCCCGTTACATCTCACCGCGCGACCGGCGTAGCTCATACCATTTCTCGACATTGGCATTGTGCTCTTCATTGGTCTCAGCAAAGGCGTGGCCGCCGCTGCCATCAGCCACCATGAACAGCGCCTTGGTCTTGGCCGGATCAAGCACAGCGGCAATACTTTCGCGCCCGGGGTTTGTGATCGGTCCTTTGGGCAGGCCAACCATTGTGTAGGTATTATAATCATTTACCGCCGAAATTTCAGACTGGCGGATACGGCGGCCAAGTGGCTTGCCCTTGGTAATCGGGTAGATAATCGTCGGGTCAGCCTGCAGCAGCATCCCCGTCTTCACCCGATTGGAATAGAGCCCGGCGACCATTGTGCGTTCTTCGGGAACCCCGGTTTCCTTCTCGACAATCGAGGCGAGGATCAGCGCATCGCGGATTGTGTCGACCGCAATATCGGGCTTGCGCTTCGCCCATGCCTCAGCCAGATATTTGTCCATCGCCGCTTGCATCCGCTCGATGACTTTCTGGCGGCTTTCCCCGCGCTCGAAATCATAAGTGTCAGGCAAGATCGAGCCCTCTGGCGGAACCTCCACCTCACCTGTCAACAGCTCTTCAGCCATCAGGCGTTCGTGCACAATGATCGAAGGCGTGCCCTCGGGAATTGTGACAAAGCGGCGGATCACTTCACCGTTCTGGAATGCATTGAGAATGTCGCCCTGGCTCATCCCGGGCTGGAGCATGAACTCACCGGCTTGAATAGGCTCGCTCCCGCCCAGCAGCTTGGCGCGCAGCAGGAACATGCTCGCAGAGGAAATCGCGCCTTGTTCTTCCAGCTTGTCCGCCACTTGTGACAATGAGGAGCCGCTGGCGATGATAAAGGGCTGTTCTTTCTCAACCGTTGCGCTGGCAAAGGCCAGGCTAACGAAAAATACCACAGCGATAACCGCGATAAATCCACCGGCTACCGTGAGGAGCTTACGCATATCAATCGACCTTTTTCATCACGAGTGATGCATTGGTCCCACCAAATCCAAAGCTGTTATTGAGCGCCGCGCGCACTTCGCGTTTCTTGGCCTTAAGCGGAACAAGATCAACCCCTTCAGTCCCCTCATCAGGTTCAGTAAGGTTGAGCGTAGGCGGAACAATACTATCCCGCATCGCAAGGATGCAGAAGATCGCCTCAACCGCGCCCGCCCCTCCGAGTAAATGTCCGATGGCCGATTTGGTCGAGCTCATCGATGCGCCGGCCAGATCATCGCCCAATACGCGTTTGACAGCGGCAAGTTCAATCGTGTCCGCCATGGTCGAAGTGCCATGAGCGTTGACATAATCAATATCGCCCGCGTCCAGTCCCGCCTTTTTCAGCGCCATCCGCATGGAAAGCTCGGCGCCTTTACCCTCGGGATGGGGCGCAGTAACGTGATAGGCATCGCCTGACAGGCCGTATCCCACGACCTCGGCATAGATTGTCGCGCCGCGAGCCTTGGCGTGCTCATACTCCTCGAGCACAACCACGCCTGCGCCCTCGCCCATTACAAAGCCATCGCGGTTCTTGTCATAGGGGCGGCTGGCTTCCGTCGGCTTGTCATTCATGCTCATATTGAGCGCGCGCGCCTGAGCAAATCCGGCAACGCCCAGCGGGTTGATTGTGCTTTCCGCACCCCCTGCCAGCATTATATCGGCATCATCGTCGCGGATCATCCTCGCAGCATCGCCAATCGAATGCGCGCCGGTTGAGCAAGCCGTCACAACCGCATGGTTCGGCCCCATGAAGCCGTATTTGATCATCACCTGGCCAGAGATGAGATTGATCAGGCGTCCGTGGACGAAATGCGGGCTAACACGGCCCGGCCCGCGCTCATGCATCTTGATCGATTCCGATTCGATCCCCGGCAAGCCGCCAATCCCCGAACCGATCGAGCAGCCTGTACGCTCTTTCAACGCATCGTCCATCTCGGTAAGCCCTGCATCTTCCAGCGCTTGTCCGGCTGCATCAATGCCATAGACGATAAACGGATCGACTTGCCGCTGAACCTTGCCATCCACGCGTTTGTCTGGATCAAAGCCATATTCATGGTCAGCCGGCTTTACTTCGCAGGCAATCGTGCATTTCTGATCCGCTGTGTCAAAGCGGGTAATCGGCCCCGCCCCGCTCTTGCCAGCAATCAGATTGGCCCAGCTGGTCTCCACATCAGCGCCCAAAGGCGTGACAAGTCCTAGACCAGTTACAACAACGCGGCGCATTCTCTTCTCCAAAAGACAACAGGCTCAACCCGATTATGGGCCGAGCCTGTTCAAGCCCTTTCAGCTCAGTTATGCGCTGGGACCGCCACCGCTTTCCAAAGCAGCGGCACTTCCAGCACTCAAGCTGGGCTGTGGTTTAACCCTTAGTGTCCTCGATGAATTTGGTCGCATCGCCGACCGTGCTGATCTTTTCAGCCGCATCATCGGGGATTTCCACGCCAAATTCTTCTTCAAACGCCATCACCAGCTCGACAATGTCGAGGCTGTCTGCACCCAGATCATCGATGAAGCTGGCTTCTTGAGTAACCTTGTCGCCCTCAACGCCGAGGTGCTCGACAACAATCTTTTGCACGCGGTCAGCGGTATCGCTCATATTTTGCCCTTTGGTTTTGTGGGGTTTTGAATCTCGGCCTTGCCCTAATCAAGCCTGCGCATTGTTGCAAGTAGGGATGCACAGGGCGCAATGGAAGAGTATCACCGGAATAAAGCGGCGGCTTCCTGCACTTCAATGTTGTCTCGCAGCCCAAGCGCGCCAAGGATTTTATATTTGTGCCATGCGCCAAAAGTAATGAGAACGCGTACGCCTTTGCCGCTGCGCTCATCCAGCGCTTGCTTCATAAGCGCGATATGGGCGGCATTGATAGCGCTCCAGCCACCCTCGCCCAAATCTGCGTCGAAATGCTGCTCATAGGGCGTTTGTCCCGCCTTGATGATCGCATCATAGCGTTCGGAATGAATAAAGAGCGGATTATCCCCGCGCCCGCGCAGCTTGCGGGAAAGTTCGGAACGCGCGGCCTCATGCTCAGCCCATTGCTCGGCCCGCGTGGGATCGTTCTCGATTCTGGTAAGAGCCTCGCGCCGCGCATCAGCCAGCTCTCGCGTCCATGCAGCGCACCCGACAAGCTCGACGCCGTTTTCTTCCGCCCAAGGGATGATTGCTTGGGTATATTCGGGAAAGGCGAGCGTCCGCTGTTCGGTCACTTTACCGGTTTCGCGATAGCTGCGCAGTGCTTCGCCAATTCTGTCGGGCGGTATCTCAGTGAGGATCGCATCGGGCGCAAATCGCTCTACGGCCTTAGTGAGCACTTTAAGCGAATAGGCTTGCGAGCGCTCATGCTGCTTATGAATTGTGCCCAATACCGCGATTTTGGTCGCTGAAGAACCGCTAACCGGCGTGCGCGCGCAGCCAGACGAGGCCGCAAGCACCGCAGCAAGGCTCCCTCTCAGCGCATCTCGCCGCGAGAAAGCCATAATGCGCTTAGGCTCCCTCAGTCTTGGGGGGCTCGACCACCCGCACAGACAATTCGCGCAATTGCTTCATTTCCGCTTGCGAAGGCGCGCCCATCATCAAATCCTCGCCCTTTTGGTTCATCGGGAAAGCAATCACTTCGCGGATCGCTTCTTCACCAGCGAGCAGCATCACAATCCGGTCAATCCCCGGGGCCGACCCACCATGCGGCGGTGCACCCAGCTTAAACGCCTCGATCATGCCGGAAAACTCCGCATCAACCGTGGCCTTGTCATAGCCAGCGATTTCAAAGGCCTTGTACATAATGTCAGGACGGTGATTCCGGATCGCACCAGAGGAAAGCTCATAGCCATTACATACAATATCATATTGCCATGCTTTGATTGTGAGCGGATCTTGCGTCTCCAGCGCTTCCATCTCGCCTTGCGGCATGGAGAAGGGGTTGTGTGAGAAGTCGATCTTTTTCGCTTCCTCGTCATATTCGAACATCGGGAAGTCGACGATCCAACAGAATTTGAAGCAGCCCTGCTCGATCAGCTCCAGCTGCTCGCCGATCTGGGTGCGCGCTGCGCCCGCCAGTTTGGCAGCATCGGCTTCCTTGCCAGCAGCGAAAAACAAGCCATCATCAGCGCCAAGGCCAAGCTCGTCATAAAGCTTTGCCATCAAGTCAGGCCCATGGTTCTTGGCAATCGGCCCGCCAAATTCGCCGCCCTTGCGCGTGACATAGCCAAGGCCTGCGAAGCCCTCGCCCCGCGCCCAATTGTTCATATCATCGAAGAACTTGCGGCTCTTTTCATTGGTTTTGGGCGCAGGGATAACGCGGACCACACCGCCGCCACCAACGATTTTCTCGAACAGGCCAAAGCCCGACTTTTCGAAATGCGAAGTGACATCGGTGATCTCGAGCGGGTTGCGCAGATCAGGCTTGTCCGTGCCGTATTTGAGCATTGCCTCGGCATAGGGAATACGCGGAAATTTGCCCGTTTCGGTGACGGTCTTGCCATCTGCAAACTCTTCAAACAATCCGCCCAGCACAGGCTCGAGCGCCTGGAACACATCCTCTTGCGTCACAAAGCTCATTTCGAAATCGAGCTGATAGAATTCCAAGCTGCGATCAGCGCGCAAATCCTCATCACGGAAGCACGGCGCGATCTGGAAGTATTTGTCAAAGCCGGAAACCATCAGCATCTGCTTGAACATTTGCGGGGCTTGCGGCAGGGCATAGAAATTGCCCGGATGCATCCGGCTGGGCACGAGGAAGTCGCGCGCGCCTTCCGGCGAGGATGCGGTTAGAATAGGCGTTTGAAACTCGGTAAAACCCTGATTAATCATGCGCTTACGGATCGAAGTGATCACTTCACTGCGCAGCATGATGTTGCGGTGCATAGTCTCGCGTCTGAGATCCAAGAAGCGGTATTTGAGGCGGATGTCCTCTGGATAATCCTGCTCTCCGGCTACTGGCATCGGCAGCTCTTCGGCTGCTGATTGCACCGTTACACCGCGCGCAAAAACTTCAATCGCGCCAGTGGGCAAATTCTCGTTCACTGTCTCGGCAGACCGCGCCTTTACTTCGCCATCAATCGTCACAACGCTCTCGGCGCGCAGATTGTCGAGCACTTCGAGCGCAGGCGAATCCTCATCCGCCACAATTTGCGTAATGCCATAATGATCGCGCAAATCGACGAAAAGCACGCCGCCATGGTCGCGCTTGCGGTGCATCCAGCCCGATAAGCGGACAGTTTCGCCAACATTTTGAGCCGTCAATTGAGCGCAGCTGTGGGTACGATAGGCGTGCATCTAAAAATGTGTCCTTTTTCGCGCTAGGACGCTATGCGCGCCGCAGCGTTTTCACGATTGATTGCGGGCGCTAACACGGCAAGCTCGCCGCTTTGTCAAGCAGCGGGGTGAAACCAGAGGATATTGCCGGCCTCGAAACCGATCAATTTGGGCTGATTTCGGCCCGAGGGCGGCGCACCGCCCCAACCTAAGAAGATGCAATGAAAATACACGATCTGATCACCACCAGCGACGCTCTAGCCGATCTGTGCGAGCGCCTTGCCAAATCCGAATTCGTCGCCGTCGACACCGAGTTCATGCGGGAAAATACCTATTGGCCCGAACTGTGCCTTGTCCAGATCGGCAATGAGGAGGAAGCCGCAGCGATCGACCCCTTGGCCGATGGCATAGACCTGTCCCCCCTCCTCGATTTGATGTGCGAGAATGAAGACGTGCTCAAAGTCTTCCACGCGGGCGGGCAGGATATCGAGATAATCGTCAATATGACGGGCAAGACTCCGCACCCGGTCTTTGACACGCAAATCGCGATGATGGCGATCAGCCAGTCCGAGCAGATTGGCTATGCGAACCTTGTCGACAGCTGGCTCAGCATTCAGGTGGACAAGGGCGCGCGCTTTACCGATTGGAGCCGTCGCCCGCTTACAGAGCGCCAGATCGAATATGCGATTGGCGATGTGACGTATCTCGCTGAAATTTTTCCCAAAATGCTCAAAAAGCTGATCAAGACAGGGCGCGGTGCGTGGCTGAATGCCGAGATGGAGAAGCTGGCCGAGCCTTCCAATTATATCACTGATCCCGATTTGTCCTGGAAGCGTATCCGCTCGTCGGGCCGCAATCCGCAGGTGCTGGGCCGCTTGAAATCTCTAGCTGCATGGCGCGAGGGCGAAGCGCAGCACAAGAACATCCCGCGCGGCCGGATTGTGCGCGATGAAACTTTGGCTGATATCGCCTCGCACCCACCAAAGAAACAAGCTGATTTGGCGAAGGTGCGCGGACTTTCGGGTGCATGGCGCGACAATGATATCGGCAAGCGCATGATGAAAGTGATCGAAGAGGCCGAACCGCTCGACAAGTCCGAGATGCCGGTGAAGATGAAGCGCGGCGCTCCGCTGGGCAAGGAGGGCGCGCTGGTTGCAGACCTCTTGAAATTGCTCCTCAAAATCCGCGCACGCGAAATTGATGTCGCCGCCCGCTTATTGACCAAGGCCGACGAAATGGAAGCGCTCGCCGCCGGAGTGCGCGATCTGCCCGTGCTTCAGGGTTGGCGGTATGAAGTTTTCGGCAAGGATGCGCTCGAACTGGTCGAGGGCAAGCTCGGTTTCGCCGTGAAGGACGGCAGGCTGAAAATGACTCACATCGACGAGATGCAGGCCAGCATGGAAGAAGCGCTGGCAGAGGAATGAGCACAAAGAATTGAGCACCTACCTCCCCACCATAAAACAGCTGCAATACCTTGTTGCGCTGCACGAGCATGGCCATTTTGGCAAAGCGGCGGAGGCAAGCTTTGTCTCTCAATCGACGCTGTCGGCTGGGATTCGCGAGCTTGAATCGCTCCTTGATGTAACATTGGTGGAGCGCAGCCGCCGGGTTGTGCGTTTCACGGCGCTGGGCGAAAAGGTGGTGGCAAAAGCACACCGTTTGCTGCGCGAGGGCGAGGAATTGGCCGATCTGGTGCAAGCGGCAGGCAAGCCGTTGACCGGCTCGCTTCGGATGAGCGTGATCCCCACCATCGCGCCCTTTATGCTACCACGCATCTTGCCGCGCCTACGCTCAGAACGCCCAGAGCTGGAGCTTTTGCTGCGCGAGGAGACCAGCGCCGATGCGGTCGAAAGCCTGCATCATGGCCGAGTGGACTGCGTATTGCTCGCCCTTCCCTTTGACACGGGCGAAGTAGAGCTTGCGACCATTGCCGAGGATGAGCTCTATGTCGCTTTTCCCAAGGATGACCCGCGCGACCCGCCCGATATCATCTCGCCCAGCATGATCGACGAGGGGCAATTGCTGCTGCTCCAAGACGGGCATTGCCTGCAAGAACATGCACTTGCGGCCTGCAATCGTCCCGAATTTCGCTCCAGCGCGACGATGATCGGCACCAGCCTGCACACTTTAGTGCAAATGGTGAACAATGATCTGGGCTGCACTATGCTACCGCATATGGCGCTCGAGGCTGGCATTCTGGATGGAACAGAGGTGGTCGCGCGCCCACTCAAGTCGAAGAACGCAGCGCGCACCATCGCGCTCATATGGCGCAAGAATTCCCCGCGCGGCGAGGAGTTTGAGCTGCTTGCGGAGGAATTGCGCGCTGGATAGCTTCAATCCATATGCTTGAGGCCAACCCGCAGATAATCCCAGCCGGTGATGCAGGTGAGCGCCGCCGCCAACCATAGAGCAATGATCCCAACCGTTTGTGGGAAGTTGATGACCGTCCCGGCCACTTCATAGGTCCATGCGGGCAAGGCTCCTGCAACGATCAGCGCGGCCAATGCCAGCATCTGAAAGGTCGTTTTCCATTTGGCAAGCTTCGTCACCGGAACGGAAATCTGCAAACTGCCCAAGAATTCGCGCAGACCCGAAACGGTAATTTCGCGCACCAGAATGATCAGCCCTGCGATTACATGAAAGTCCCCGCCCCATGGATGGCGCATCCACCCTTGTGCGGTCAGCACCAATATCACCGCAGCGACCATGATCTTGTCGGCAATCGGATCGAGAAATTGGCCCAGTTTGGACACTGCGCCTGTTGAACGCGCCAGATAACCGTCGAAATAATCGGTTATCCCCATCAGCGCATAAAGCGCCCATGCGAGCAGATAACCCAACTGCCATTCGGGCCACCAAAGCAAAAACGCCAGCAGCGGCACCGCGCAAATCCGCGAAAGCGTGAGAATGTTTGGCAGCGTTAGCATATTGCATCCTGCCCTAGCGCCTTGGCTCTATACACAAAAGAGGCAAGTGTCCCCTTGTTCACGCCCGCGCATGCTTTATGGCGGTGGCTATGGTTCAGGGCTCCAGCCAGACGCGATGACGACTTCATCCCATTTGATGCGTCGCAGGCGTTTTCTGCCATTGTTCTGCACACAGCTGCTCAATGCGTTTAACGACAACCTCTACAAGACTGCGATGGTCCTGTTTGTGGTCTATGTCGTCTATAATGATCCGCGACAGGAATTCATTGTAAGCGCAGCAGCCAGCCTTCTGTTTATCCTGCCTTTTTTCTTGTTCTCCGCAATCGCTGGTCAGCTTGCCGACATGCGCGACAAGGCGAAGATCATCCGCACAGTCAAAATGGGCGAGATGGGGCTAATGCTGCTGGGCGCAACAGGGCTCTACATCACCTGGAGCGGCGCAGGGCCGCAGCAATTGGGCATTGCGATCATGATGTTCGCATTGTTCCTCACCGGTATCCAGTCGACATTTCTGGGGCCGATCAAATATGCGATCCTGCCCCAGCATCTGAAAAAGGACGAGGTATTGTCAGGCACTGGGCTGGTCGAGGCGGGAACTTATGTCGCGATCCTTTTGGGGACTATTCTGGCGGGGTGGATCAAGGTCGAAACCGCAACATGGCTGATCCTTATTGTGTCGGTCTGCGGATATCTCACCAGCAAGACTATCCCCGACGCGCCGCCCTTGGGCGAGGTGAAACCGATTGACTTCAATATCTGGCGCAGCTCGGTCCATCTGATCCGTTCAACCGTGCATGACCGGCAGATTTTCTTAGCGATTATCGCGATCAGTTTCTTTTGGACGATTGGTGCGGTGCTGTTCATCCAGTTCCCACCGCTGGCGAAAAATGTGCTTTACGCCAATCCGCAAGTCGCCAGCCTGTTTCTGGTGATGTTCTCGGTGGGAGTGGCGATTGGATCGATTGGCATTAACGCGCTGCTCAAGGGCAAAGTCTCCGCCCGTCATGCGCCCGCATCTGTGATTGTGATGGGGCTTTGTGTGATCGCCTTCTACCTCACCGTGCGGTTCTGGAATGGCGACACCAGTAGCGGATTGCTCGATATTCCCGGCTTCCTCGCGCAGCCCCTGGCAATACCTCTATTGGCCTCGCTGTTGGCGATTGCCATTGCCGGAGGCTTCTTTGTTGTCCCGCTCTATGCTTTCCTCACCACCAGAAGCAAGCCCGATGCGGCTGCGCGCACAATCGCAGCGAACAATATCGTCAATTCCGGCGCGATGGTGGGCGGATCGCTTGTTTCGCTAATCTTGGGATTGCTTGGCGTGGATGTAATCGAGCAAGTACTGATGAGCGCAGTCATGTGCCTGATCTCGGCCTATCTTGCGCGCAATCTGCTAAGAGCCGAACGCGCTGAGCAAGCAGCTCAATAAGTCACATTATGAAGACAAGCGCGGCGAGAAATGTCGCCAAATAGGTGCTGACGAAACCGCGTACATCCCGGCGCGTCAGCTTCCAGAGACTGGCCTTGTCCTGCCCTGCCCGCAGCTCTGCCATCTTCTGCTCGACTTCGGGTTCGAAACTGGGCCTGCCTTCAGGTTCAACCTCAAAAACATGCGAGGGCAGACTGGCGCGAAATGCATGACCGGCTTTTTCGTTCGTAAGGACAAGTGATCTTCTCATGCGCCACAGTGTTAACCGATTGGTAACCACTAAGCTTGGCGCAAATAGCGGATGTCGCAGGCTGGGACATTAACCTTCAACATTCATCGCGCCGTCTATTGGGCCATTGCTTCGTCCCTCTGTTGGCTCGCCTTTGAGCACGTCTTTTGAAACACCCAATTTCAGCGCGGCCGAGCTTATTCTGGATCAACCCCGGCCATTTCGCAAATCACTTGCCATTCCTCAGGCGTGATCTCAGCAACAGAGAGCCGGCCCAATCGGATTAGTTCGCAATCGGCAAGGCGCGGCTCGGCCTTCATCGCCTTGAGAGTAACTGGCGTGT
>CAZJAG010000045.1:0-5711 GCA_964543735.1 uncultured Porphyrobacter sp. | reverse complement strand
CCCTCGCGCGAGTGGTAGAAGAAGGCATCTTCCCCCACTTTCATTGCCTGCAGATTGTTCTTTGCACGGTGGTTGCGAACACCGTCCCAAACTTCTTCCTTATCTCGGACAAGGTCATCCCAGCCGTATTTGAAAGGCTCCGACTTCACCAACCAATAGCGCCGCACTGCATTCTCCCGTCATTTTCCAGCCAGCAAATTATCCCAGCCATCCCGCACGCTCCAGCCGAATAACTGGCTTAACCCATATTAACGGCATTTTAGGAGGCTATGTCCATAGCGGGCAGGTTGAGTTTTTAAAAAGGGGTGCGCTTGCAGGTGGAAGGCGCTTGGGTCGACCAAAACGGGGAAGTGCGTAGTCATGGAAATGACAAAGCAATCAGAAGTACGCGTAGGCAAGCTGGGCACGGCGGAACGTGACCTTGTAACGCTTGGCGTTGCGACAGGCGCGATCATCCTGTTTATCGGCACCGGAGGCACAGTCTTGCCCGATGTCGTGCGCTCCTTACTCGGCAACAGCCGCGCTCCCGATCTTGTGCTGGTCAATGCCCTTTTGCTCAACATCGCGCTCATCATTTTTGGCTGGCGGCGCTATCGCCAGCTAACAAACGAGATTGCCGAACGCCGCATTGCCGAGGTCGCAGCACAGCAATTGGCCGAGACCGATCCGCTAACCGAATGCCTCAACCGCAGAAGCCTAGCGACCCGAGGCGCCAACTTGCTCAGCGCGTGCAAAGCTGATGGAGACGGCGTCGCGACGATTGTTATCGACGTCGATAATTTCAAGCAGATCAACGATATTCACGGTCATGCCGTAGGCGATCAGGTCTTGATCACCTTTGCCAAGAGATTGCACCGCCATTTGCCGCAAGGCTCGCTTCTGGCGCGCACAGGCGGAGACGAGTTCGCCTGTCTGGTGCGTTTGGAAGATGGTAAGACACAGCCGCTTGACGAGCTGGTCAGCTGGCTGTTTCGCACGATCAACGCAGTCATGAACCTCGATGGTGTTTTGGTCGATACGACCATGTCGGTGGGCGTGGCGACCAGTCTGGACGAAACCGACGAGAGCGTAGTCTTTGCAGACGACCTTTCGCCCGACATTCTCCTCAATCGCGCCGATATCGCTATGTATCAGGCGAAAAAGCGCGGCAAGAACCGTCACGTCCTGTTCGAAGCGCAAATGGAGCATGATCTGCGTTTCCGTAATGATCTGGAAATTGGCATTCGCAATGGTGTGGAGGCGGGACAATTCGTCCCCTTTTACGAGCAGCAGATCGATATTGTGACGGGCGAATTGCTTGGCTTTGAAATGCTAGCGCGCTGGGAATCGCCAGAACTGGGTATGGTCAGCCCTGAAATCTTCATTCCGGTGGCTGAAGAAATCGGCGTTATCAGCGCCCTTTCTGAAGGATTGATGGAGCAAGCTTTTGCCGACGCGATGAGCTGGGATTCAGCGCTCACATTGTCAGTCAATATCTCTCCGATCCAGCTGCGCGATCCGTGGTTTTCGCAAAAGCTCCTCAAATTGCTGGTCAAATACAATTTCCCGCCCACCCGCTTGGAAATCGAGATCACCGAAAGCTGTCTTCACGACAATATGGTAATGGTGCGCTCGATCATTTCGAGCCTGCGCAATCTGGGCATTAAAGTCAGCTTGGATGATTTTGGAACGGGCTATTCCAGCCTCTCGCAATTGCGTAGCCTTCCGTTTGACCGGATCAAGATCGACCGAAGCTTTGTTAGCGAACTGCGCGACACAGATGCTAGCTCAAGAATTATTGATTCCATCGTGTCGCTGGGTGAAGGTCTAAACTTGCCAATTACGGCTGAGGGGATTGAGGATGAGGAAATTCTCGCGACCTTGAAAGACCTCGGCCAGTTTAAGGGACAAGGCTATCTCTATGGTCGCCCTGAGGATAGCACGCAGGTTCACAAGCGGCTCGAACGGCTCGGCAAATTGAATGAGGGCGATGAGCCCCCGCAGGAATTGCCCAGCGCGCTCGCAGAATTGCTCGATGCACCAGTGCCTATTCCGGTTCCTTCACAAGGCCACGCCTCGGCCTAGCGCCACCTTTCCCATTGGTCTTCCTACTGGACGCGGGCGCTTAGGCGGCATAGATGCGCTGCGCTATGCAGCAGGATTTCGTCAAAATGCACGGGCTGGGCAATGATTTCGTCATATTGGACGGACGTGGCTCTGCTTTGCCCGAAATGACCAGCAAAGCCGCTGCCGCCCTTGCCGATCGAACGCGCGGAATCGGCTGTGACCAGCTGATTGTGCTGGAGCGGTCGGACAGCGCGGATTTCCGCATGCGTATCTTCAACGCCGATGGCGGCGAGGTTGAGGCTTGCGGAAATGCTTCACGCGCGGTCGCGCTGCTGCATGGAGAGGCGGCAAGGGTTGAGACAGGTGGCGGAATGATTGCCTTGTCGCCGGGCACAGACGGCATGAGCGCTAGCGTTGACATGGGTATGCCGCGTTTTGAATGGCAGGAGATCCCGCTTGATTATGCAATAGACACAGCTGCAATACCGGTGAGCTGGGGCGAAGACGGGCAGGTGCTCGAAAACCCTGTCGCAGTGAATGTCGGCAATCCGCATGTGGTCTTCTTCGTTGAGGATGCAGGCACGATTGATCTGGCCACGCTCGGCCCACTGATCGAGCATGACCCGCTGTTCCCTGAACGCGTCAATGTAAACGTTGCTCAGGTGGAAAACTGCGGGACGATAAATTTGCGCGTTTGGGAGCGCGGCGTGGGAGAGACGCGGGCCTGCGGCACGGGCGCTTGCGCCACCGCCATTGCAGCCATGAAACGCGGGCTTGTAGATCGCAAAGTCGCGGTCACACTGCCCGGCGGCACTTTGCAGATCGAATGGGACGCAAATGACCGCATCCAGATGAGCGGCCCAGCTTCTGAGAGCTTTCGCGGTTCATTCGATTGGGATGACTTCGCGTGAGCATACGGGCGAAAGCGACGGCAAACACTTTGGCTAAAACCCCTGAAGTCATCTCGCTGGGATGCCGCCTCAATATCGCCGAATCCGAGCGGATGAAGGCGATGTTAGCAGGTGATGATAACCTTGTGGTTGTCAATTCCTGCGCGGTCACTTCAGAAGCCGTGCGCCAAACCCGCCAAGCCATCCGCAAAGCACGCAAGGCCAATCCTGATGCGCGCTTGCTCGTGACAGGATGTGCAGCAGATATTGAACGCGAGCAACTTGCCAGTATGCCCGAAGTGGACGGGTTGATCGCCAATGAGCGCAAGCTCGATCCGCGCAGCTGGAATGCGGCTCAAGACCCGCCCAAAATCATCCCCACTCGCACCCGCGCCTTCATCGCGATCCAGAACGGCTGCGACCATGCCTGCACTTTTTGCGTCATCCCGCAAGGGCGCGGAAAAAGCCGCTCGATGAGCATTGAAGCCATACTGGCAGAAGTCGGCCTACATCTCGATCAAGGCGCGCGCGAAGTGGTGCTAACCGGTGTCGATGTGACCTCATTTGGCGCAGATTTGCCCGAAAAAACGCAATTAGGCGCAGTTTTAGCGCAAATTTTCGCACATTTTCCGCAATTGGAGCGCTTGCGCATGTCATCGCTCGACGGAATCGAGATTGACGAACAATTGCTAGAAATGTTCGCAAGCGAGCAACGATTGATGCCGCACCTCCACCTCTCGCTTCAACACGGGGCGGATCTTATGCTCAAGCGGATGAAGCGGCGGCATTTGCGAAAAGATGCTGTGGAGCTGGTCGAGCAGCTTAAGGCGCGCCGCCCCGACATTGCAATCGGTGCAGACCTGATTGCAGGCTTTCCGACAGAAACAGACGCGCATCACCGCGAAAATTTGAGCATTATCAAGGAGCTGCAAGTCGTTCACGGACACATCTTCCCCTACTCCCCTCGCCCTGGCACGCCCGCTGCCAAAATGCCCCAGCATGACCGCGCCCTGATCAAAGAGCGTGCCGCTGAACTGCGCGCTGCCGTGGCACAGGTACGCGCAGACTGGCTCAAAACGCTTGTGGGAAGCGAACTTCAAGTCCTCGCGGAAAGCGATGGCGCAGGTTATGCTCCATGCTTCGCAAGAGTGGCGGTTCCCCAAGGCACACCGGCTGGAACAATCGTCACTATCACGCCCGGCAGCGTCGAGAATGGAGTTCTGCAATGAGCGAAAAGAAGACCTGGGCAGAGCGGCTGTTTGGCGGATTTAAGAAGACTTCTGAACGGCTTAGCGAGAATCTTACAGAAGCGGTTTCAAAGGCAAAACTGGATGATGCGACGCTCGACGATGTCGAAGATGCGCTCATCATGTCCGACCTTGGCCCTGCGGCTGCCGCGCGCATCCGGGCAAAGCTTCACGAGAAGCGCTTCGGTCTTGAGATCAGCGAGGATGAGCTCAAACAGGCAGTGGCTGACGAGATTGCAGAAATCCTACGCCCTGTCGCCAAACCGATTGATGTGGTCGCCTTCCCCCGCCCGCAAGTTATCCTGACCATCGGCGTCAATGGCAGCGGCAAAACCACCACCATCGCCAAACTCGCCCATTGGTTTCTCGAGGATGATTACGGCGTGATGCTGGCCGCTGGCGACACATTCCGCGCCGCCGCCATTGGTCAGTTAAGGACATGGGCCGAGCGGGTTGGCGTGCCGATCATCACTGGGCCTGAGGGCGGCGACCCTGCATCCGTCGTCTTCGATGCTGTCAAAGCCGCGACCGACCAAGGCATTGACGCGCTGATTGTCGACACAGCAGGGCGGCTGCAAAACAAGACCGAGTTGATGGACGAGCTTGCAAAAATCCGCAAAGTTCTCGGCCGGTTGAACCCCGAAGCGCCGCATGACGTAGTGCTCGTGCTCGATGCGACCAATGGCCAAAATGCGCTCTCGCAGATTGACGTGTTCAAGGAAGTCGCAGGCGTAACCGGCCTCATCATGACCAAGCTTGACGGGACAGCGCGCGGCGGCGTTCTGGTGGCTGCTGCGGAGCAATATGGCTTGCCGATCCACGCGATTGGCGTTGGCGAGAAAATGGAAGATTTGCGCCCCTTCGATCCCGATCTGGTGGCCAAGGTGATTGCGGGAGTATCCTAAGTGTCAGGCGAAGAGACAAAACCCAAAGGCTCCGGCTGGATCAGTGTGCTGACCGATTACGGGCCGCTGCTCGTTTTCCTCGGCGTTTACCGCTGGTTCGCACCCGAAGACCCTGAACCTGCCGGAGAGCTCGCCGCGATCATCAAAGGTACAGGCGCTTTCATGGTCGCCGCGCTTGTGGCGCTGGGCGTATCGAAATGGCGGCTGGGCAAGGTTTCGCCCATGCTGTGGTTCTCAACCGCACTGATCGTAGGGTTCGGCGCGCTGACGATTTTCTTTGGCGATCCCCGCTTCGTGCAATTGAAACCCACCATCATCTACAGTGGATTTGGTGTGGCGCTACTGGCCGGATATTTCACAGGGCGTGCGCTCCTCAAAATCCTTTTGGAAGCTGCATTTGAAGGGCTGGATGATAGCGGCTGGCTCAAATTGTCGCGCAATTGGGGCGTGTTCTTTCTGGCTCTGGCTGCACTCAACGAGGCGCTGGTTGCCTATATGAGCTTTGAAGGCTGGCTCTGGGCGAAATTGTGGGTGTTCCTGCCGCTCACCTTCCTCTTCACCTTCACCCAGATCCCGATGCTGATGAAGCACGGGCTGGATGTGGGTCAGGATGATGAGGAAGA
>CAZJAG010000044.1:0-18961 GCA_964543735.1 uncultured Porphyrobacter sp. | reverse complement strand
CAGCGATGTTCTGACCACCCAGCGACGGAGGTGACGCAGTGGTGATGATACCAGCAGTGTTACGAACGCCTTGGAATGGCAAACACTCGGCAGCCGTCAGATCCTGCACTTGGTTGAAGCACAGGTCGAACTGAGTAGCGAGACCAACTGTCTGAATCGCATCGTTGATGGTGATGTCGAAATAGTCAGCCGTGATGGTCAGACCCGGCAGGAAGCTGGGCTGAAGCACCACACCAAAGGTGTAGCTGTCCGAAGTTTCCTCAGAGAGGTTCGGGTTACCACCAAAGTTAGCAGGGATCTGCGCGTTGATCTGAATGGCTGGCGAACCAACCGACGCAGCCGGCACACCATTGGCAACACACAGAGCATTCAGAGTTGCATCGGTTGCCGCACCTGGCTCCGAGCATGGGTCAGTCGCCCCCGGGAAGCCAATTGCCTGGCCACCGAACAGCTCACCCACGTTAGGTGCACGAACAGCACGCTGATATTGCGCACGTAGGATGATGTCCTGAACTGGTTGGAAGGTGATACCACCAGCATAGGACCAAACACCGCCCACGAGATCCAAAGAGTAGTCAGAATAACGACCCTTCGCATCAAGCTCGAGACGCATACCGCCATCGGTTTCGATGACAGGAATGTTCAGCTCACCGAAGATTTCCCGCACGTCGTAAGAACCTTCAGTCGCCTGACCAGCGTTAAAGCCGATCACGTCGCCTGAAGACAAAGCCGTGTCAGGAATGAAGCGGCTGCCCACTTCACGATATTCCACACCCAGCGCGAAGCCGATTGGCGATGCACTGCCAATCCCAAAGTCGCCGAACGTACCGTTAACCGATGCGTTAGCCACTTCCAGAGTGGAAATGTCACCGTTTTGGGCCTGGATCGAAATCGCAGCGACCATATCAGGTGTCAGCGTGCCAGGACCAAAGATGTTGATCGGGTCCGCTGTTCCGTCGAGGCCAGCCTGGAAGGCAGAGCGCGAGATGTTACCAGCCTGCACGTTTGCATTGCGTGTGCGGGTGTAGAAATAGTGCGCATCATAGGAGAGATACTCACCGATCGGGCCGGTTACACCGCCCAGAATACGGAATGCACTACGTTCGTCGAGCGAGTTACGCGGGCCGGTTTCAACCGTACGGCGCTGAAGGAACAACGAGATATTGTCCGGATCACCATCAGTTTCGGTATTGTTCAGCTGTTGCAGCTGAGCAAAATCAGCAGCGTTCAGGAACGGCTGGATCGTCGCCAGATTGACATTGAATGTGCCGGTCGTTGGCGTCGCAGCGAGTTCCTGCTGAACACGGTTATTGACGAATGCGATTTCAGTGTAAGCCTTGTGGCCATCGCTGAATTCGTAATCGGCATAACCACCAGCAAGATAACGCTCTTGCGGGATTTGCAGATAGTTCACGGGAGCATAGTTGTATGTGTCACCAGCGCGCTGGCGGAAATCGCCAGGCGTATTGTCAAATACAACAGCATCGTTCGCGGCGAAATCGGTTCCGGTGCGATCGCCGTCACCGAAGTAACGGATAACGCCGTTTGGAAGCGTCGACGAACCGAACTGCAGACGGTTCAGACCGAAAGTCTCTCCACCAAGCGCGAAGTTCGAAAACGCACGGTCGCCTTGGAAGACCGAAGAACGGTTGAAATACTCACCAAAGACAGTCGCGCTACCGCGGCCATCGTCAAACGAGGTGCCGATCGCGCCATGCAACTGATAGCTTTCACCATCGCCGCGCTCGGTGACTGAGTACTGACCACCAGCTTCAACACCGTCCACATCACGCAGACGGAAGTTGACAACACCCGCCAGAGCGTCCGAACCGTAAGTGGCCGAAGCACCGCCGGTCACAACGTCGACGCTGCCGATGAGGAACTGAGGAATGGTGTTCAAATCGACGATTTGTGCGGTGTCAAACGACATCCAGCGACGGCCGTTGACCAGAACGAGGTTACGAGCCGTGCCAAGACCGCGAAGGTTCAGCGTAGCGGTACCGTTACCAGGGTTGTTCGAGAAAGACGTTGTGCCAGGAACAACTTGCGGAAGCGAGTTGACCACGTTCTCAACGTTGACTGTACCGGAGAGCGAGAACTCTTCCGCGTCGACCACTGCAATCGGTGCAGCAGTTTCCACGTTACGGCGCGCAATACGCGAACCTGTAACAATGATGGCTTCACCATCACTTTCTTCTGCAGCGTCCGCAGCCGCGCTGGCCGCATCTTGTGCATGCGCTGGAGCTGCGATCATGGCGCCAGCCATGAACGTACCTGTCAGCAATGAAGCTTTGTTAAAACGGTTGGACATTCCAATCCCCTTGAAAAGCGCGCTCCACCGTGGAGAACGCATAAATGTCACATCATCGGGACAATTCCCGAATTCGCCTCCTTTAGGCGAGAGACAAGGGGAACTGCAATCGGCCTACCCACAGCTGAATTAGGTAAATGCGCATGTGTGGCATTCAAGTTACAGTTGGAAACATGCGCTGATTGCGCCTAGGCTGGATGCGAATGACGAAGGAAATTGTTGTGAAACACATTGCATTTCGCACGAGTGGGCTGCGACTAATCGTCGGCGGGACAGCGCTCGCGATGGCGTTCACCGCCAATGCGCAGGAAACGGACCGTACGTCTGACACAGATTATGTGGAGGCTTTGAAGGCCTGCCAATCCATTGTCGGTGATGCCGAGCGGCTGGCGTGTTTTGACCGCGCGGTCAGTTCCATCGTCACTGCAAGCGATAGCGGAGAGGTGCAGGTTGTCGACAAAGAGCAAGTCGAGCAGACACGGCGCTCCTTGTTCGGCTTTTCGTTGCCCAAGCTGGGCATTTTCAGCGGCGATGATGACGAGGGCGATGAGGAAAAGAAACAGCGGGCCAATCTGCTGGAGACGAGCGTGTCCAGTGTGAGCTATTCACGCGACTCGATCTTCTTTGGAACCCCGGAAGGCGCGGTGTGGCGTATCTCAAACCCGCCCAAACGTTTGCGCACGGTGAAGGTCGGCGACACGGTAGTGCTCAAGAAGGCCGCTATGGGCAGCTTCTTTGTTCGGATCAACGGGCAGACCGGGGTCAAAGGCCGCCGCGTGCGGTAGACCTTTAGCATTGGCAGCTGGCCTTGCCCCCCATCAGCCGCGAGATCTTGCATAGCGAACAAACAAAAAGGGCCCGCCAAAATGGCGAGCCCTTTCTTTTGCTCGAAACCAGCAGGCTTTAGAGCCCGTCAGGCCCGCAATCATTCGCGAGGAAATCAAGCATCTTGGTGTAAAGCGTCTTCTGGTGGTTGAACATCAGATTGTTGTGATCAACCCCTTTGAGCGTGAGGTATTGAGCATAATTGCCCTTACCCGCTTTCTCCATCGCCTTCTTGTAGTCCTTGAGGTGATAGTAGCGCACCCGCGAGTCCATATCACCATGAGCGACCAGAATTGGGATGTTGGTTTTCGCTACATCCTCAATCGGATTGATGCCGATCATACCGCGACGCTTCGCCCAATCGTCGAGCGCCTTGGCGCCGCCAGGGCCGCTGCGCGCGCGATAGGATTTAGCCGGACTGGAAACGCCCGCCATAGTGATCGCGCATTGATAGATATTGTTTTCACGCTGCGAAGCAACAAATGCGGCATAACCGCCATATGACCAACCATAGAAAGCGACGCGGTTAGGATCGGCAAGACCTTGCTCGATCAAATACAGAGCGCCGTCATCCTTATCATCCTGCATCGCGAGACCATGCTCACCATAGCCGGCATCGAAGTGGGCTTTGCCCCAACCGGTCGATATGCGGTTCTGCGGATAAAGAACCATGTAGCCATTGTTCGCGAGCATCTGACCGATTTCATTGTAGCCCTGCACTGCATTGACGTGCGGGCCGCCATGGTGCTGGACAACCAGTGGAAATGGCCCCTCACCTTTCGGTATCGTAACATAAGCAGGTATGATCCGGCCATCACGGGCTTTGTAGCGAATGTATTTCACATCAGAGAGTTGCTGCGGATTGACCAGCGGATTGGTGCTGCCTAATTTCGCCATCTTGCCGTCTTTGACCAGCCAGAACGATCCCGGATCACGTGGCCCACTGTTCCGTACAACCATCGTCTTGCCATCGCGCGAGCGGCTGGAAATGCTCAGCTGGTGCGAATAAGGAATTTGCTTTTCAAGCGCTTCGTGCAGCGCCTTTTCTTCTTCGTCGAACCAATGCCGCTCATATTTTGCTCCCGGATAACTTGCTGCAACGATTCTATTGTTGCCCGGAATCGAGTGCGTTTGCACACCCATTACATCGGCATCTTCTGTCTGGAAGACTTTCTCTCCGATCTGACCTGTTCTAAAATCGAATTTGTATAGGGCGGTCTTATCCTCACCATTGCGGTTGTCGATCATGTAGCCAATGTTTGGATCATCTCCGTCAATTCCGGCCAATCCATGCATTCCGCCAAGGCGTCGGTATAGATTCTCGTGCTCATCGAAATCGTACTTTTCGCCAAAAGGCTTCCACGATCCATCACCCACCGCACGATAATAGTAGCTCAGCTTCTGGGTTTGCCGGTCGTAGCCTTCCGCAAAACGCGGATTCCCATCAACGTCAAATCGGAGGTTCCCATACTTCTCATTGCCCTTGATGACCAAGCTTCGGCCGCCAGTTCTCAAATCAAACTTGTAATAAGAGGCAGGACGAAATGCAGCAAAGGGGTCAACGCCTGACGCATCGGGAATCGCATTCCCAGCACGAACCAAGATGTGGTTCGGCTCTTTTGGCAAAATACTCTCAATTCCAAAATTTCCATCGACAGCGGAAAACTTGTTCTTCTCCAAATTGTAGAAGTAGGCCTTAAAATCGCGGTGGTTTTCCTCTGGCCGCGTGACACGCTTGCGAACTTCTTGCCAGGCAGCACCAAAAATGATGTTGTCACTCACCCAACTCGCATTGATAATCTCCATCGGATTCGCATTCAGCGTACGCAATGGTTTCGAAAGATCGTCGGTCTTGAAAATCTGTAGAAGGTAATCGCCTTCTTTACTGTCGACCTTGTGAACCAACAAATGCTTGCCGTCTGGCGATACTTGCACTGTGTTCACTACATTGCGCAGCGCCCAGACGTCGATCGGCACTGTTTGCGATGCTTGTGCCTGAACAGGCGTTGAGGCCGGCGCACTCAATCCGAGCGCAGCGACGCCAAGAATGGCTGCAGCCATAGGGGTTTTGAACAATTTCATATCCATCTCTCAAAAGATAAGTTTTAGACGCTGACACATTAAACCAAAAGAGCGGCCTCTCGGCAAGACCGAGAGACCGCTCTTTTTTGCTAAAATGCGATCAAATTTAGAAAGCGTATTGGATCGAAGCGAAAAACTCGCGTCCGTTCAGATCGAACCCATTACCAATTGGAACGTTTGAGATACAGGCGCCCAACTCGTTACAGTCCACAAGCGGTGGGCTACGATCGAACAGGTTCGTGATACCTGCCCGAACCGTCATGTTATTGTTACGATAACGAAGCGCCATAGCATGCACAAAGTAGTCATTGGTAAAGCCGATATCACGACAGAAGATCCCGTCACCCGCTACTACACCGCTCGGCGAACCGCCGCCGGTACATGTGTTGCCGACGAAACCCGTTGGCAGGCCATCTGGACCATTGCCGAACGCATCTGACAGAGGATCGATACCATCAGCCTGCTGTTCGGTTGCGCTGATAAAGTTGGTCTCCCAGGAGAAGAGCCATTTATCATACTCAATCGTGAAGGTAGCAAGACCAGTCCACGATGGGAGGCCGAACTCACCGGCATCATCATCAAATGCGCGATCGCCATTCTCATCGATGAAAGTAGTACTGCGTTCGATCAAATGGTTCGCTTGAACGTTAAGCCCCAAATCGAACCCTTCATTGCCGATCGTGACTTCCTTGCCGAGGGTTGCCCGGAAATCCAATCCCCGAACAGACTCCTCATTCAAATTGATAAAGCCCGAGTTCAAGTTCGAGATAAGCAACCGCGAACCCGCGTTCGTATCGAAGTTGATCCGGTCACAGAACGGGCTGCGTGATCCGTCCTGACGAGCAAAACAGTCATTAATAATGAACTGTGACGCTGGCTCAACGATCGAGTCCTTCAATTTAATGTCGAAGTAATCAACACTTAGGCGCACGTCGAAGCCATCGCCAAGAGTTTCATCGAATACTGCACCAGCGACGATCGATCGCGAGGTCTCAGGATCGATGTCCAAGCTGCCGCCGGTCGAAATCTCGACGCTAGCGAACTGCTGGGTGTTGCCATTGGCCGTATCGATACCAACTCGTGTCGGATCACGACCTTCGCGGGTACAATTCGCCAAGATCGCTGGATCGCGCGTATCCAGCGCTGGATTGTAACCACCGGCGAGCGAGTTGAAGGCAGCATCAGGAACTGCACAGGGATCAAACAGAGTGTTAAATCCGGACTGTCCGCGCAAAAAGTTCTCACGCAGGTTCGGCGCACGGAACGATGTGCCATAGTTGAACCGCAGCAAAACTGGGGACACTGGGCGCCAACCGGCCTTAATCGAATAAGTCCCGTTTGTTCCGTAGAACTCCTCGTCAGTCACACGTCCAGCAAGCTGAACGGTCAACTCTTCAACCCATGGCTTGCCCGCTTGCAACGGAATCTCAAGCTCACCATAGGCTTCACGGATCCATTTAGAACCCGAGGCGCCTCCGTCAGCAAAGAATCCCCAGAAAAGGCCGTTCGAGGCAACAAGATCAGGGTTCGAGTTGATGCTATCTTCGCGCCACTCTACACCGAGCACTGCACCAACAGGTCCAGCAGGAAGCTCGAACAGGTCACCGGTCACAAAAGCTGAGAGTAAAATCTGCTCATAGGTCGTGTCAAAGCTGCGAACACCGAAGAGATAGTCGCGCTCAGCCTGGGAGGAAAGCTCACCAGGGATCGGCCCAAGCAATGACGCCGCAAACAGATTAACTGGGACACAGCCTGCAGTCAGGTCGGGCGCAGCCAAGCCGGGGTTAGCCAAATTCGCCGTATCACACGCCCCGCCAGGAAGTAGTGGTGAAGTAGGCTGGCTGTTATAATCGTCAGCGATACCGTCACCATCATTGTCAACAACGCCATCCCCATCAAAATCAGCCGTCGGATCGATACCAATTGCTAGCGCAAGACGATCCTCACGAATACCTCTACGTACCGATCCACCCTCTGAACGCGAATAGGTACCTGCAGCCTCGAAGGTCCAGCTCGAACCAACAAACGGCAGATCGCCGCGCAAACCGAATGTACCGCGATATTGCTCAAGCGCCACATCGACATTATTACGGTCACCTCGCACACTCGGGACCGGCCGGGCCGGGAGCAAACGTCCAGTTGGAAGCGCAAACGCGGCAAATGGCGAAGGCGGGACCAAACCATTAAATTGGTTGTCAGCCGCGCTACAATCGACCCCGTTCGGATTCGACACAAAATTACACGGATTGAACTGGTTGGTGGCAGGAACCCAAGGGAAGAACTGCGCCGATCCGCTATTTTCCACTTCGTTCTCGACACGAGCGTAACCAACCTCGAAGAATGGCGTAAGGTTCGCCTCACCTGGGAATGTGTACTCACCGTAGGCAAACACATTATACCGATCCTCAGGCGAAATGAACGTCACATCTCTCTCGACACCATTGATATTACGGTCAAACTCATTGACATCAATGATGCCATCCCCATCGGCGTCAACGGGTGTGCCAAACGCATTTCTGACTGCACTCAAGTTAGGAACGCCCGAGTTTCCGCCATTCGAATCGAAACGACCGAAACCAAGTCGAGTAGGAATTTGAACCAGACCGGCAATTCCTTGAATTCGGCATTCGTTGGTGAAACCAGCTACAGCTCCACCGGAATCTTCTAAGATATTGGCGTTAACCTCAACATCCGTAGTCAGTATATTGCCATTTTGATCAATTTCTCGATGAGTGTCGCATCCTGCGAGAAAATCTCTGTCTTCGAGCAAAATTTCATCGCGCCGCGAATACTCAGCTCCGATTCCAAAGAAAGCACGGTCGGTGTTGAAGCCCCAAGCCGCACTTACAGTAAAGTCATGTCCAGCACCTTGCTCATTCAAATTGCCCTGCGCCTGAAGCTCAAGCCCATCAAAGTCTTTGCGCAGCAAGACATTCACCACACCAGCAACGGCATCTGAACCGTAAACTGACGACGCGCCGTCAAGCAACAAGTCGAACCGATCAACAAGTGTCGACGGAATCAAATTAATCGATGGATTAGTAGGAGCCCCTTCCACACCCGCTGGTGCGAAACGGCGATTGTTTACGAGAAGCAAGGTACGGTCCGCACCTAGACCACGGAGATTCAACGTTTGCGAGCCAGGGCCATTGTCCAGGACGAAGCCCTGGAAGGTCGCATCAATCTGCGTACCCGAAGCTGCTTGAGAGCGCTGCAGAATTTCAGCGGAATCAAAAGCGCCGACATTCCTACGATCATCTGTAGTGATCACCTGAAGCGGAGAAATCGAGGTATATGTATCGCGAACAATCCGCGAACCTGTAACGGTGATGCCCTCTGAGACCGCGGTATCTTCACCGTCTTCGGTGACATCGACCTGCTCTTCATCATCTTCATCAGGCGTTGCATCCGCGTCTTGCGCCAAGGCCGGCGATGCCACGATCATTGCCATCGCAGATGCCGAAAATGCGAGACCCCTAATTGCATTATTCTGGTATTTTCTCATGATTACTCCAGTCATGAACAAAGCTCTGAACGCCCAATCCAAACCCACCTCAAGAGCGCTTGCGACGAATATGCGCCACACCCATGGAATCAGTTTTTTGGATTGAGCCCCAATCCCTAACGCGGTGGTCTGCTATAGCGTTGGGTCGATGTCAAAGCGCAGTCGTTCATTTTCCAGACATGCAATTCACCTGTTGCCTGAATCACACAAAGCGGATGCGACTTGTAATTTTATTGCGCGGAACGTGCTCGATGTGAGCAATTCTAAACGCCATTTGTTAACGTCAATGGTGCGCCAAGGGAGTTAGGCCAAGGGAGTTAGGCCAAGGGAGTTAGGCCAAGGGAGTTAGGCCAAGGGAGTTAGGAAAGAATCATTGAGAGCTCGCCATCGCCCTCATCAATCTTGAGCGTCGAGCCATCAGGCACTTCGCCTTCGATCAATTTCTCGGCCAGCGGATCTTGCAAGTAGCGTTGCACTGCACGCTTCAAAGGCCGCGCGCCATAGACCGGATCATAGCCAACCCGGCCCAGCCAGCGAAGCGCCGCATCGGTCAGTTCCAGCGTGATCTTGCGATCATCGAGTAGCTTTTGAACGCGCCTCACTTGGATAGCGACAATCGGGGCCATGTGCTCCATGGCCAGACGGTGGAACAAGATGATCTCATCCAGCCGGTTCAAAAATTCCGGACGGAAATGCCCGCGCACCACATCCATCACTTGCGGTTCGACATCGGCTACCTTTTGGTCATCCTCCATATTAGCGAGGAACTGGCTGCCAAGGTTCGAAGTGAGGATGATCAGCGTATTGCTGAAATCAACCTTTCGGCCCTGCCCATCGGTCAAATGTCCATCGTCAAGCACTTGCAACAGCACATTGAACACATCCGTGTGCGCTTTCTCGACCTCGTCAAACAGCACAACCTGATAGGGGCGGCGGCGCACCGCTTCGGTTAGCACGCCTCCTTCGTCATAGCCGACATAGCCTGGAGGCGCGCCGATCAGCCGTGCGACCGAATGCTTCTCCATAAATTCGCTCATGTCGATCCGCACGAGTGCCTGATCATCATCGAACAGGAATTCGGCCAGAGCTTTGGTCAGCTCCGTCTTGCCAACGCCGGTTGGGCCAAGGAATAGGAAGCTGCCCAGCGGCCTGTTCGGGTCTTGCAAACCTGCGCGCGCGCGACGCACCGCTTTGGACACCGCCTCAATCGCTGGCAATTGGCCGATCACGCGCTTTCCGAGCAGCTCTTCCATCTGCAGGAGCTTTTCGCGTTCGCCTTCCATCATCTTGTCGACTGGAATGCCGGTCCAGCGTGAGACAACAGAGGCGATGTCTTCCTCGGTCACTTCCTCGCGCAGCAATGCATTTTCGGTAAGGCTGCCCGCCTCCTCAATCTGCTTTTCCAGCGCCGGAATGGTTCCGTATGACAGCTCGCCCGCTTTGGCGAGATCGCCTTCGCGCTCGGCCTGTTCCAGCTCAAGACGCGCTGCATCGAGCTGCTCTTTGAGCTGAGCCTCTGCGCTGATTTTGTCACGCTCGTTCTGCCAGCGCGTGGTGAGTTCGGACGATTCCTGCTCCAGCTCGGCCAGCTCTTTGCGCAATGTCTCCAGCCGGTCTTTGGACGCCGCATCATCCTCTTTCGCAAGCGCGCTCTCTTCGATCTTGAGCTGGATGATCCGGCGGTCGAGATTCTCGATCTCCTCCGGCTTGCTCTCCACTTCCATGCGGATACGCGAGGCCGCCTCATCCATCAGATCGATGGCTTTATCGGGCAGGAAGCGGTTTTGGATATAGCGGTTCGACAATTGGGCCGAGGCGACCAATGCGCCATCGGTTATCCGCACGCCGTGATGCAGCTCATACTTCTCTTTCAGACCACGCAGGATCGAAATTGTATCCTCAACGCTTGGCTCATCAATATAAACCGATTGGAAGCGCCGCTGGAGCGCAGGGTCCTTCTCGACATATTTTTGATATTCATCGAGCGTGGTCGCACCAATGCAATGCAACTCGCCGCGCGACAGGGCTGGCTTCAAAAGGTTTGAGGCATCCATCGACCCTTCCGATGCG
This sequence comes from uncultured Porphyrobacter sp., assembly GCA_964543735.1. GTDB lineage: Bacteria > Pseudomonadota > Alphaproteobacteria > Sphingomonadales > Sphingomonadaceae > Erythrobacter. The sequence goes on along the minus strand of CAZJAG010000044.1, from coordinate 8,168 downwards.
CCCGCCCCGATCAGCGTATGCATCTCGTCAATAAAGAGGATGATCTGCCCGTCCGCGCCTTTCACCTCATCCAGCACGCTCTTCAGCCGCTCTTCAAACTCGCCGCGATATTTTGCGCCTGCAATCAGTGCGCCCATATCGAGCGACATGAGCGTGCGGCCTTTAAGGCTCTCTGGCACATCGCCATTGGCAATCCGCAAAGCGAGCCCTTCGGCAATCGCGGTTTTGCCCGTGCCCGGCTCACCGATCAGCGCGGGATTGTTCTTGGTGCGCCGAGCGAGAATTTGCACCGTACGGCGAATTTCCTCATCGCGCCCGATTACCGGATCAAGCTTACCATCGCGCGCGGCCTGCGTCAGATCGCGGGCGAACTTCTCCATCGCGTCATAATTGCTCTCCGCGTTGGCGCTGTCTGCTTTCTTGCCGCCGCGAAGATCCGTGATCGCTTGCTCGAGCGATGGGGCATTCAGGCCTGCATCGGTAAGCGCCCTGCCCGCCTTGGTCGTGCTCGCCAGTGTGAGCGCGAGCAGCAATCGCTCTACGGTAACAAAGCTGTCGCCCGATTTCTCGGCCAAAGTCTCAGCCGTATCGAGGATGCGCACCACATCATTGTCGAGGCCTGGCGTTTGCTGCGCGCCGCCGCCCGAGACAGCGGGGATTTTCGACAAATCCTCGTCGATCCCCTGCACCGCTTTGCCCGCGTCACCGCCAGCACGCTGGATCAGCCCCGCGCACATGCCTTCCTCATCCTCGAGCAAGGCCTTCGCCAGATGCGAGGGCGTGATCCGCTGATGGTTCATCCGGATCGCAACGGTCTGCGCAGATTGCAAAAAGCCTTTTGAGCGGTCAGTGAATTTCTCGAGGTTCATGCCTGTCCCTTTATGCCTTCAAGAAGCGAGGTGTGTTACTTCCATAGGTAGGTTCGATTGCGGAGGGTGCAAGGTGCTTCGCCCAACGCTCCCCGGCCAGAACGCGATTTTCCATTTGACCTGTGGAACACACAGCAGCAGGTAAGCGCGCAAATAAGACGCGGTATGACCGCAGTTGGGCAAAGAGGCGAGAGATGAACCGATCACGCATTTTCTGGGGCGCGCTGGCGCTAGTGCTCGCAGCCTTTGTCGCTTTGGTCACATGGGAACCCTTCTTTGCAGAAAAGGGTAAAGCGCCGCCATCAAGCGAACAATATCGCGCCGAGATCCTGCGCGATGATTTCGGTGTACCGCATATCTACGGCAAGCGCGATGCCGATGTTGGCTTTGGCGTGGCGGTTGCGCAAGCAGAAGATGATTTCTTCACTTTGCAAGATACTGTGGCAATGGCACGCGGTCGCTATGGCGCGATTGCGGGCGAGGATGGCGCTGCGGTCGATTACATGTACCACCTGATCGATGCACGCGGCACGGCTGAGCGCCATTATTCCAATCTTCCCGCCGACACGCGCGCCCTGTTTGAAGGCTATGCCGCTGGCCTCAATCACTATGCGAAAGAGCATCCCCAAGAACTCAAACTGGCGGGGCTGTTTCCAGTAAGCGGAGAAGATATCGCAGCCGGATTTGCGTTGCGCCAACCCTTCTTCTTCGGGCTGGCGAATGTGGTGCGCCCATTGATTGCAGGCGAAGAGCTGAGGCGTGAGTATGGGCCGGATATTCCCGGCTTTCCAAGAGGCGAGTCCAGCAAAGATATTCCGACCGATGGCGAGGAAGAGACAGCAAAAGAAACCGCGCTTGCCCCACCCTTGCCAATTGGCGAGAACGGCGCGCTTTCCGGCTCCAACGCCTGGGCCATTGCGCCTACCAAATCGGGTGATGGCGTAACGCGCCTTGTCTCCAATTCGCATCAGCCGTGGCGCGGCGGCGTTGCGTGGTATGAAATGGTGGTCGAGAGCGAGCAAGGCTGGCACTTTACAGGCGCAAACTTCCCCGGAGCGCCCTTCCCCTTTATCGGTCATAACCGCCATCTGGGCTGGACAAATACGGTCAACCGGCCCGACCTTATCGATGTCTACAAGCTGGAAATGGACGAGGCTGGGGAGCGTTACCGGCTGGATGATAATTGGCTCGAACTGGAGGAGAAGACAGTCACTTTGCGGGTAAAAATGGGGCCGGTAACTCTTCCCGTGCGCCGGACAGTCTATCGCAGCGTCCATGGCCCCGTGATCAAGAATGACGAGGGCTTTTTCGCGCTGCGCTATGCCGCAATTGACAAGCTCGACCAGCTCGATGCCTATTACCGGATCAACAAGGCAAAAACGCGCCAGGAGTGGGAGAAGCAAATTGCGCGTATGGCAATCCCATCGACCAATTTTGTCTACGCCGATGAGACGGGCAATATCGGCTATATCTACAACGCTGCGATCCCCGAACGGGTCGAGGGTGTGAACTGGCGCGGAATTTTGCCGGGCGACCGCTCGGACCTGATCTGGGATGGGCCGGTGGAATATGCCGCGATCCCTAAGCTGTTCAATCCGGCATCGGGCTGGCTCTATAATGCCAACAATATGCCCTATTCCGCCGCTGGCGAAGGCAGCGATCTTGATCCGGCAGATTTCGCCCCGCGCATGGGGATCGAGCTGAAGATGACCAATCGCGCGCGCCGCTCGGTCAAGCTGCTGTCCGAAACCGCAGTGATCGACCGCGCCGCCATCGAGCGGATCAAATATGACACCGCTTATGAACGCGAAGGTTATGTAGCGGATTTGTGGGACAAGCTCGAAGCGCTCGATACGGGCGATGATCAGGCGCTGGCCGAGGCCAAGGCGCTGCTTCTCACATGGGATTTCACCGCTGACAACACTGGCCGAGCCGATGCGCTGGCGCTGCTGATGATCCGCGAGTTCATGTCAGCTGAATATCAGAACAAGAATGAAGCCCCTGATGTCGAAAAGAAACTGCGCAAACATGTCGCACATCTTGAAAAGCATTTCGGACGGATCGACCCGCCCATGTCGGAGCTTCTCAGGCTGCGGCAGGGGACTGGCAGCCGCTATGCCGTGGACCTGCCGCTGGATGGCGGCTCCGACACATTGCGCGCCTCGACCACGTGGCGCGAGGAGGAGGACGGTCGCATCTCTGTTGTCCATGGCGACAGCTACATCCAGTTTGTCGAATGGGAACCGGGCAAACGCGTGCGCTCGCAATCGATCCAGCCCTTTGGTCAGGCAATCACGCGGCCCGGCAGCCCGCACTACACTGACCAGGCACAGCTGTTCGTAGATCACAAGCTCAAGCAAGTGCGTTTCTGGCGCGAGGATGCCGAGAAGGCTGCAAAAAGACGTTATGTGGTTGAGTCTTACTGACAGCGGTGTAAACGCTGTGTCCGTGGTTTATTTGCAGAGGGCCTCACACCCTCAAAACTGTTCCTAAAGAGGAGAAAATACATGTCTGTAGGCGGTACTTATGATTGCGTAACCAAGAGCCCCATGGGCGACCAAAAAGGCGTCTTCACAGTTGAAGATGCTGGCGATGGCACCTTCACCGGCTCGATGGTTGGCGGCACCGGTTCGATGGATGTCGAAGAAGGCAAGATCGACGGCAACACGCTCACATGGAAAATGAACATGACCGTTCCCATGCCGATGACGCTCGATTGCGAAGCGACCATTGATGGCGACGCGCTAACCGGCAATGTCAACGCGGGCGCATTTGGTGCGATGCCGCTGACCGGCACGAAGAGCGGCTAAGCTGTTTGCGATAGCTTCCTCGCTCTTGCAGTGAGGCAAAAAAAGACCCCGAGGCAGAAATGCTCTCGGGGTTTTTTGTATTCACAAGCGCGTGCTTGCACGGCTATCACCTCGGCACCCAATCGTGTGGAAAGGTATCGTCGATGAAGTTCACTCACCGATTTTCGCTTGCTGGAACGTCCATCGCGCTGGCACTGGCAACCGCCGCCTATGCACAAGATGGCGAGCAAACAGCCACCGCAGCTGATCCAACTTGCGAGCTCCATATCTGGCCCGCTGAAAATTTTGGCAGCCTGCCCTTCGGCGGCATCTTCAGCGATGTCGACACAAGCACAGACACGCAGTTTGACAAGCTTGCCACCAGCGAATTGCAATTCGATGCGATCAAACAATCCGATCCTATAAAGAGCCTCGGCCTTCCGGCGGATACTAAGGTCATCACTCACACCGAAACTGAGGCTGACAAGGTCACGAAGAAGCGCAAGGTGCGCCGTTCGCAATCACAATCATCATGCTATTTCGAGCTCCACATCAGATCATCCTATCTGATCGAGGACATCGTTTGGGGCGACCGCTTTTCAACCGTGTTCGAGTTCAGAAAATACACCGGTATGGAAGAGTGGGATCTGCGCCATCGGGGCGAAGGGGCCAACAAGCTTAAGCTGTTTCCGATCAAGGCCGATGCTGATCCTGAGGAAGTCAAAAAGACATTGCGTGACAAGATTGGCGAAAATTTCCTCGAATATGCGCCAAAGGCAAAGCGTAAGCTTGCCCGCAAGAAGCGTTAAGCCACCTTACCCCTGTGACAAAAGAAAAGGCCCCGAGAGCATTGCTGCTTTCGGGGCCTTTTGCGTTTCAGCGATTGAGCCGCGTTAGGACTTCATCGCATATTTCTTCTCATGCTCCTTGTCCTTGCCAGCGGCAAGAAGCTTGGCCTGTTTGACCCACTCATCGCGGTCAATCCGGCCCTTGATCTTGAGGTATTGATCAACCTCTTTCACGTCGGCCTTCTTCCACGCAGCGATCTGGTCAAACCGTTTGACACCAAGCGAATGGCACAGGTCGTTGAGCTTGGGCCCGATCCCCTTGATCCGCGTGAGATCATCCGCCTTGCCAACCGCTTTCGCAATCTTTGGCTTACCCTTCACATTCTGCACCTTCGGCGCCGGTGGTGGCGGCGGCGGAGGAGGAGGTGGAGGTGGAGGTGGTGGTGGCGGCGGAGGCGGTGGTGGCGGAGGCGGCGGAGGTGGTGGTGGTGGTGGTGGAGGCGGCGGAGGTGGTGGCGGAGGCGGAGGCGGAGGCGGAGGCGTTGCTGCCGCCGCTGTCGCTGCTGCGCCTGCTGCACCCGCAGCTGCTACCGTGCCGGTGTTCACATCCGTATCAGCACTCGTGTCCACATCAGTGCCTCTGAGACGTGCCCAGATCCACCAACCGGTCAAAAATCCGATGATGAGGGCAATCAGCAGACGGCCCCAGATAAGCGAAATAAGTTCCATGTTCTTTCTCCCCGTCCCGCTTAGCTTCGGCCCCAGATCAGATAGGCAACGCCCAGTCCGATCAGGAATGCGACCATAAGGAGCAGCCAACTTTCAGCTAAAAGTCCCATTATCTTACTCCCCTTCTGCGTCTGCGCCAGTGTCAGAAGAAGCCTCTGCACCGCCGCCATCAAGCGTAAATTCGATCCGGCGATTGGCTTCGTTAGCGCCATCGCCTGGTACTTTAGGTTGCGTCGAGCCAAAGCCGGTTGCGGTTACCCGCCCCGCGTCAACTCCGCGTTCGGTCAATGCAGCTGACACTGCATCAGCGCGCGCTTGGCTGAGCTTCTGGTTCACTTCGTCAGAGCCAACCGCATCGGTGTGGCCGCCAACCGCTACGCTCATGCCCTCACAAGACTTGATCGTTTCTGCCAGCTTGTCGATCAGGCCGAGCGAGTCTCCACCCATATAGGCGCTGCCCGAACGGAAGTTGATCGTCTTGCCTTCCATGATCGTGTCGACGCCTGCCTGACAATCGGCAACCGCTTCCGCTGTTGCGCCTGAGGCAGCTTGCGCTGCTTCACCGTCACTATCGCCGGCATCACCTGCACCTTCGCCATCAAGCCAGCGAACGTCCTTGATGCCTGGCACAGCCAATGCAGCCTTCTCAGCAGCAGCGCGCGCTTCCGGATCGGTTACGCCGTCCAGCACAGCGACACGCGCGAGCGGATCGCGCTCCATCTGCAAGTCAACGCCTTCGCCAACCGCAGCCTTGCCAGCATCTTCCATAGTATTGATAGCTTGATCGCCCGTCATATAGTGACTTGCAATCGCGAGTAAGGACGACGCGCCAGCGCCGACCAGGAATTTTGCGAATCCCGTCATCGGTTTCCCCCTTCTTTCATTTGTAAAAATTGCAGGCAAACGCCGCTAGGTAAAGCAAAATCTTGTGTCAGTTTTGCAGTGGATGCAAAACGGGACAGATTGTTAACTCCCAGCTTGGGCTAACGGGTGGCCGGATCAGACGCGACCGGATTGGGCTCGGTCGGATTTGGCGTGGCAGGATTTGGCGTGGCCGGCGCTTCGATAGTTTCCACCACTCCGCTTGCCTGTTGAGCAGCCCCATCACTAGCAACGCTATCGGCCTCTCCGACAATCTCGACCCGGCCAACCGCTTCCGCTTTCAGATCGATTATGCGATCGCGATCATAGGCAAGGACGCCGGGAATAGGCGCGACCCGGCTGATCATGATCCCGTAGAAATTGTTCATCTTGCCATGCGCGAAGAACTGAGCCTTCTCGCTTGGATACTCGGCAAGGCTGGGCGGCAAGCCATAGACCACCTTCCCGGACTGGCTGGGCGGCTTGATAATAAAGCCGTTCAACCCGCCGCTATATTGGATCGAGGCAAGCGGCGCAGTGGGATCATCAAGCCATTGCGGGGCTGACCGCAAAAAATTGCCAAGGTCAGTGATCGTGCCCGCTTTGACCTCGAACTTCACCGTCCCCATGCAATAGCATACACCGATATGGCCCTGGTTCTTGTCGAAGATCACAGGCCCGTACCAGATATAGGTTCCCGGCTTTACCGCCTCGAGATAGGAAAAGGTCCCGCCGCCTTTGGCAAAAACATAAGTCGGCCCGAAATCGGTCGCGGTAAACTGTTCAATCGCAGCGAAGTTGAAAACGGACTCGGTCGGCTTAATCGGCTCCGGCTTAATTTTATTGGCACGCCGCCCTTTTGCCCGCTGCTCCTTGGCCGTTGCGGTGTTCCTCTCCCACCTTTTGTATTCTTTCTCATATCGCTTGAGCGCCTCGCCAAAGGCTTCCGCGCGCGCCTCCTTGTAGTCGGCAATATCCTCATCATCAGGCACACGCACAAATGTGCCACCGAACCGCATCGGTGCCGTGAGGTAGATGTAGCCCAGATCCTCCTCGATCGAGACCTTCCCCTTGAGCAGATTCTTCTCCTCAATCGCCTCGGCCAAGGCTGGCTGGATGGGCGCGACAACCAATAATCCGAGCGCGGCCGCAATCTTGCACAACTTCCTCATCGCTGGAGCACCTTTCCTGTAGGTTTCGGGCCGGAGGCGACAAGCGCTTGGCGTTTTAAAGCCGCATCGCGCACATTGTCGCTGACGCGCCCTCCGCCCTCTTCAAAGTTGAATTCTCTCCAGAGGCTTTTTGCCAAGCCATAGCGTTGGTAGCCTTTGAACCCCATGCAATTGCGCATATTGATCCGGCGGGTTTTGCGGCGCAATGATGAGCCGTAGATCGCATCGGCGATGGCCTCTCCAATCACACTGCCGATCACTCCGCCAATCCCGTATTGCGTTGCGTAATAGCCCGGATACGGCTCAGCCGACCCACGATAATAGCTGATCCCGCTTGAGAGCGCATCGCATTCCTGAATGTCAGCATAAGCGGCGTTGAAATCGGTCTTCGCCCGATGAAAATAGTAATATTTCTCAAAGTCGCTTTCGCGCACCGTGGACGCATCAAAGGCAAGCTCGGGCATCGGGATTGCGGCGATCTCTTCCACAGACAGGGTTTTAGGACCGCCCTCTTCGCTTACAGCTTCTGGCTCAGCATCACCGGAACCCTCGCTGGTCTTTTGCAGCTGAGGCGATGCAACCTGCTCCTGCGCCTCGGGTTCTGTCGGAGCGACCTCCTGCGCTGACGCAGTAAATGACCCCATCAACAATGCCGCGCCAATCGGCGCAAGCGCGTGCTTTCTCATGCTTTGTTCCCCGTATCGATCAGAGACAAGACTACTCACAGCGCGCCCCATAGCAAGCCCCACAAGCAAGATTTCAGCGAAGTATCTAGTCCAGCTTTTCGCGCAGGATTTGGTTCACCACTTGCGGGTTTGCCTGCCCCTTCATCGCCTTCATTGTCTGGCCAACGAAAAAGCCAAAGAGCTTGTCCTTGCCGCCTTTGTATTGCTCGACCTTGTCTTCATTATTGGCGAGAATATCGTCAATCGCCGCCTCGATAGCGCCGGTATCAGAAAC
>CAZJAG010000043.1:1699-19223 GCA_964543735.1 uncultured Porphyrobacter sp. | reverse complement strand
ATGACCAAGATCTGGGAGGGGCAGCGCTCACCATCGGCGATCCTTATGAACAGCGAATATGTCCACTTTGATGCCGAGAACTCCGAGCTGACAACGCGTTTCACCCCGCCGCCCGAATTCGCTTCTCCGCGCGGGGTCGTGCAGGGCGGGCTTATTGGCGGATTTCTGGACGAGGTCATGGGCGGCGCTTTGCTCGCCTCTACATATGGCAGCAAGGATGGGGCCAAGCTTCCGCTCAATCTTGATCTCAACATGAGCTTTCTTCGCGCAGTGCCGCTCGAGACAATCACCGCCAAGGGGCGCGTTGTCAAAGTTGGCAGACGGGTCGCATTTCTGGAAGGTGAGCTGTTCGACAAAGAGGGCAAATTGCTCGCTCGCGCGACCAGCACAGCCATGCCGACCCCCGTGCCAGCTGATGCGCCCAAGGCGGCTGACGAATGACATATTTCCCCAAAGACGCAGCCCATACCAAGCTGCTCGGTTCAGAATTTCGATCCTTTGACGAGGCCACCCAAACCATCACAATGGGTTTCACCGTCCCGGATAGTTTCATCACGCCGCGACAAAGCGTTCAGGGCGGATTGGTTGCTGGCTTTTTGGATGAGGCGATGGGCTGGGCCTATACGTGTTCAACCGGCGGCACGCATTCCCCCTTGATGCTGGAGGTGACTTTCTCGTTGCTAAAGCCGGTGCCGCTCGCGCGTTTGATCGCGAAAGGGCGCGTGGTCAAATCGGGTCGGCGCGTGTTGTTCCTCGAAGCGGAATTGTTTCTGGAAGATGGCGAGACGCTGCTAGCGCGCTCCACTTCCACCGCCATTCCCACTGAAAACCCATATCAGGGGGATTGATGGCGCGCATTCTCGCTCTGCTGGGCAGTATCAATATTGGCGGCAACCGCGTGAAGATGGTCGATCTGAAAGAGGCCTTTGCCGCCGAAGGTTTCAAGGACCTCGTCACTGTGGCTGCTAGCGGAAATTTGATCCTTACCGATGATCGCGAACCCCTCTTCATCGAGAGCCAGCTTGAGCGCATTTTGGCTGATCGCTTCGGCTTTAACAGCTGCGTCATGGTGCGCAGCCGCGAAGAAGTGCTGGCCGCGATTGAAGACAACCCCTTTCATGGCACTAGGCCCGAGCATGGCTCTGACAAGATGGTGCATTCGATATTCCTTAGCCAGCAACCTGACCAAGCGCGGTTCGATGCGGTGCTGGAAGAGCATAGGACGAAGGGCAGCGAACGCCTCGCTCTTGGCCCGCGCGTGCTCTATCTCGATTATGTTTACGGCGCGGGCGTATCCGACCTTTCGAACAAGTTTCTCGAAAAGAGGCTTGGCGTGAAGGGCACGGCGCGCAATATGAACAGCCTTAAGAACATTCTTTCGAAGATGGACTAGCAAGCATGGCCCGCCGCCAAGAATTCACCGCAGAACAGCATTCGGTTCGCGTCCTCAAAGTGGGTGAGCGGGTGCGGCATATCCTGTCCGAATTGCTGGCGCGGCAAGAAGTGCATGACGAGACAGTCTCGGCTGCCAATATCGCGGTCACCGAAGTACGCATGACGCCCGATCTCAAGAACGCGACCTGCTATGTGAAACCGCTCTTGGGCAATGACGAGGATGCTGTGGTGACAGCTCTCAGACAGAACACCGCCTTCCTCCAGCGCGAAGTCGCCAAACGCTTGGGATTGAAATTCGCACCCAAGTTGAAGTTTCGTGCTGACGAAAGCTTTGACGAGGCGGATAGGATCGAAAAGCTACTTTCCGATCCCAAAGTCGCGAGGGACTTGGGGGACGATCTTGCGGATGATCCCGAAGCCAATCCCGAAATGCGCGACTAGCCTAACGCTCAGCCCGGAACCATCCGCGCCTTCAAGCTGATCTTTACATTCTTGCCGACCACCAGATTGTAGGAATTCATCCCGTAATTCTTGCGGTTGATGGTCATCCGGCCAGTCAGCGTAATCGGCTTGCCCATCGCTGTCTTCGGGTTCTTGTCAAAAGTGACATAGAGCGTTTCTGCTCGCGTAATCCCGCGCGCGGTCAGCTTGCCTGAAATGCGGCCATTGCGTGCATCAGTCATGACAAGGCCAGAGCCGACGAACCGCGCCTTGGGATATTTGTCGACCCAGAAAAATTTCTCACCCTTCAGCCGCTTCAAAGTAACCGCATCGGGCGCTTTGATATCGCGCGTGTGGATGGTGACATTGAGCCGCGCGTCCTTCGGCCTTTCCGGCACGAAACGGACGGTTCCGGTGATTGTGTTGAATGTGGCCGAGCGGCTACCGATCCCAAGGAAAGGCACTTTGGTGGTGATCGAACTGGCTTTGCTATCGAGCGTGTAGCTCTGCGGGGCAGCGCCGATTGTCGCGGCAGCGATCAGGGGCAGGGCAATCCCGCGTGCTACAAAGCGCGAGGAAATGCGAGCAGACATGCGGGTGCGAATAAGGGGGGCGGTCAACATATTTCTCTCCTTACCCCTACATTCGCAGATATAGCCTGAATGGTTTCATTCAAGCAAAATCATTTAACCTGTCGCTGCGGGCGCTGCTGCTTCTGGCAAGCTGTAACCCACCGGCGCATCCGGCCCCAACGGAATGCCGAGATAGAACCAGATCACGATCAGCACAGTGCCCGAAATCAGCAACCAGACCGAATAGGGCACCATCATCGCAGTAAGGCTGCCAAGGCCGAAGTCCTTCTGCCAACGCTGCGCGAAGACGAGGATCAGCGGGAAGTAGACCATTAGCGGCGTGATGATATTGGTCGCGCTGTCACCCACGCGGTAGGCAGCCGTCGCGCCCTCAGGGCTAATTCCCAGCAGCATCAACATCGGCACAAGGATCGGTGCGAGCAGCGCCCATTTTGCGCTGGCAGAGCCGACGAACAGATTGAGCAGCCCCGCGAATATCACCATCAGCCCCAGAACAAGCGGGAGCGGTAATCCGGTAGATTCAATTCCGGCTGCTCCGTGAACTGCGGTGATCAGGCCAAGGTTTGACCAGCCGAACATCGCCACGAAATGCGCAGCAGCAAAAGCAAGGACAAGGTAATAGCCCATATCCTTCATGCTCTCTGTCATCATATCGACAAGGTCGCGGTGATCCTTGATCTTGCCGACCGCGCGGCCATAGGCCCAGCCCGTCAGCAAAAAGAGCAGGAAGAAGGCCGCGACCAGCGAACGGTAAAGCGGGCCAAGCTCTGTGTGGATTGAACAGTCGGGAACGCGCGTTCCATCCTCGGCAAGGCAGGCGGCTTCGTCGATCAAGGGCGTTTCAGGCGCGACCACCATCAACACCCACAATGCGATTACGAACAGCGCGGCAAGCCCTGCGTGGCGCAAGCCTTTGGAGGCAAGCGGGCCGTCATGCTCTGTCGGGTCGGGGCTGGTGCCATCGGCATCCGCGCCTGCCGATGCACCGCCTGTCCACGCGCCCAAGCGCGGCTCGATCACTTTGTCCGTCACATACCAGATGATCGGCAGGAATAGGAATGTCATCGCGCTGATGAAGTACCAATTGCCCGCGATATTGGCTGTCCAGCTCGGGTCGAGTGCACTTGCGCCCACCGCTTCCTCGGTAATGCCGAACAGCAATGCATCGAGTTGGCCGGGTGAGATATTGGCTGAGAAGCCGCCCGATACTCCGGCAAAGGCTGCAGCAATGCCTGCGAGCGGATGCCGTCCAGCGGCTGCAAACAGAATGCCTGCAAGCGGGATCAGCACCACATAGCCAGCGTCCGCCGCATGGTTGCCCAGCATCGCGACAAGAGCCACCACGGGGGTGAGCAACGCTTTGGGCGCACCTTTCACAGCCTTCGCCATGCCTGCTGCGAAAAAGCCCGAACGCTCTGCCACGCCTGCACCCAACATCACAACCAGCACATAGCCAAGCGGGTGGAAATGGGTGAAGGTCTTGGGCATTTCGACCCACAGTTTCTGGATATTGTCAGCGGCGAGCAGGCTGACCGCTTCGATCTTGAGCTGGTTTCCCGTCGCCTCGTCAAGCTGGGTTGGATGCAGCGCGGATACGCCCGCCATTGCCGCAATGATCGAGATCACGATCAGCGCAATGATCAGATAGAAGAACAGAAAGACCGGATCGGGCAACTTGTTCCCCGTCCGCTCGATCCAGCCAAGAATGCCCTTCATTTCTGACGGCGCTGCTGCGCTTGCCTGTGCCATGGAATATGTGCCCTCGATTGTGCCCCTGAATACGCGAAGAGCTAGCATTGCGCAGGCGCCCTGTCTCCCCTGTGAATGCGTCTACCCTGTGAATGAGCCTTCTTAGTGAATGAATGGCTGTGAATGAAACGCGCGCGCGCAGTTGGCGAGGGTGGTGGCAAGCGCCTAGGCTAATCCACATGGCGAAACTCTATTTCTATTATGCCAGCATGAATGCAGGCAAATCGACCACGCTCTTGCAGGCCGATTTCAACTATCGCGAACGCGGGATGCGCACCATGCTGTGGACGGCAGCGTTGGATGACCGCAGCGAAGATAAGCCGATTGCGAGCCGCATTGGTCTTTCCGCAGATGCGCATCTTTTTGCAGCCGACACTGATCTTGCCCAAGAGATTGGCCGCGCGCATGGCACCGCTCCACTCGATTGCGTGCTGGTTGATGAGGCGCAATTTCTCACCGCAGAGCAGGTGTGGCAATTGGCCAGCGTGGCCGATGGCTTGGGCATCCCTGTCTTATGCTATGGATTGCGCACTGATTTTCAGGGTGAGCTGTTCCCCGGTTCAGCCGTCTTGCTCGGCATCGCGGACGCTTTGGTTGAGCTGAAGGCCGTATGCCATTGCGGGCGCAAATCCTCGATGAACTTACGGGTGGATGCAGAAGGCAAGGCGGTGAAGCAGGGCGAGCAGACAGAGATTGGCGGAAATGACCGCTACATCGCCTTGTGCCGCAAACATTTTTCCGAGGCACTGGCGGGATGAGGCCACCGCGCCTATAGCTTTTGGCCATGAGTGACACGCTTCTGATTGCCGCCATCCTGATCCCGTGCCTGATTGTCGCGATTGTCTTTCACGAGGTCGCGCATGGTTATGCCGCGCTGGCTTTGGGAGACACAACGGCAAAGGATCTGAACCGGCTCAGCCTCAATCCGCTGCGCCATGTTGATCCCATCGGCACGCTGCTGGTTCCCGGATTTCTGGCTTTGGCGAGCGGACCGATCTTTGGCTGGGCCAAACCTGTTCCAGTGCTCAAGCACAAGCTTCACAATCCGCGTTTTGGCATGATGGCGGTGGCCGCAGCAGGGCCGGGGATGAACTTTGTGCTGGCCGCGATTGGCGCGCTGGCTTTGGGCGCATTTGTTCCAGCTGAAGGCCAGATCATCCAGTCGCCCGGCGGCATGTCACTGATCGCTGACGCAACTGGCGAAACTTTGCTGGCCCAAAGCGGGATGTTTTATTTCATCCTGATCAACACTTTCCTCGGCATCTTCAATTTACTGCCGATCCCGCCGTTTGATGGCTCGCACATTCTTGAAGGCATTTTGCCGCCTTCACTAGCGATCCTTTATGAAAAGCTGCGCCCCTTTGGAATGGTGCTGTTTATGGGGTTGGTCGCAGTGACTTGGATTGCGCCCGAGCTGGGCCTGCTGGAAAAGACCATTGGCGCGCCAGTGCGCTGGATGCTCGAGCAATATCTCGCGCTTGCAGGCATGGTCGCGCGCTAAGCTGCGATTAGCTAACCGCTCGCTGCGTCGATAAAACGCGCTTCGCGATGTTTGGCGAGGAGCGCTGCCAGCCACGCGTCGCGCTGGCCATTTTCCAGCAAAGCGACAATGCATCCGCCAAAGCCGCCGCCGGTTAACCGTGCGCCAATCGCGCCGCATTCGACTGCGTCCTCAACCAGTGCGTCAATCGCTGGCAGTGACATTTCGAACAGATCACGCATTGAGGCATGGCTCTCGATCATAAGCACCCCGAGCGTGCACATATCGCCCGATTCCAAAGCTTCGGCAGCTTTCACAGTGCGGCGATGCTCTGTCACGCAATGAAGCGCGCGTGATTTGGCTGGCTCCTCGCATTCGCTCGCACGGATATCGTCAGGGGCGAGCAGACAAAGATCATCAGTTCCGAAATGCGCTTTGGCCACATCGCATTCTTCCTTGCGGATCGCATAGCGCCCTTCGGTCAGCTGGCGGTAGATGCCCGAATGCAACACCACCAACTCATGCGTCTTGGGCAGCGGAACCAAGCGATATTCGAGTGATTTGGTATCGAGCGCCATCGCTGTGCCCGGCGTTGCAAGCGCGACGGCCATCTGGTCCATGATGCCGCAGGGCACGCCGATATAATCATTCTCGACCCGCCTTGCAGCAACCGCCAGATCGACATCGCTTTGCGATCCGCTTGCCGCTGCGCGCGCGGCCTTGAGCACAGCCACAATCAGCGCTGCGCTGGACGAAAGGCCTGACCCTTGCGGCACGGTAGAATGCACGGTCACATTCGCGCCGCTCGCCAGCAGATCAAGATTGCGCGCCTCTCGCAAAGCTCCCAGCGCGGGGTCTGACCAATGCCCCTCTGCTGGCTCGTCAAGATGCCGCTCAGCAGCCTCGGAATAGTCATTGGCTGCAATGACGACCTGCTCGTCCGTGCGCGGCTCCAGCTCGACTTGCATGGTAACACTAAGCGCTGCAGGCAGCACCATCCCGCCATTATAATCGGTATGTTCGCCGATCAGATTGACGCGTCCGGGCGCACTGGCGGTGAAGGTATTGGTCATCACTCAAGCCAATCCGCGTAAGGTATCTGCCGCACTTTCGGGCATCACATCGACAGTGAACACGCCGGTATGCTGCTCAACCCCGGCGAGATATTTGACCCGTCCCGGTGCGCGCAATAGCGGGTAGAACTGGACGGAGAAATGGTAGCCTGCGCCTGAGCCCGATGCAGGATTGGGAGCAGAATGAACGCCCATCATAGTCGCCGCTGGCCCTTCGAACAGAGTGTCATAGCGCCGGGTAAGCTCGCCCATCCATTCGGCCAAACCTTCCAGCTCTTCGCTTGTGCAGTCCCACGGACCAGCGCGGCGCTGTTTGGGTGCGAGCCATACTTCATAGGGAAAGCGGGCAAAGCGCGGCACAAAGGCGACGACGCCCCCCTTATCGCCCAAGATGTAATCCGCTGACTGCGCAATCTCGTCTTCGAGCGAATATCCGCCTGCAAAGGCATCAATAGCGCGCTGCGAGACCAGAGGCACACGGTTGAATCCATAAATCTGGCCATGTGGGTGGTGCAAAGTCACGCCCACTGCATCGCCGCGATTTTCAAACGGCAGCACATATTCGCAACCTGCTGCGAACAAGCGCTCATAGCGGTCAACCAGCGCGCTCAACAGCACTTGCCGCCGGTCTGCGCCGATTGTGTGCAAGCTTCCTTCAGCTTCGGGACCATAGATAACAACCTCGCACGCGCCCTTGGCCGGCTCGGTATCAAGGCCCGTCAGCTCAGCTGCATCGCTCGCACTGGGGTGGAAAGCGGCAAATTTGTTGTCGAAGATCGCCAACTCGAAATCGCTAAACGGCACTTCGGTGGGCGGGCCATCGGGCTTAGTCGGTGCTAGCGGATCATCTGCGGCGGACGGCTTGAATGTGCGGTTCTGCCTGTGGGCAGCATAGACATTCCACTCACCGCGCAGAGGGTGGAAGCGCAGTTCGCCGCCTTGCGCAATCTCGTCATCGGATTGATGGAGCGGCGTTTCGCTATGCTCGCTGCGGCCATACAGTCGCAGCATCCGCCCATCGGCCTTGATGAAATCACGGCGGTAGATTGGCGCGCCGCCAATTTCGCGGGTCAGGCGCATGTTCTCGCTCATGCTGCTTGCTCTTGAGCTTTGGCGCGGCTCGCAAACCAGCTTTCAACCCGCGCCTTGGCAGTATCATCCAGATGCAGCGAGAGTTTGGAGCGCCGCCACAACACGTCTTCTGTGCAGCCTGCGAATTCCTCAGTCGCCAGATATTCCAGCTCGCGCGCATAAAGATCGCCGCCCAAATGCTCGCCCAGATCGTTTATGCCCTGCGCATCGCCCAGCACAGCATCAATCCGCGTGCCATAGGCGCGGGTGAGGCGCTCGACCGCACCTTCTGGCAGCCAGTCATAGCGCGCCTTGCAGTCATCCACGAAAGCGTCCCATGCGAGTGGATCGATATCGCCGCCGGGCAAATCCGCGCCATCTGTCCAGCCCTTGCCGCCCAGTCCGCCGAGCTTTTCAATCGCATGCTCTGCCAGCTTGCGATAGGTCGTGATCTTGCCGCCAAAGATCGAGAGGATCGCGGGCGCGCCGCCTTCCTCGTCCAACTCGAAGACATAATCGCGCGTGACAGTGGAATTGCTCGCGGCCTTGTCATCATACAAGGGACGCACACCGGCATAGCTTTCGACGGCTTGCTCTGGCGAAATTGCGGTCTTGAGATATTCGTTCGCCGCATCGCAGATATAGCGGCTTTCTTCCGGAGAAATGTCGATGCCCGATGGATCGCCTTCAAAGCCCTGATCGGTCGTGCCGACAAGCGTGAAATCGCGCTCATAAGGAATCGCGAAGATGATCCGGTCATCCTTGTTCTGGAAGATGTAGCAGTGATCGCCTTCAAACAGGCGAGGAAAGATCAGATGGCTACCTTTCACAAGGCGCAGGTTCTGATGCGTGTCTTGCGGGTCCGCTGTGCCCAGCACTTTGTCGACCCATGGGCCAGCCGCGTTCACAACCTTGCGCGCTTGCACAGCTTGCTCGCCGTGTGGCCCTCTCAACTTGGCTGTCCAAAGCGCTTCGCCGCGCTCCAGCCCCACGCATTCGGTGCGAGTGCGGATATCTGCGCCGCGCTCTTTCGCGTCCATGCAATTGAGCACAACAAGGCGCGAATCTTCGACCCAGCAATCGGAATATTCGAACCCTTTGACGAGGCGATCTTTCAGCACATTCCCATGCGGAGCCGCACGCAAATCGAGCAATTTTGTGCCCGGCAAGATTTTGCGCCCGCCCAGATTGTCATAGAGAAACAGCCCAAGCCGCAGCATCCATTTCGGGCGCAATCCCTTGTCATGCGGCAACACGAACCGCAGCGGCCAGATGATATGCGGCGCCATGCCCAGCAAACGCTCCCGCTCGATCAGGCTCTCGCGCACCAGCCGGAATTCAAGATGCTCGAGATAGCGAAGGCCCCCGTGCACCAGCTTGGTCGAGGCGCTGGAAGTGTGACTGGCGAGATCATCTTTCTCGACCAGCAAAACCTTCGCTCCGCGTCCAGCCGCATCGCGCGCGATCCCCGCGCCATTGATCCCGCCGCCTATGACCAGCAGATCGTAGGGAGTGTCGCTCAGCGGCGCTGCCATATTCATGGGATCAGTCCACTGCCTCTAGGTGGTAGATCAGGCAAGCGTCAGGATGGCCGAGCGGCGGCTGGATGCCGTGCCCCATCAATGCGCTGCCGGTGAAAATTGCACCTTTGTCCATCAGATCAGCTGCATCCACGATCGAGGGTGTGCTGATCGAGGGATTGCTGTGTGGCCATACCATCCGCACGCGATATTTCCGGCCAGCATCAAGCCCGTCGAACCTGATGAGCGCGGGCATCGCCATCGGCTCTGATTCCAGCACGGCGTAGGAGAAGATCGCCTCCGTTCCATCGCCCGCCACGCTGCCGATGAAATTGGTGTGCTCCGCGCTGGTGAGGCGGATCAAGCGCCCCTCGTGGATCAGCGCGCGGTGTTCTTTATGGAGCGCAATTGCTGCCTTGAGAGTGGCGAGGTCTTCCGCGCTTTCGCTGCGCAAATCCTGCTCCATGCCCATATGACCAAAGATCGCCGTTCCCGCGCGGAACGCCATGGTGAAGCGGCGTCCGGTAACATGGCAGGTTTCCGGCCCGACATGGCTGCCCAGCACGCGCAGCGGGAAGAAGTGGCTCGCCCCGCGTTCAATCGCATGACGCGCACGGGCATCATTATTGTCCGATGTCCAAAGCCTGTCGGTATGGCGCAAAATGCCGAAATCGGCCCGCGCGCCCCCCGATGAGCAGCTTTCGATCTCAAGCGCTGGATGAGCGCTGCGCAGTTTCGCGATCAACGCATAGACCGCTCGCGTTTGGCGATGCATCGCGCCTTTTCCGTCGCTTCCGGGGAAATGCGTGTCGCGGTTCATATCCCATTTGATGTAAGCGATGTCATATTCGCTGACGAGCTGCGTGATCTTGTCGAACAGATAATCGAACACCTCCGTCTTGGTCAGATCGAGCGTGAGCTGTCCGCGAAACGGGACATGTTCGACGCCATCAGCGCCAAGCACCCAATCAGGATGCGCGCGGTAGAGGTCGCTATCGGGATTGACCATCTCGGGTTCGAACCAGAGGCCGAATTCCATGCCGTGCTTTTTGACCCGGTCGACAATCGGGTGGAGACCATCGGGATAGACATCTTCAGACACCCACCAATCGCCAAGCCCCGCGCTGTCATTGCGGCGGCCGCCAAACCAGCCATCGTCAAGCACAAATCTCTCCGCGCCCACTTCGGCTGCCTTGTCAGCCAGATCGAGCAGTGTTTCGATCTTGTGGTCGAAATAGACCGCTTCCCATGTGTTGTAATGCACCGGACGCGGCTTGGCGAAGCTGCGCGGGTCAAGAACATTGCGGCACAGATGTTGGTGGAAGGCATGCGAGACACCGCCAATGCCTGTGTCAGAGAAGGCCGCGATCAGATCGGGAGTTGTATAGCTCTCGCCCTTGGCCAGCCGGATTTCTGCGGGGAACAGCAATTCTCCCATTTGCACAAGAGATCGGCCATCGCTGTGCTGATCGATGCGCAGGCGGCTGTTGCCGCTCCATGCCAGATGGAAGCCCGCAGCAGAACCTGTGGTTTCGCTGGTCGAGGATGATTTGGCGATGAGACCCGGGAAGACATCATGGCTGGTGCGCCCAGCCTTGTTCTCGCGCAGGATGCTGCCGCGAAAGCTCTCGATCTCCTCGACCTGAAACTCGCCCGACCATCTGCCGGTAAAGCTCATGATCCGATCGAGCGAGGGATCAAGCGGTAAGCACAGGGCTGCACACCAATCCAGCGTCAGTTCACCAACATGCAGGTTCTCAATCGCTGTGCTGCAAGTTAGCACGCCGGTGACCGGATCAATCGCGATGATGTGTGTGGCTGCGATGCAGGCTTGACTGTCCTCGCAGCGCAAGGTGATCGACCAGTCGGATTGTGCCTGAACCTCGGCAAGGCGCAAATCAACCGCCCAATCGCTGCCTTGGCGATGCGCTATCAAGCCTGATGGCCCTGAAGAGCCTGTACCAATTTCGTTGATCAATGACCCGCGAAGGGGAATGGACGCGCTGCCAGGTGCATGCTGGCGAGTGGCCAAAAGCTCCATTTCTTGAGGAGACGCATTGGGCAGATCTACACCTGCATATAGGCACAAGGGGCGCGCGTCCGGTGTGATATCGAGCGCCACCAAAGTGCCGCCTGCACGCAAGACATGATATTGCCGTCGCGTGCCCGCGTCCGTATCTTGAGCGCTGACAGGCAAAGCCGTGTCATGCTCAGACGCAGCTACGCCATCACCGCAGCCTCCGCCACGCGCCATCATCCCATCAGTTTCGGCTTTCTCAGCCATCCAATGAATCCATCCAGACTTTCAAGACGCTCTCCCCCAACATCTCACGCACTTTATTGGAGCGGAGAAAGTGTGGATGTGAAGGGGGCTTTTGGCAAGGCATGAATTTTTTGGTATCCAAATTTTTGGTGTTCGGTAGGAGAGCCCTGAATGTGGGAAGAAAAGGTATATAAGCAGAACATGCATCTGTCGCCCATAGGCGGGATTAAAATTGCGTGTTTTCTCAATCAAGGGGTGGGCGTGCTTACGTCTCGCCGCACATTGCCGCATTATACCTTGGTCTATGTGACTCGGGGGGAGGGGCGCTACCGCGACGAAAGCGGTATTGATGTCTCTGTAGAGGCGGGTGATGCGATCCTTGTCTTTCCCGGTGTCGAACATTGGTATGGCCCGCCGGCGGGCGAGACTTGGGACGAGTTCTATCTCGTTTTCGAAGGCGCTGTGTTCGACATGTGGCGCGAGACAGGCTGCTTTGACCGCGAGCATCCGGTTATCCCGCTTAAGCCTATGGACTTCTGGCGTGATCGGATTCTCGGTCTGATCGGCGGGCAATCAGCGCGCAGCGAGAACGAATTGCTGCGCGAATCCATCCGCTTGCAAGAACTGCTCGCGGATATATCGCAGGCCAAAGATGATGATATGACCGATGACATCGCGTGGCTTGAGGCAGCTCAGGAAAGGATCGCGGCGACCATGGATGTGCGCCGTGCTGCTGCGAGCATGGATCAGTCATACGAGGCGTTTCGCAAGCGTTTTCGCAAATTGTCGGGCCGATCGCCCGGGCGTTATCGCACTAGTCTTTTGATGGAGCAGGCCTGCGCCATGCTGGGCGAGCCGGGCGTGTTGCTGCGCGATATTGCTGACGAGCTTGGCTATTGCGATGAATATCACTTCAGCCGCCAGTTCAGCCGGACGGTCGGTTGGTCGCCTTCCGAGTATCGCTCGCGCATCAATCGAGACCGCAGCCAAAAGGAGCTATCGCAGCTCGAAGAACCTCAAATTTGATTTTTTGGGTCAGCAAACGGCCAATCCGTTGCAATTATATGACAGCTTGCACGGCAAGCGTGGATAGCGGCTTTGCGAAATACCAAAAAATACATCCCATTCCATTCTGCCTATGGCAATCGCCTGTCGAGCACGCATTCTGACATGAAGGCCGCGTGAACCGACACGGTCTGAGCGACTGCCATAACAAAAAAGAGCAGCGTTTCGCGTTTGGGAGAAGGAGACACCATCGGGATGACAAGCCCCCGGTACAATTGCGCTGATCGCCCTTCGGGTTGGGCTTTTAACGCGTTCCCATCGACAAAAATTTGACGTGAATAGTGTTCTGCCAAGCGCCGCTCACTCCGTAGCGCTGGCATCTCAAGACTTAGGCTAAGGGAGAAAGGCCATGAGAATGACTAAGAAGACACTGCTGATGACGGCAGCGACCATGGGTATGGTTGGCTATGCAAGTCCGGCATTGGCTCAAGACCAAGTTGAAGACGGCGCAACTGAAGCAGAAGAGGGCATTATTGTCACCGGCTTCCGTCGCAGTCTGCAGGATTCGATCAATATTAAGCGGGACAGCCCGGTTGTGGTTGATGCCGTGTCGGCAGAAGATGTCGGCAAATTCCCCGATAACAATGTAGCGGAATCGCTCCAGCGTATCACGGGTGTGGCGATTGACCGTTCCGGCGGTGAAGGGCAGTTCATTACTGTTCGCGGCCTCGGCCCTGAGTTTAACGCGGTTCTGCTCAACGGCCGCACGCTAGCGACCGACAATGATGGCCGCGAATTCTCGTTTGACGTGCTGTCATCGGATATCATCCAAACAGCAGAGGTTTATAAATCGGCTCAGCCCAGCCTACAGTCAGGCGGCATCGGCGCAGTTGTGAACATCGCAACTGCCAAGCCGCTCGACCGCGATGGCTTCAATGTGTCGCTCTCCGCAGCTGGCATTTATGAAGAGCTTAGCGAAGAGTTCGGCACCGATCTTTCGGGTGTTGTTTCATGGTCGAATGATGAGTTCGGTGTGCTGTTTGGCGCGTCTTACAACAAGCGCGATGCGCAGATTGACCGTAACATCACCAATGGTTTCGCGCTTCGCGAAGGTGATGCGGCGATCTTCCAGCCTGAAACCGCGACTGGTCTTCAGCCCGGTGACATTGGCGCGCTGCCTGCCGGTGCGCGCGTCCAGCAACAGGTGATCTTCAGTCGCGATGTGCAAGATCGTGAGCGTCTGACATTGAACGGCGCCCTGCAATATGCCTGGGGTGACCACACTACGCTGACGCTGGATGGTCTTTATTCCGACTTCTCTATCGATTCCTTCGATACGCAGTTCTCGGGCTTCTTCTCACCGCCGTTCCTCAATCCTCAGATTGACGCGAACGGAACGGTGACGGCGTTCAACCGTCCCAGCATTGATTTCCAGAACCGCAACCCTGCGATTGCTGGCGCTGTTGGACTGTCGCAGAACGATAACGTCCTCACGTCGAACAATCGCGAGGCAAAGACCTATGCGTTCGGCTTCAATGTTGACACGCAAACCACCGATACGCTCGGCTTTGTGTTCGACGTAAGCTGGTCGAAAGCAGAGCGTGATGGAACCAACCCGTTTGTGGTGCTCGGCGCGCTTGCCCCGACATCGCCGCTGATCGAATCGACCAGCACTTCGGGCATTTCGACCATCACCAATATCAACGCGGCCGACTTTGTCGATCGCTCGCTCCAGCGCCTGCACTTTGTCAACGTCAACCGCACTCAGGTCGACGATGAAGTGTTCGAAGCGCGCATTGACGGTAACTGGGAAGTCGAGGCCGGGCCGCTCAATGCCGTGACCTTTGGTGGCCTCTACACAAGCCGTGAAAAAGTCCGCAATCTGTTCGACAACTTTGCCGATCCAGATGGTGCAGGCCCGCTTTCCGCTGCCAATATCTTCTGCGCCTATTGCGGTTATACCGTTGGCTTTGACCAGTCGATCTTGAACGAGTTTTCTTTCAGCAACTTCCTCTCAGGCGTCGACGGAGCAGATACTGTTCCAGCAGCGATCCTGAATGCGAGCTTTGCTGACGCCTTTGCTCAGCTCAACAATGTCGCGAACATCAATGATCCAGCGCGCACCGGCGGCAACACGGCGGCTCTGCTTGCCTATCTCAACAGCGGCGGCCTTGATCCGGTGCTTGGCATTTACACGCCGAGCTTCAACGCATCGGGCAGCTTTGGTGTTGATGAGAGCATTTACGCAGCGCACTTCAATACAGAGTGGGGCGGCGATCTGGGTGATCTGCCATGGGCCGCCAATATCGGCTTCCGCATTGCTTTCACCGATGTCATCTCGAGCGGTATCGACGCACCTGTGATCGAATTCCGCGAGACACCGGGCGATACGCAGCTGCAGGTTATCCAGGGCGCTCCGACCACTATTCGGGTCGAGAACGATTATGTGAACTTCCTGCCTTCGGTGAGCTTCAAGGTTGAGCCTTCGGACGATACAATCCTGCGTCTCGGCTATGCCCGCACAGTGACCCGTCCTACGCTGACAGCATTGGGTGTGTCGCAAACCTTTGGTGGTCGTTCGAACGCTCCGCTGAGCGGCGGCGGCAACCCGCTGCTCGAAGCGTTTGAATCGGACAATTTCGATGTGTCGTTCGAATATTACTTCGACCGTCTGAGCTATTTCAGCGTTGCTGGCTTCCACAAGGAGCTGGGCAATTTCATCGAAACCTCCACCCTGCCGGTCACCAACACGGTGATTTTCCCGGCGGGCAATGGCGGCCGCACGATGGACGAGGCGGTGCAGGTGACCTTCCAGGATACCCGCCAGCGCAATGGCCTTTCCGGTTCGATCACAGGTGTAGAACTGGCCTTCCAAAAGACGTTTGACAACGGCTTTGGCGGGATCATCAACTACACCTATGTGGACTCAAGCCGTGACAATGCGCCGGCCGGTGACCTTGGCTTTAACGGCTTCACGCCGCACACAGTCAACGCGACAGTGTTTTACGAGGGCGACCGCCTGTCGGCTCGCGTTTCCTACAACTATCGCGACGGCTTCCTGGTGCTGGGTCAGGCTGAATTCTCAGAGCCACGCCAGCGCGAAAGCTTTGGCCAGCTGGACTTCTCGGCAAGCTACGAGCTGACCGACAATTTCCAGATCTTTGCTGAAGGCATCAACGTGCTGGGTGAGGACACGCGGGACTTCTCGCGTTTCCGCAACCGGCTGCTGACCTACACGCGTACTGGAGCGCGTTATACTGCGGGCGTCCGGGCCAAATTCTAATCATCACCGGACGTTTGTAAAAGGGGGAAGGCGGGCGCTCTGGAGTGGAGCGCTCGCCTTCATCCTTTTTGGCCACATTAGAATGCGCGAGGGGCTTGCGCTTGGGCAGCTGCGCTGGAACAAGGCGGGCAAGGGGAGAGAGTAATGGACATCGTGCAGATCGCGGTTTTCGCAGGGCTGATGGCACTGCTGGCTTACATGACATGGCGTAAGGTTGCGCAGGCGCGTGCGGCGAGCCAATCTTCCGCGGATAAGGAAATTTTCCTCGCAGGCGGAGGCCTCAGCTGGTTCTTCGTTGCCGGCGCGATCACGCTCACCAATCTCTCGACCGATCAGCTGGTGGGGATGAACGGGGCGCAGATGTTTCTGCTCGCATGGTGGGAATTGGCCGGATTTATCGGCTTGCTCTTGCTCGCCTTTGTCTTCGTGCCGATCTATTACCGCAACAATTGCACGACCGTGACCGAGCTTTTGGAAAAGCGCTATAATGGCGGCAGCATTCGCACGGTGATCTCAGGCCTGTTTCTGGCCGGCAATATCCTCATCTATCTGCCCGCTGTGATCTATAGCGGATCGCTGTTCACGAAATCGGTTTTCGGCACGGATTTACCGCTGATCGCAATTGCTAGCGTCTTCGCGATTGTCGGTGCGGCCTATGCAATCTTGGGCGGATTGCGAGCGGTCGCGGTTCTCGACACCTATTCGGGCATTGGTATCCTCGGGCTCGCTCTGGTGGTGGTGTATCTCGCGCTGCAAGCGATTGGCTTCGATTTCTCCGGCATTCCGGCAGAGCGCATGTCGATGGTGGGCGACAATGACAGCCAGATACCCTTCCACACGCTTTTCACGGGCATGATCTTCATCCAGATTTTCTACTGGTCGACCAATCAGAACATCACGCAAAAGGCCCTTGCTGCGCCCAATGTGAAGGAAGCGCAAAAAGGCATTATTGCAGCAGCCATTGTCCGCGTCCTGATCGTGCCGCCGATTGTCGTAGTGCCCGGCGTTGTCGCGTACAAATTGTTCGGGGGCGTTGGCGATGAGGCTTACGGTTTGCTGGTCGATCAGGTTTTGCCGGGTTGGACATCGGGCCTGTTCGCAGCGATGATCGCGGCGGCCGTGCTGACCACTTACTCGGCCGTTATGAATGCGACGATTACGCTTTGGTCGGTCGATTTCCACCGCAAGTTTATCAATCCGCAAGTGGATGTGATCAACCTCAACCGCAAGGTCGGGATTGGCGCGATGCTGGTCTCGATTGCGCTGGTTCCGCTCTATGCCAATGCGGAGAGCATTATCGACCTGCTGCAACAATTGAACGGATTGCTTTCCATGCCTATCCTTTCAGCCTTTGCCGCAGCGTTGCTGTTTAAGAATATGGATGCGCGCGCGGCAGTGGCAGGCCTCATCTATGGCGTTGCGATCTACGCCTTCCACACTTTCTTCCTCTACACCGATCAGGAGATGTGGGGCGGCACGACCTATTACCGCTATCTCGGCCTCGACTGGTTGCATTATATCGACGTGATGGTCTTCGTCCTGTTTAGTTCGATCGCAGTGGCGCTGGCGACGAACCGCTTTGTGTTCGGCAATCGCGCTAGTTTTGTGTGGAGCAAGGGAGCGGAAGAAGCAGCGGCTTGAGCGTTTCTTG
>CAZJAG010000043.1:0-1599 GCA_964543735.1 uncultured Porphyrobacter sp. | reverse complement strand
CGCGCTACCGCTTCGCTGCTTGAGCGCGGGGATGCCTTCGCCTAGCAGGCTGGTATGAGCGACCTCAAACCGCCTGCAAACGGCTGGATCATTCTCGATAAGCCGCGGGGGCTGGGTTCGACGCAGGCAGTGAGCGCGGTGAAGCGAAACTTGCGCGAAGGGGGCTATTCCAAGACCAAGGTTGGCCATGGCGGAACGCTCGACCCGCTCGCAGAGGGTGTGCTGCCGATTGCGCTGGGCGAGGCGACAAAGCTCGCCGGACGGATGCTGGACGCCAGCAAAATCTACGAGTTCACGATTGCGCTCGGCGAGGAGACAGACACGCTCGATAGCGAGGGTGAGGCGGTGAAACGCAGCGACGTACTCCCCTCGCGAGAGCAGATCGAGGCCATCCTGCCTCAATTCACCGGGCCAATCGAGCAGACCCCGCCAGCCTATTCAGCGATCAAGATCGATGGCAAGCGCGCCTATGACCGCGCGCGAGCAGGCGAGGTGGTTGAGCCTAAGAAGCGGAGTGTTGAGGTTTACTCTCTTTCCGCTCATGCTGAGCTTGTCGAAGCATCGCACTTTTCTTCAGAAGAGAAGGGCAGCCCTTCGACGGGCTCAGGGCGAGCGGGTTTGTCTGAAATCACCCTCACAGCCCATGTTTCCAAAGGCACGTACATCCGCTCGCTTGCCCGCGATATTGCCCGCGCTCTTGGAACTTGCGGCCATGTCACTTACTTAAGGCGCACAAAGGCGGGGCCATTCACGCAAAACCAAGCGATTTCGCTGGACAATCTCAATGAAATTGGTAGTGGCGCGCCATTGAAAGACCTCCTCCTGCCATTAGAGGCGGGGCTGGACGACATCCCGGCTCTTATCCTCGATCAGACTAGTGCGCAGGCGGTCCGTCAGGGCCGGGTCCTGTCTGAACTGCCCCAACCATCCGGGCTCTATTGTGCGATGTGTGACAATATCCCTGTCGCGCTGATGGAAATTACGGATGGCACAGCCAAGGTTGTGAGGGGTTTTAACTTACCCGATGTCGCTGAGTAGAAAGATTTGAAATGTCAGTAGACGCAAAGACAAAAGCAAAGATTATCAAGGACAACGCCCAGGCCGATGGCGATACGGGCAGTCCCGAAGTGCAGGTCGCGATCCTCACCGAGCGTATCCGCAACCTTACAGAGCACTTCAAAGGCCACCATAAGGACAACCACTCGCGCCGCGGCCTCTTGCAAATGGTCAACAAGCGCCGCTCGCTGCTGGCCTACCTCAAGAAGAAGGATGTGGAACGCTACAATGCTCTCATCCAGAAACTGGGTCTTCGCAAATAAGAGATTTGGTGAGCGGCTCCCATCTGGGGGCCGTTTGCTTATTGGGGAGTATCGCAGCGAAAAGTGGACACCGGTTTTCGCGCCTGCGATGCGACCACACAAACAGGGGCAAGGGCTGCAATTCGGCGGCCTAGCCTTGGGGCTTAGCAAACCACGCCCCACACCGGACCGGGACGGTATCCCCGGCACAAGTAAGCCCTGTGCGAGCAATATGGCCGCTCAGGTATTTTAGGAAAACATATGTTCGACAAGAAAACTGTATCACTGGAGTGGGGCGGGA
>CAZJAG010000042.1:0-19343 GCA_964543735.1 uncultured Porphyrobacter sp. | reverse complement strand
AACGCCCGCCAAAATCACCGAAATGCCCGCGTTCGTCCGGCTGGTTGCGGAAGGAGTTAGGTTGATCGTTCATAGCTGCCTCACGCATGGCCCCTAGTGTTGCGGGCCGCTTCGCAAAAAGCCTTGATCAGGCCCACATCCTTCACGCCCGGCGCGCTCTCCACACCCGATGATGTGTCGACCATTTCAGCACCCGTGGTGCGAATGGCATCGGCGACATTGTCTGGCGAAAGGCCGCCTGCAAGGCTCCACGGAATTTGGTGATCATGCCCCTGTAATAGCTCCCAGCGGAATGTCTCCCCATTGCCGCCCGGCAGAGCCTTGGCAGGCGCGTCAAACAGCAGCCGGTCAACCTTGCCGACATATTGTGCAGCGTTGGTGAGCGTATTGGCATCGCGCAGGCCGCGCGCTTTCCATACTTCGATACCGACCTTCTCGCGGACAAGGCGGCACCATTCAGGGGCCTCGTTACCGTGAAACTGGATCACGTCAGGCCGGATCAGCTCTAAAGCGCGCGCGGTTGTCTCAGGATCGGCATTGACGGTTAAGAGAACCGCTTTCACCCCCTCAGGCACAGATTTGCGCAAGGCAGCTGCTTCGTGCAGGCCAACATGGCGCGGGCTCTTCTCGAAATGGACCAGACCAATATGGGTTGCGCCCGCTTGCGCAGCTGCATCGATAGTCTTGCGCGAGGATAGCCCGCAAATCTTGATTTGAACCGGTTTGCTCATGCCATCGCCCTAGAGCGCGGTTTCGATCTGCGAAAGTCAGAAAATCTTGCGTGACCACACAATTGCGATAAATTCGAGAAAAGATCAGACAAAGGAAAGACTCAATGCGGCGCACTTCATTTTTTGCATGGCTTCTCGCCATTCTTCTTGCGGCTTGCAATCCGGTCGCCAATTTTGAAGAGGCGGAGAAGCAGGTGGGCGATTGGCAGGAAAACTATAATGCCGGCGATGCCAAGCGGCTTTATGCAATGGGCGGCGAGACCTTTCGCGAGCAAGTCTCGCGCGAGGACTTTGACAATTTCCTCAAGGTGCTAAACGGGCGGCTGGGCAAATCTGTCTCGAGCGAAAGCGCGGGCAAGAACGTCTCCAACGTTAATGGCACGACTCACACGATCATCACAATGAACACCGAGTTCGAGCAAGGTGCAGGGGTGGAAACCTTCACTTTCGAGGGCAGCGATGCGGATATGCGCTTGCTCCACTGGAATGTGGATTCGCCGCGGCTGGCCTTTACAGCCGATGATATTGAGGATGGTGGTGCTTCCGAAGAAGCTTCTGAAGCAGAGACTGGCGAGACAGCCGAAGCGGAACCCGCCGCTGCTGAATAGAGGCTGTTAAGGTCAACGCGGCGAGAGTTCGAACAGCACTTTCACATTGGCGCTGATCTGCTGCTCACCGGCGGAGATCGGCACGTCTGATGAGGCGGCTTCTGCCATAGCGAAGCGCGCTTGCGGGCGGATAGAAGTGGTATGTTGGTCGCTGATCATAACAATCCGCTTTACGCGCATTCCTGCAGCGCCTGCGTAAAGATCAGCCTTGCGGCGCGCATCGCGCACGGCGGCTACGCGCGCTTGGTCCATCTCAGCGTCGGCATTCGCTAGCCCGAAATTGGGGCCGTTGACGCGGTTCGCACCCGCTTTCACAAGCTCGTCAATCACGCGGCCTAGCCGATCAAGATCGCGATATTTAATCCGGATCGAATTGTTGGCGGTATAGCCGGTGATGCGCGGGGTCTGGTTTCCTTCCGGCGATCCGCGATTGAACCGCTGGAATTGCGGTTGGAGATTGACGCTGGATGTTTGCACATCACGCTCCGCAATGCCCAGCCGCCGCATCGCAGCAAAGACACTTTGCATGGTGCGCGAATTGGCTTGCAATGCCTGGGATGCCGTCGCCCCGGTTGAGGATACGGCAACGTTAAACGTCGCGATATCGGGCGCTTTGCTCACTTCGCCTGTGCCGCTCACAGAGAGCAGAGCATTGCCATCATCAATCGCTTCAAGCGCTTCGTCCTGCGCATAGGCCGGGGCGACAAAGAGCGAGAGGGCCGAGAAGGCAGCGAGCGGTGCGATCAGTTTTTTCATTGGGCTTGTGTGTCCTTCGCTAGATGAAGCAAGGCTGAGCGTCATGGTTAAATGCTATAAAGTCGCTTCAATTGCTCTGGCGGCTGCCGCAGGATCGGGCGCTTTGCTGATCGGGCGGCCTATGACCAGGACGCTTGCGCCATCATCGCGCGCTTGGCGAGGGGTGACGACCCGTTTTTGGTCGCCAGCGTTTGAGCCAGCAGGACGCAGGCCGGGCACCACAAAGAACCCGTCTTTCCATTGCCGGTGAACCTCGCCCACTTCTTTGCCAGAGCAAACAATCCCGTCGAGCCCAGCGTCATGGGCGAGATCGGCCAGCCGCATCACTTGATCATGCGCGCTGCCGCCAATGCCCGTGCGCTCCATATCGCGCTCATCAAGGCTGGTGAGCATGGTAACGCCTACGACCTTGCAGCCTTCACCCGCAGCAGCCTTTGCATCTTCCATCATGGCTCGTCCGCCGCTTGCATGAACGGTGACGATTTTGGGCTCGAGCATATGCACGGCCTGCATTGCGCCTGCGACTGTATTGGGAATGTCGTGAAATTTCAGGTCGAGGAAGATTGGTAATCCCATATGGGCGATCTCATGAACGCCGTGATTGCCATGCGCGCAGAAAAACTCGAGGCCAAGTTTGACCCCGCCAATATGCGCTTTGACCTTGCTCAGCAGCGATTTGCCAGCCTCCAGCGCGGGGACATCCAGCGCGAGATAGACCGGATTGCTCATTGTGCCGGGTCTGCGGGTTTGAGCGTATCTGTCTTCGGAGCCGTATCAGCAGGTGGTTTAGCCCCCGGGTCATGGCGCGAAAGAGCAGCAGAGCGCGCCGCGTTCTCAAGCGTGGAGATACGCCGGTTCAGCTGCCATTTGGTGCCGCGATGCAGCATCCACATCGGGATCAGGCCAAGCAGGAAGGATGTTATGACCAAAGCTGGAACCTTCGTCTCAATGATCAGATTGTCCCACAAGGTCACTTCAACCGGGTCCCAATTGAAATAGGAAAAGGCCAGCAGGCCCACCACAATCAGTACCCAGATAACAGTGCGCACAATTTGCATTGTGTTTCCCCTCAAAAACGCAAGGTGTAAAGAATGGCTCTATTTGAACGATGAGTCCAGTAAGCTTGCGTAAAGCAGGCCTTTGCACGCGGCCAGTCGTTAGCCAAACACCCTCGCAAAAATCGTGTCGACATGCTTGAAATGATATTCAAGATCGAATTTTTCCTCGATCTCTTGCTCGCTAAGGGCTGCGGTTACTTCTTCGTCCTGTTTCAGCAAATCGAGCAAGGAGAGCTTGCCGTCAGCTTCCCACACTTTCATCGCGTTGCGCTGGACAAGCCGGTATGCATTGTCGCGAGTTACGCCAGCTTGAGTGAGCGCCAGAAGCACACGCTGGGAATGAATAAGTCCGCCCATCCGGTCCATATTGGCCTGCATCCGTTCTGGATAGACCAGCAATTTGTCGACCACACCCGTCAGGCGCTTCAATGCAAAATCAAGCGTGATTGTCGCGTCAGGCCCGATAAAACGCTCGACCGAGCTGTGCGAGATATCGCGCTCATGCCAAAGCGCGACATTCTCCAGCGCGGGCAGGGCATAGCTGCGGATCATGCGCGCTTGCCCGGTGAGGTTTTCGGTGAGGATTGGGTTGCGTTTGTGCGGCATTGCTGAAGAACCCTTCTGCCCTTTCGAGAAGTACTCTTCGGCCTCCAGAACTTCGGTGCGCTGCAAATGGCGCACTTCCACCGCCAGCCGCTCCATCGAGCTTGCGATTACAGCAAGAACGCTGAAGAACATGGCATGCCGATCGCGCGGGATCACTTGGGTTGAGATCGGTTCCGGTGTCAGCCCAAGCTTGTCTGCGACATATGCCTCAACTTCCGGATCAATATTTGCAAAGGTTCCAACAGCGCCGGAAATCGCGCAAGTGGCCACTTCCTCGCGCGCTGCGATCAGCCGCGTTTTGCAGCGATCAAACTCGGCATAGGCTTGGGCGAGCTTCAGCCCAAAGGTCACAGGCTCTGCGTGAATGCCATGGCTGCGGCCAATTGTAGGCGTGTATTTATGCTCCTCAGCGCGCTTTTTTATTGCGGCAAGCAGCTCTTCGAGATCGGCCAGCAAGATATCCGAAGCGCGCGCTAGCTGTACTGCCAAAGTGGTGTCGAGCACGTCAGAGCTGGTCATGCCCTGATGCATAAACCGCGCCTCAGGCCCAACTTCGTCTGCGACCCAATCAAGGAAGGCGATCACATCATGTTTGAGCACCGCTTCCTTGGCGTCAATCGCTGCGACATCGACCTTGGGTTTTGTCGCCCACCAATCCCAAAGCGCCTTGGGGCCGCTTTGCGGCACAACACCCAGATCGGCGAGCTTTTGCGTCGCATGAGCCTCAATCTCGAACCAGATGCGATATTTCGCTTCCGGCTCCCAAATGGCGCTCATTTCAGGACGGGCATAACGAGGAACCATCGATCTCTCCGCTGACTTAGAGAAGGTTTTCCAGAACTGGATTGCGGCTAGGCTGCACCGTTGTGCAATTCAAGCACTTCGCGTCGATTGCCTGTGCGCAATTGTAACTATCGCCAAGTTTTGACGAATGGCATATTACACGCAAGGGGTGGGTATTATGGCATTAGGATCGTCCAAGCAGCGCTACAAACGGATGTCACCTTTCTGGCGCGTGACCATGCGGCGCTGGGCGAAAATCTATCAGGCGGGCGCGAGCATATTCTGGCAGCTGACAGACGTCTTCGTGCGGTTGATGGTGGCGCAATATTTTTTGCGTTCAGGATTGGTGAAAGCGGCTGACTGGGACACGGCGGTTTTGCTGGCCACCCAAGAATATCCGGTCAGCTGGATGGCGCCAACGCAAGCAGCAGCGCTGGGTTTGGCGATTGAGTTGATCGCGCCCATCCTGCTCGTCATTGGCCTGTCTACGCGGCCTGCCGCAATGGCATTGGGAGCACTGACCCTTGTGGCGCAGGCGGTCTACATCCCCACGACCACCAATCTTTTCATTCTGGCGATCATGGGAGCTTATGTTCTGTATGGAGCGGGCGCCTTGTCGCTTGACCGGGTGTTTGCAGGCGGCCTGCGCTCCAGCGTGATCTTTATGGCACGCGCTATGATCGTTCTTGGCGAATGGCTGACGAAGCACATCGCACCGCTATGGATGCTGGCCTTGCGAGTATGGCTTGCAATCACGGTCCTTGCAGCAGCCAATCTGTTTGAGCCAAGCGTGGCGCTTGCCACCTGGCTGCCGATTGGCACGTTCAAAGGGATTGTGCCGTGGCTAGCGATAGTGATTGCCGCGGTGCTTTTGCTGGGAGTATTTGCTTCGCTTGCCTCTTTTGCATTGCTGTTGATTGCCGGGACGGCGGTTGTGACTGGTTCACACCCCGACATCACGCTTTACCCGGTGCTTTTGCTGGCTGTTTACGACGCGCGCGGGTCGGGCGCTGTGTCGCTCGATCAATGGCTCGGTCGCTGGATGGAAAGCAACATCCTGTTTGACGATGACCATCGCAATATTCCCGAAGACTGGCCGCATATCGTGGTGGTAGGAGCAGGCTTTGGCGGTCTGGCAGCGGTCAACCGGCTCAAACGCTTGCCGGTGAGGATCACCGTTATCGATAAACGCAATTACCATCTGTTCCAGCCGCTCCTCTATCAAATCGCGACAGCCACGCTGAACCCAGCCGACATTGCCTTGCCGATCCGCTCGCTCTTTCGCGAGGATGGCAATGTGCGCGTAATCAAGGGAGAGGTTTCGGCGATTGATGCGAAGGCCAAGACGCTCACCCATGGCGAGGGCCAATCGCTCAAGTTCGACAAGCTGGTTCTCGCAACCGGCGCATCGCACAACTATTTCGGGCGTGACGAGTGGGGCGCTTTCGCACCGGGTCTTAAAACCGTTGGCGATGCAGTTGATGTGCGCTCTTCCATCCTCGAAGCCTTTGAACAGGCCGAAGCTATTGATGATGAAGAGCGCATCCGCCGCTTGCTCAATTTCGTGATCGTTGGAGCCGGGCCTACCGGTGTCGAGCTGGCAGGAGCAATTGCCGAGCTTGCGAAAGAGAATGTGAAGCGCGAATTTCGCAGCATTGATCCATCAAGCGCGCGGGTCGTGCTTGTGCAATCGGGTGAGCGGATATTGCCCGCATTTCCCGAAGAACTTTCGCGCAAGGCCGCGTCATCGCTTGAAGAGCTTGGCGTGGAAATTCGCCTCGGCTCGCGCGTTACAGGCATTTCTGAGACCGAGGTCACAATTGGCGAGGATGATTACATCGCCAGCGAGACCGTCTTATGGGCCGCGGGCGTCATTGCTTCACCAGCCGCCAAATGGCTCGGCGGCGAAGCTGACCGGTCAGGCCGCGCTATTGTGGACGAGCACTTGCGCATCCCCGGGCACAAGGACATTTTCGCCATTGGCGATACGGCATCCAGCATAGCCTGGGATGGCAAGCCAGTGCCCGGATTGGCACCAGCAGCAAAACAGGCAGGCGTGCATATCTCCAAAGTGGTCGAGGCCGAACTGCTCGACCAGCCATCGCCAGAGCCTTTCGTCTACAAACACCAAGGTAGCCTCGCGACAATTGGCCGCGCATCGGCAGTGGCAGATTTTGGCGCGTTCAAGCTTTCAGGCGCCTTTGCATGGTGGTTGTGGGGTGTGGTTCATGTCGGCTTTCTTACCGGCATGCGGAACCGCGCGACAGTGATCCTCAACTGGCTTTGGAGCTATTTCGCACGCGAATCTTCGATACGTTTGATTACGCGTTAGCCGAAAGGACACTACATGTTCAGCGCAAGTCATTGGCGGGTATCCAGGTTGGATTGCTTCACCTTGACTTGAAACTTTCTTGGCTATCGGGCCACATCGCCTATTTGACGTTTGACACGCGCACAACGCCTGTTAGCCTCGCCGCACGAATATGCCTCAAGGATTTGAACGACTATGAGATTTTCCGCCGCGCCATTGGCGATTGCTGCTGTTTTGTGTGTTTCGGCTGGGCCTGCATGGGCAGGGGACGAACCGCTTTACGAGCCGGCTCCGGAATGGATTGAGGCGACACCGGTGGATGCATCCGCAAAGGATAGCTCTTCACCTTACCTTTTGCTGGGACAGCAAGCGCGGATCGAGAAGGGGCGGCTGTGGACCTATGCCGAATATGTGGTCGCGCTTGATTCGCCCGAGGCGCTCAACCAGTTCGGCACGCTTCAGGCGAGTTGGCTGCCTGACAAAGGCGATCTGATCATCCATGAAGCTTCGCTGATCCGCGATGGCAAAACTGTCAGCATCATTGGCGATGACAAGAAGTTTGAGGTTTTGCGGCGTGAGCGTCGACTCGAATCGCGGATGCTGGATGGCCAGCTGACCGCGACAATGCCCGTTTCTGGCGCGCAATTGGGTGACCGTTTGCGGCTCGCTTACTCGACGACATTGTCGGATCAGGCGATGGGCGATGATGTGCAATGGCAAGCGCGGCTGATGACAAAGCCTGTGCCTTTGGAAACCGGCTATTTGCAGGTCACTTGGCCCAAAGACATGAATGTCAAAACCGAGGTGACGGGCGGGGTTGAGATTCCGCAACCTGCGTCAAACGGCAAGGATATGGTCTGGCGGGTGGAAATGCCGCTTGACGAGCTGGACGACAGGCCAACCAGCGCGCCTTCGCGATATACGCTCACGCCCGGTATTCAGGTGACGACCTATTCTGACTGGAAGTCTGTCTCACGCTCTTTTGCGCCGCATTACGATGTGACAGGTTCAATACCTTCTGGTTCTGCACTGGCGGGCGAGGTTGAGAAAATACGCAAGGCTAGTTCTGATCCGCGTGAACGGCTCGCGCTTTCGCTGGAACTGGTGCAAGATCAGGTGAGCTATCTTCTCAACGGCCTTAACGGTGGGAACTATCTGCCGCAAATGCCTGAAGAGACATGGGAAAAGCGGTTTGGTGATTGCAAAGCCAAATCGGTTCTCCTCCACGCAATCTTGCAGGAATTAGGGATCAATTCTGGCGTCGTTTTGGTGCGCAGCCGCGGCGGTGATGCATTGCCAGTGCTTGCGCCTATGCCGGGCAATTTTGACCATATGATTGTGCGCGCCGAGGTGGATGGCGAGACGTTCTGGCTCGACGGGACGGTCACCGGCACGCGGATCGATACGATGTATGAGGTTCCGCGCTTCTTCTACGCGCTACCCTTGACTGAGACGGGTTCTGACCTTGTCGAAATGGAAGAGCGGGCGCTGCGATCGCCTGATCGCGCTGTCAAACTGACGATTGATCAGACCGCAGGCCTTCTCGTGCCCGGATTGTTCGATATCGAAGTGCAATATCGCGGCTCGATGGGATCACGCTGGCGTGCCGTGGCAGAGCTTGATGATCTCGAACAGCAGGAAAACGCCGTCGACAATGCGGTGATGAGCTTGCTGAGCGGTGCAGAAGTCACGGACTACACCGTTACTTATGACATCGCACAAGGGCTGGGCACGGTAAAGGCTCAAGGTCTGGTCGATACTGGCTTCAAGCGTGAGCGGGCGGTTTTCGAAATGGCGCCGCCAACGCAGCCCGCACGCTCGGTTGCTTTTAATGCTGATCGTGCGCGCAAGGCATGGCGCGATGTTCCGCTGCGCCTGAACGGGCCGAGCTATTACACCACCGATTTGCAAGTGCTGCTGCCTGATGAGCCAACCGAATTTGGCGTGAAGGGCAAGCTCGATGTGGCCGAGACAATTGGCGGCGTGCAAATTGCTTCGAAGGGTGCGTTGGAGGGCAATCGCTTTGCCCTCAACCAGTCTGTGCGCACGGTCGCGCGCGAAGTCGCTGCAGCCGATATTCCCACTGCGAAGCGAGCCATCACGCGCCTCAAACGAGCGCTTCCCAAAGTGCGCAGCGGGCGCGAGATTACCCGCGAATGGGATTATCTCGGTAAGAATGCCAAGGCGCTTGCCCCTTTGCAGGCGGCGTTCGACAAGGTGCTGGCCGATGCCGAGGAAGATGACGAGAAGGTCTACGCCCACTCCTATCGCGCGCAATTCCGTGAGAAGATTTTCGATCACAAGGGTGCGCTCGAGGATATCGAGGCCGCGATTGACCTCGAACGGTCAACCAGTCTTTTGTGGTCACGCGCCGGATTGCTCCGCGAAATGGACGATTTGAAAGGCGCGCTGGCCGATCTGGAAGAGATTGAAGCGCTTGAGCCCAAGGGCGAGACCTATAGCGATCAGATCGAGATCCTGTCGCTGCTTGGGCGTAAAGAGGATGCGCTTTATCTGGCAGAGGATTATCGCGGGCTAGGCCGCAATGAAATGTATGAGGATGTGGTGCTTGCTACAGCGATGGGTTGGGCAGGGCAGGCCAAGGAAGGCTTGCAAGTGCTCGAAGATCGCAAGGCTGTGCGCCCCGGTGATGGCAGCCTGCTGAATGCGATTTGCTGGCATGCGGGCACTTGGAACATTGTCGGCGAGAAAGAGATGGCGACCTGCACCGAAGCGGTTGAGCGCGCTGAGTATTCGCCCTCTGTCCTCGATAGCCGCGCGCTTGCTTACTATCGGATGGGCGATCTTGAGAAAGCCAAGGCAGATCTCGATGCTGCCTTGTTGCTCGAACCCGGTTTGACCGAATCGCGCCTATTGCGCGGGGTCGTTCGCGTGGCTCAGGGTGACAAGAAGGGGCGTGAGGATATCAAGCTGGCGCTGCGGATGGAGCCATCGCTCAAGGACACTTACAAAGCATGGGGCATTCCGTTCTAACCGGCTCGCCGTAAAGGACTAGATCAGCCCCTTTGCCTTGAGCGAGACATGCCCCTCGCTGCCGATAATCACGTGATCATGCACGGTGATGCTTAAATGCCGTCCGGCCTCGGCAATGCGCTGGGTAATCTGGATGTCCGCGCGGCTTGGCTCAGGATTGCCGCTGGGATGGTTGTGCACGAGAATCAGCGCTGAGGCGCCCAGATCCATGGCTCTTTGGATGACAACGCGCGGATGGATCGCGGCCTCGTCAACCGAGCCTTCGCTCGCCAGATGATCATCGATCAGGCGGTTGCGCGTATCAAGGTATAGGACGCGCACACGCTCGTTCTTGAGATGCGCCATATCAATCGCGAGATAATCGAGCAGCGCCTGCCAGCTCGACAGGACAGGTTTGTCCTTCACTTCTGACCGCGCCATCCGCCGTGCAGCAACCGCCACGGAAACCAGCGCGGCCGCGCTGACCTCGCCCATGCCGCTGACTTGCTGCAAAGCCTTGGCATCGGCGTTGAGCACATTGGCAAGCGAGCCGAACCGGTCCAGCAAAGCTTTAGCCACGGGTTTGGTATCGCCTTGGCGCACGCCTGCGAACAGCAAATACTCCAGCACTTCATAATCGGCCAATGCCTCAGGCCCGCCGCTCACCAGACGTTCGCGCAGCCGCGCCCTGTGGCCAGCGCCCGCATGAGGCGAAGGGGGTGATTTCCCTGCATTATCCGCAGCTTTCGGCAATTCATCTCTCATATGCTGGCGAATGGTCGCTGGCGACATTGCCTTTACCCTGCGAAGCGCGCAAGAGTGATGGTGTGATGGACAGCGTCGCTCCAACAGATGATTTGCCCCAAGAGGTGATTGAGGGCGAGGA
This sequence comes from uncultured Porphyrobacter sp., assembly GCA_964543735.1. GTDB lineage: Bacteria > Pseudomonadota > Alphaproteobacteria > Sphingomonadales > Sphingomonadaceae > Erythrobacter. The sequence goes on along the minus strand of CAZJAG010000042.1, from coordinate 8,631 downwards.
GGAAACCGCTTCCAAACGCTGGTTTGCGCGCAAGCGTTGGTGGCTGCTTATAGCGATTGCGCTGCTGGTGATTGGGATTCCGCTGATCGCGTGGCTCTCGCGTGACCAGATTGCCGATGATCTGATTGCTAGCGAGCTAGACAAGCTTGGCCTTGAGGCAAGCTACGAAGTCGCCGAAATCGGGACAGAGCGGCAAATTTTGCGCAATCTCGTGATTGGCGATCCTGACCGTCCCGACTTTACCGCAGAGGAAGTGCAGGTTGAGGTTGGCGGCGTCTTTGATTTTGCGCCACTGCTTGGCCGGATCAGCCTGATTAAACCGCGCCTCTATGGAACATATCTTGATGGTAAGCTGAGTTTTGGCGCGCTCGATCCGCTGATTTTCACTGATAGTGAGGAGCCTTTTGCGCTGCCCGAATATGACATTGCGCTGGTCGATGGCCGTGCGCAGATGATCACAGACTACGGAACGATTGGTGTGAAGGCGCAGGGGGAAGGGCGGCTGGATGATGGCTTTACCGGAATTCTTGCGGTCGTCGGGCCAGAATTGGCCGCACAGGGCTGCAAACTTAGCGGCGCGACGCTCTATGGCGATATTTCGATTACGCGCGGCGCGCCGAGTTTCGCCGGGCCAATTCGCGCTGAGAACGCCCAATGCACCAGCCAAGGCTTTGCCGCCTCTGACATCGCTATCGACGGGAAGCTCGCTCTCACTCGCGATTTTGGTGAAGTGGATGGCGAGGCCGAGATCTCAGCTGCGCGCCTTTCAGGCAGCGGAGTGCGCGCTAACAAGCTTAAAGGAGATACGCAGTTCAGCTGGAAAGAAGGGCTGGCAGTGCTGGGCTATGATTTGGCCTCAGCCAAACTTACCGCGCCGCAAGGCGAGATTTCTGAAGTTTCTGCGCAAGGAAGCGCGCGCATTCGGGGGGCTTTTGACCAGTCCGAAGTCGAAGCCAAGATTGCCGGCGTGGATTTGCGCCCTGGCGAAACCGGTGCTGCCTCGCTCGATACATTGAGCGAGCAAGTCGCAGGAACATTGCTTGAGCCGCTTTTGGCAAGGATCGGGCGCGGGCTGGGAGAGCTGGGACAAAGCAATACGTTGACAGCCCAAGTGACCGCCAAGCAAACAGGGCAACTCTACAGCGTACTTGTGCCTTCTGCGCGGCTGCGCGGGGCCAATGGCCGAAGCGCGCTTGCCCTGTCGCGTTTCGAAGTGAGTGGGGGCGGATCGCGCGCGCTCAAACTGGCGGGCAATTTCGTGACCTCGGGAGAGGATTTGCCTGCGCTGTCTGGCCGGATGGAACAGGTTGAAGGGCGTGATCTTGCTTTGCGCATCCGAATGGAGGAGTTCCGCGAAGGCGATGCTGCGATTGGTCTTCCGCAAATGACCTTGGCGCAAAGCCCCAGTGGTGCATTGACCTTTGACGGGATCGTAACCGCATCGGGAGCCATTCCGGGCGGAGCTATCCGCTCGCTCGCGATGCCGGTGAAGGGCGACTATTCCTCATCAGGCACGCTGACATTGGGGCGCGAGTGTACGCCAGTGCGCTTTGATGCGCTGGAATTGGAGGAGCCTGCGCTAAGGCTCGAGCGGCGCCAATTGCGGCTCTGCCCACAAGGGGGGCGGCCGCTTGCGACATATGGCGCGCAGGGGCTTGCCTTGGCGCTCAACCTGCCATCGCTCAATCTTGGCGGGAGCCTCAATTCTGAACGATTCGCGGTCACAGCTGGCAGCGCACAATTGTTGGCAACAGCGGGTTCCGATTTCGCCAATCTGGACATTTCCGGAGGTGCAAGCGGCTTGCGCGCAAATGGCAATTTTGACGCGCAATCCTTCGCTATTGCAAGCGACAGAGCGCGTTTCAGTTTCGCTAGCGGTGCGGGATTTTCGGATGTCGAGCTTTCGGGCGAGGCGAACGGGGTGCAAGTGAACGGCAATGTCGCTGGCGCCAGTTTTAACCTTGCGACCAACAGTGCCACGCTCTCACTCATAAGTGAGGCAGGCGGCGGTTATGACATTGCGACCAATGTTCCTGCGCTCAATGTGCGCGGCGATTTGGGCGGGACGCCGTTTACGCTCACATCAGGCGCTGCGCAGATTGATTTTCCGGGCCAAGCGAAAGTGAGCGATGTGAAATGGGTGCTTGGCGGGGGTGATGAACCCAATCTTTTCGAAGTTGCGCAGGTCGAGGCATCACTTGGCGAGACGATCCAAGGGACCTTCGCCAATGCCAACGCGTTGATTGCCCCTGTCCCGCTCGATGTGATCGAGGCAAATGGCTCATGGAGCTTTAACAACAACATCTTGCGATTGGGTGATGCCGAGTTCCGCGTGCTTGACCGAAATGGAGAAGCGCTTGACCGGTTCGAGCCTCTGATCGCGCGCGATGCGACATTGGCACTGGAAAACAATATCATCACAGCCAATGCGCTGCTGCGTCACCCAGCGAGCGACATGGTGGTTAGCGCAGTCGATATTACGCACAATCTGAGTAACACCAGTGGCAATGCACTGTTGACAATTGACGGTCTCAATTTTTCAGAAGCGCTGCAGCCGCAAGCGACCTCGCTCCGCGATTGTTATGACGCAGCGGGCAATCCGCTCTCTGATCCGATGCGGCAATCTAGCGGACTGAGCTGCCTGCCATTTGGCATCATTTCCGAAGTGAAAGGGCCAGTGTCCGGCACTGGCGAGATTCAGTGGACGCCTGACAAGATCAATTCGACGGGCAGCTTCACAGCGCAAAGCATGGATTTAGCCGCTGCATTCGGGCCGGTCAGGGGCGTGAAGGGGACAATCGAGTTCACCGATTTGCTGGGGCTCACATCTGCACCCAACCAGCGAGTGGAGATCGCATCGGTCAACCCCGGTATCGAGGCGCTAAAAGGCGTTCTGAACTACGAACTGCGGGATGGAACCTTGCTTTCGATCAAAGGCGCGCAATGGCCGTTTATGGGCGGTAAGCTCATCATGGATCCGGTCGATCTGAATTTTTCCGAACCGGAAGTGCGGCGCTATGTTTTTGAAGTTGATGGCCTCAATTCGGCGGCATTTATCGCCCAGATGGAGCTTACCAATCTGAGTGCAACCGGATTGTTTGATGGCCGCGTTCCGATTGTTTTTGACAAGCAAGGCAATGGACGGATCGAGAACAGCACGCTCACCGCGCGCGCTCCAGGTGGCAATGTTTCTTACATTGGAGCGCTCACCTATGAAGACATGGGTATCGTCTCGAATTTTGCATTCAATATGCTGAAATCTTTGGACTATACCGGTATGGAAATTGGCATAGAAGGGCCGCTAACGGGCATTTTGACCACCAAGGTCGAGATCGACGGAGTCCAGCAAGGGCAGAGTGCGAGCCGCAACATCCTCACCCGCGAACTCGCAAAATTGCCAATCAAGCTCAATGTCAATGTCAATGCGCCGTTTATGGATCTGATGACCACCATGCGCTCGCTCTATGACCCAGAATTCATTGACATGACGCGGATTGAGGCGCTGCGTCGCGGCAACAATGTGCCGCCTGTAGAGCCGGCGCCTTCGCTCGATGTAACAAGGCCGGATGAGATAACGCCCGAAAAACCGCCTATTCAGCTTGAGGAAAGCGAGCCAGTGCAATGAAGTACCGACAATTGACCGACCCTGCCTGCGCTGTCACTAACGTTGATATGGCGTCTAAAGGCAAAGCGGACAGGGAATTTGGTCAGGCTGGACGGCTTTGGAGAGCTTTTTCGGTCACGGGCGCGCTGGCGTTGGGAGGATGTATCAATCTGACCGCGCCAACAGAGCCCATCGTGATCGAGCTCAACATCAACATCCAGCAGGAAGTGATTTATCGTCTGGCGGAAGATGCGTCGGATGCAATTGATGAAAACGCCGATATTTTTTAAGACTCGGCATAGAAGTTTGAAGGAAGGCAAGGCGCCATGAAAACGCTTCGTACAATCGCTCTTACCACTGCTCTGGCAGCTGCCGCTGCTGTGGGTGTTATGGCTCCAGCTCAGGCCCAGCGTGACCCGGCCTATTCTGCCGCGCGCACTTCGGGCCAGATTGGCGAGCAGACCAACGGATATCTTGGCATTGTGGGGGCAGAAACGCCCGAGCTTCGCCGCTTGGTGAACGACATCAATATCAAACGCCGCGCGGTCTACACGCGGCGTGCTCAGGCAGAGAACGCAACTGTCGAGCAATATGCCATTACAGCGGGTTGCGAAGCGATTTCGCGCACTGCTCCTGGCGAGAAATATCAAGCGCCCGATGGCTCTTGGCAGACCCGCACCAGCGCGGCGCCGATCCGTGATCCGCGCTGCCCGTAAAGTGCGGCTGGCAGATATCCTCATATAGTCCGCTTTTCCAGCCGTGTTCTGGTTGACTTGCTAAGTGCGCCTGCTAAGGGGACGACGCCCTCGGCGGGTGGCTCTTGCCCGTGCCGCCTTCAGCTATGCTAGGAGGATGGCATGAGTGATGAAAAACCTGCCCGAGAACCCATTGCTGAGGATGCGCGAATCGATGCGCTCGAAGAACGGCTCAATGCCGCTCGCGAGCGGGAAGAGGAACGCACAGAGCTGCAGGTGAAGGGCGTCGATGCGGATTATCGCTCCGGCAACCGGGTCCTGGCTGATCTTCTTGGTGGGCTTTTCGGAGGCTTGGTTATCGGCTGGACGTTTGATTATTTCGCCGGAACTTCGCCCTGGGGACTGTTGGTAGGCTTGTTCTTCGGAATTGCGGTCGCCTTCAGAAACGTGTTTCGCATGGCAAGCACGCAATCGTCTGACCCTGACTAGGGGCAATAGGCGGCGCGCGGGCCATCCAAGGGTTTTAAAAGGACCGAAAGATCGTGGCAGCCGAAGAAGGCAAAGTCGATCCGATGAAGCAGTTCCAGATCGAGCCGATTTTCGGCTTCGAGGCTGGTGGCTTCAATCTCGCATTCACCAATTCCGCAATGTGGATGATGATCACCACAATTGCTCTGGGCATTTTTGTCTGGGGTGGGATGAAGCGCGAACTGGTGCCGGGGCGCTGGCAGATGGCGGTAGAGTTCTTTACCGGCTTTATCGACGATATGCTGGAGGCGAATATCGGTAAGGAAGGGCGCAAATATGTGCCCTACATTTTCTCGCTGTTCATGTTCATCCTGTTTGCAAACCTGCTTGGTCTGTTGCCGCTTGGCCTTGTTGGGGTGCATCCCTTTACCTTCACCAGCCATTTCACCGTTACAGGGGTTCTGGCGGTCATGAGCTTTGCGATTGTCCTGATCGTAGGTTTTTGGAAGCACGGCTTCCATTTTTTCAGCTTATTCATTCCGCACGGAACGCCGCTTGCGATGATCCCCGCGATTTTCCTGATCGAGCTGTTCTCATTCCTCATCCGCCCGTTTAGCCTCGCATTGCGGCTGTTCGTTGCGATGATGGCGGGTCACGTCCTGCTGAAGGTTCTCTCCAGCTTCGTGATTGACGGCCTTAACGCAGGCGTCGGAATCGCTGCCTTGGTTAGCGTGCCCAGCTTCCTCCTCATGGTGGCGATCAGCGCGCTCGAAATTCTGGTCGCAGGCATCCAAGCCTACGTCTTTGCATTGCTCACATCGCTTTACATCAACGATGCCGAGCATCTTCACTAAGTTTCAAGACACACAAATTTTTTCATTTAAGGAGTTAGTATAATGGAAGCAGAAGCAGCCAAGCTCGTCGGAGCAGGTCTCGCCGCAATCGGTGCAGGTATGGCCGCCATCGGCGTGGGTAACGTATTCGGTTCATTCCTCGAAAGTGCTCTTCGCAATCCTGGCGCGGCTGACGGTCAGCAAGGCCGTCTTTTCATCGGCTTCGCAGCCGCCGAGCTTCTCGGCCTGCTCGCCTTTGTTGTGGCGATGATCCTGATCTTCGTTGCCTGATTGATTGCACTGTGCCGGGCTTGGCAGGGCGATTTACGCCCCGCCAGCCCAGCATTGTGATTATAGCGGACTTAGCGTCATGCCTCAGATAGCCCAGCTAGCCGATACCTATGCCAGCCAGATCTTCTGGCTTCTGATCTTCTTTGGCCTCACCTTTTTCGTCATCGGGCGGGGAATGGTGCCCAAGGTGATGGAGACTGTCGATCTGCGCGACAAGCAGATTGCCGATGATCTGGCTGCTGCTCAGGCGGCACAGGACGCGGCAGAGGAACAAGAAGATGCCTGGCGCGTGCGCGAGAACGAGAACCGTTCTGCAGCCCAGTCTGTGGTGGCAGAAGCCAAAGCGGAGAGCGCGGCTAAGTCAGAGGCGAAGATTGCGGCGGCGCAAAAACGGCTCGACAAGAAGCTGGCTGATGCCGAAACGCGCATCGCCACTGCGCGCGATGCCGCCATGGGCGAGGTCGAAGGCCTTGCTGCTGAGGCAACGCAGGATATCGTTCAGCTGCTTGCAGGCGCGAAAGTGACCAAGGCAGCGGCGAAAAAGGCTGTGAAGGAGGCTTTGTAAGATGGTCGATCTTCTCACCATACTGGGCGGCGGCGCTGCGGATATCGCGGAAGAGACGACCAAGGTTGCCGAGCCGACTGCTTTTGGTCTTGCCGCGTATACTTGGGTGTCGATCGCAATGGCGATCTTGATCCTGATCTTCCTGTGGAAGAAGGTTCCGCAAGTCATCGCGGGCGGGCTCGACAGCAAGATTGCCGAAATCCGCGAGCAACTCGATGAAGCAAAGAAACTTCGCAGCGAGGCTGAGACTTTGCGCGATGAGTATGCCGCCAAGATCGCAGGCGCTGAAAAAGACGCTGAAGCGATGATGGACAACGCCCAGCGTGAAGCCGATGCGATTGTCGAGAAGGCCGAGGCTGACAGTGCCGCTATGGTCGCGCGGCGCAAGCAGATGGCGGAAGACAAAATCGCCGCTGCTGAGCGTGATGCGCTCGAAGATGTGCGGGCCAGCGCTGCTCAGGCGGCGGCCGCTGCATCGCACAAGCTGATCGCTGAGAAGCATGATGCGAAGTCTGACAAGACACTAGCCGATGAGTTGATCGACTCGATCTGATCAACGCGCGTCTCGTATTGGAAGAGGGCGGCTCCAAGTGGGCCGCCTTTCTCGTATTAGAGCCTTGGTCGAGCCTAGCGGCCCGGTTCGAACACCACTTTGCCCACCAGCTCGCGGTCCGCCATCGCTTCAAAGCCTTCACGCCAGCGCGACAACGGTAGCGTGCGGTCAATAGCGGGAGAGATCCGTCCAGCCTCGGCCAGTTCACGAATCGCTGCGTTTATCGCTTTGCCCCGCTCCGGAAAACGGCGGGCATATTCGCCAGCGCGCAGACCCACGAGCGAGTAGCCTTTGATGAGCGGGATATTGGTTGCGACCTCGGCGATGCGGCCAGAGGTGAAGCCTACCACTTGCAATTGCCCGCCAAAAGTCACGCAGCGCGTACTTTCATCGAACACATCGCCGCCGACAGGATCGAACACGATATCACAAAGTTTGCCCTCGGTGATTTCTGACACGGCCTGCCGAAATCGTCCTTCGGCCATGATGCAGTGATCGGGCGAGGCCATTTCCATGATCCCTTCGCGCTTGGCCTCAACGCCCGTTGTCGCGATGACTTTCGCGCCCAGCGCCTTGGCAAGATCGCATGCTGCAAGGCCAACGCCGCCTGATGCTCCGTGCACACAGACCCATTGTCCGGCCTCTAAGCGCCCTAACTCGATCAGCCCAGTGTAAGCGGTGGAGTAGGCGGCGCCCATCGCCGCACCTTGAGCATAGGAGAACCCCTCGGGCAGGGGGCTTAGCCCGCGCTGAGGGATGCTAGCGAGCTCGGCAAAGGCTCCGGTCTTGTTGCCTCCAATGACCTTGTCACCCACTGCAAGTCCGCTGTCGGGATCGGCTTCCAAAACTTCGCCTGCCAATTCCAGACCGCTGGTGAAGGGGGGCACGGGCTTGAACTGGTATTTACCCTGCGTCATCAACAGGTCAGGGAAATTGAGCGAGGCCGCGTGAACGCGCACCAATACTTCGCCTTGCGCGCGCTCTGGTGTGGGCATGTCGATCAGCTCAACGCCCGACAGGTCATCCGACAAAGATTGGACGCGAAGCGCTTGCATTTGGGCCTGCATAAGCCGCTTAGAAATTGTCCTTGGCGCTTCTCAACGCAGCAAAGGTTTCATGCGGCGCATCGCCGCCCCATTTCGCTGCCAGCACAGGATCATCAGCGCGCAGGAAGGGGTTCGTCTCAAGCTCCCGCGCCAAGCCCATCGGCACAGTGCGTTCACCTCTTGAGCGCTTGTCGGTGATCTCCGCCACATATTCGGCCAAAGCCGCATTTTCAGGATCAGCATGGCTGGCAAACTTCGCATTCGCCTCGGTATATTCATGCGCGCAATAGAGCGTTGTTTCTGCAGGCAGAGCCTTGATGCGTGAGAGGCTGTTCCAGAACTGCTCGGGCTTGCCTTCGAACATCCGTCCGCAGCCCAGCGCAAAGACGGCATCTCCCACGAATGCAACATCCGCTTCGGCAATATGGAAGGCAATATGGCCATTGGTGTGGCCAGACACATCAATCACTTCGGCTGTGAAAGCGCCAAGCGTGGCAGTGTCGCCATGCTTCACTTCTGTGTCGAGCGGCGCGATCTTGGTGACTTCAGCGGGGCCAATAATGATGCAGCCGGTCG
>CAZJAG010000041.1:3379-19344 GCA_964543735.1 uncultured Porphyrobacter sp. | reverse complement strand
GGTTTGCGGCCATCGGCACAAACGGCAGGCGCACGCCAGCATGGATGGTGAAATAGTCGACGCCTTGCTCGGCCTGCTCGATCAGTGTGTCGCGGAAAACATCCCAGGTGAGGTCTTCTGCCACACCGCCAACTTTCTCGAGCGCTTGGTAGATCGGCACGGTGCCAATCGGCACGGGCGAGTTGCGGATGATCCATTCGCGCGTGTCGTGAATGTTGCGGCCTGTGCTGAGGTCCATAACCGTGTCTGCGCCCCAGCGGGTCGACCAGACCATCTTATCGACCTCGCTCGCAACGTCTGATGCGACTGCACTATTGCCGATATTGGCGTTGATCTTGACGAGGAAGTTCCTGCCAATGGCCATCGGCTCGGTCTCTGGGTGGTTGATATTGTTGGGAATGATCGCGCGGCCACGGGCCACCTCATCGCGGACAAATTCGGGCGTGATCAGTTCGGGGATCGACGCGCCCCAGCTTTCAGAGCCAGCGGTGTTGGCGGCGATGATTTCTGCATTGGTCTCGCGCCCAAGGTTCTCGCGCTCTGCGACATATTCCATTTCAGGCGTGATGATCCCTTGGCGGGCATAGTGCATCTGGCTGACATTCTTGCCCGATTTGGCCCGCAAAGGACGCTTGACGACATTGGGGAAGGCTGGAACGCCGCCGCTGCGATCAGGGCCGAGCTGCCCGTTATCTTCCGGCTTCACCTCGCGCGCGTCATATTCCTCGACATCGCCGCGTGCCATGATCCATGTCCGCCGCAAAGCAGGCAATCCTGCGTGAATATCAATCGCGGCCTCTGGGTCGGTGTAGGGGCCGGAGGTGTCATAGACCCGCAAGCTTGGCTCATCGCCCTCCAGATCAATCTCGCGCATCGCAACGCGCACCCCGCTGCCCGTTCGGGCGCCCACATGAACCTTGCGGCTGCCGCGAATGGGGCCAGTGGTTACGCCGATCTCTACCAGAGAATTGATGTCAGCCATGTGTTTGTATGTCCTTCAGTTGAAAACTCAGATTGTATCGGAAATGCGCAGCTCAGCTGCGATAATTGCAGCCACGCCCAAGAGCGCGGAGAGGATCGCCCAGACCCTGGTATTCCAGCCCATCATCCCTTTGGAGATGCGCAAGAGCCAGCCGCCAAGGCACAGAAAAATGAACCCTTCCACCACCATCCATGCGCCGATGATTTTGACCGCATAGAGCATCCAGTCTGAACGGCCCCAAGGCTCGATCAGGTAAAGCGCTGTGCCAATCGCGATGCAGATGATACCGGTGAGGAACTGCAAGGCGGGATGGGCTTCGATATCCTCGACCATGCTCATCCAGAAGCCGGGTTTGAGGATTTCAGCAAGCCCAGCGCCCAGCGCATAAATGCCCATAGCGAGGATGATCCATGCCGGATAATCGAACTCAGCCACCATTGCGCGCTCTCCTTGTGCGTGTCGGATAAGAGCTGGCTTGAATGGGCGAAAATCGCTCAAGGCCCGCTCCCTCCGCCGGTTTTGCTATCTGGCGGGAACATTGCGCCCACCAGATGCCGGATCAGGTTCAACGGGTCGGGCGCTGCGACGCGCCCCTCTCAACCAATGTCTGCATAAGCAGACTCGCTGGCTCCCCGGGGATTAGGCAGTGTTAGAGCGCGCGCGATGCTGAGTCCAGAACGGGGCTGAGATCGCGGGACTGCTAGGGATGTGATGAGCGCTGCCTGCCCAATCCAAGGTCTAAATAGACAGGCCAGTCAAAACGACCACACAAAATGTTAAATCACAGAAAAGTAACCACTTTTTTCTGCGCTGCGCCGGTCCTTTAACCAATGATTAGTGCCTTACTCGTACTGCGGCCGAAGGGACGGGTGGACAAACGAAACAACGACACTCGGGGAACACATGGGGACTAACACGGCAAAGGGCGATTTTGATCGCATCCTGCTCGCTGAACAGGTGGCCGAGAATTTTCGCTATGCGCCGATTGCGACGTTCGCCGGCGTGTTTAACGCATTGGTGTTGACCGCAGTGATGTGGTCGAGCCAGACCCAAATTTTGTTGCTGTGCTGGATCGCTGCAATATTAGGCTCTGCGCTCCTGCGCTTTCTCAATATACGCGGAATTGAAGCGCGTGAAGAAACGCATGACGTCGTCAAAAAGCACGCCAGACTGATCCATCTCAGCGCGATTCTTAGCGGATCGATTTGGGGGATTGGCCTCTATCTCATTGCCCCTTTTGCCACTTTTGGGGAGTATGTGCTGCTGATCATGCTGGCATCGGGCATGATGGGAGCCTCCGTCACCACCTACACGTCAATGGCGCGCGCAGGCGCTCTGTTTATCTTGCCATTGGCGATTGGCGGTGCGGTCACTTTGATGCTTCAGCCGACCGTTCCGATTACTGCCGCGCTTATCCTGCTAGGCTGCTACACAGCGTTGCTGCTACGCGGAGGGGCAACCCGCGGGAAACGTTTTGAAGCACAAATCAAGGCGCGTGAGGATATCCGCGACAGCAGCGAAACTGTCCAACTGCTGCTCAATGATTTCGAAAGCCAGTCGTCCGATTGGCTTTGGAACACCGACAAAAATGGCGTTATCACCGGCCCATCGGAACGTTTCTGCGACGCGTCATCGCGCGCGCCGGAACTGCTGGTCGACACCCAATTCGTCGATCTGTTTGACATCTCACCAGAGCGCAGAATTCTGGAAACAAAGCTCGCCAACACGCACGGCTTTCGCAACCTCACGCTTGAGCTTTCGATCAATGGCGCACCGCATTGGTGGACGCTGTCAGCCCAGCCTAATGGCTTGGGCGGAATGCGCGGCGTTGCCTCTGACATTACATCGCAAAAGCGGGCTGAGGAAAAGATCAGCTATATGGCGCATTATGACGGGCTGACCAATCTCGCCAACCGCCACCAGTTCAACGAGACGCTCAAACGCAATCTGAACCGTCGCCAGGAAGGGCGTGGTTCGGAGATGTCAGTCCTGTTCCTTGACCTCGATTATTTCAAGTCGGTCAATGATGCATTGGGCCATCCGGTCGGAGACAGCCTGCTGTGCGAAGCCGCCAAACGGATCGAGGAGACCGTGCGTCAGGGAGACTTCGTTGCGCGGCTTGGCGGCGATGAGTTTGCTGTCCTGCTCGAGGGAGAAGCCTCCAACCAACGCACCGAAATTGTCGCGCAGCGCATTGTTGAACGGCTCGCCGAACCCTTCCAGATTGACGGGCATGATGTTGTAATTTCCGCCAGCATTGGCGGCGCATTCTACGAGCACGGTATTGTTGATCCGGCCGAGATCATGAAGCGCGCTGATCAGGCGCTCTATTCCGCTAAGGCCGATGGCCGCAATCGCTTTGCCCTTTTCGAACCCGAGATGGACGTGGCCGCGCAAGAACGCCGTCAGCTTGAGATGGATTTGCGCAGCGCCATCAATGCGGACGAGTTCGAGCTGTATTATCAGCCGCTCGTCAATATCGAAACGCAAAAAACCGTCGGCTATGAGGCGCTGATCCGCTGGAATCACCCAGAGCGCGGGATTGTCATGCCCGATAACTTTATCCCGCTGGCAGAAGAGACCGGATTGATCCTGCAATTGGGTGAATGGGTGATCCGCAATGCTGTGCGCGATGCGACCTTGTGGCCTGATGACATTCGCGTTTCGGTGAACCTCTCACCTGCGCAGATGCGCTGCGCCGGACTGATCGGTGTGATCGTCAATGCGCTCGGCCAATCCGGCCTCTCCCCTGACCGGCTGGAACTGGAAATTACCGAGAACGTTCTGCTGCAAGGCACCGATGTAAACATCGCAACCCTGCACAAATTGCGCGATCTGGGCATCCGCATCTCGCTTGATGATTTCGGCACGGGCTACAGCTCGCTCAATTATTTGCGCAAATTCCCGTTTGACAAGATCAAGATCGACCGCTGCTTTGTGAACGAGCTGGAGGACAATCCTGATTGCCTCGCGATTATCCGCGCGGTGACCGAGCTTGCCCGAAGTCTGGGCATGACGACGACGGCTGAAGGCGTTGAGGAAAAAAGTCAGCTAGCGACCTTGCTGGGTGAAGGCTGCAACGAGGCCCAAGGCTTCCTGTTTTCCAAGGCTACCAAGCTGTCTGAACTGACCGATTTGCGCGAACGCCAATCCATGGCCACAAAGCCGGTCCTTCCCCTTCCGGTGCGTTCGAAGGCATCGAAGGAGAGCTCTAACGCGCAAGGCTCAGACAAGCCCGTTCAAGATACGCCGAACAAGCGCCGCGCCTAGATAGCAGGGATGACAAACCTGCCTTGCTATGCGACTGTCTCGCCTGAGAGATGGGAGATAGCAGGATGGCAACAACAGCTGCTGACGAACGCGCGATTGCGCCCTTTGATGTTAGTGACGAGCGGATTTTCGTAGAGGACAGCTGGCACGAACAATTTGCCCGGTTGCGCGCTGAAATGCCGGTCAGCTATTGTCCCGATAGCGCCTTTGGCCCCTATTGGAATGTCGTGACGCATGATCTGATTTCGCAGGTCGAGCTTGATCATGAAACCTATTCCTCTTCGTGGGAACTCGGCAATATCACGATCACCGATCCGCCGCCCGAATCCAATCTGCAAAACTTCATCGCCGCTGACCCGCCCGTGCACACGGCGCAGCGCAAGGTGATCCAGCCCGCCTTCAATCCCAGCCAGATGAAGATGCGCGACGAGCAAGTGCGCAGCTTTTGCAAGAACCTGCTCGATGGCATCCCCAAGGACGAAACCTTCGACTGGGTGGATCGTGTGTCAGTCCAGCAAGCCATTGGGATGCTGTGCATCCTGTTCGATATGCCGCATTCCGACCTCAACGATCTGCGTCGCTGGTCAGACTATGCAGGCGGGGTTTCTGCCGAGCATATGACCGATGAATGGCGTGCGGAATGGATGGGCGAGATGCAGCAAATGCTCGCTCGCTTTGATCAGCTGATGGACGCGAAACGCGGTGAGGCACCCGGCGATGATTTGCTCAGCCGGATGGTGCATTCAGAGGCGATGGGCAATATGAGCCCGCTGGAGCGGCTTTCCAATATTGCGCTGCTGATCGTGGGCGGCAATGACACGACCCGCAATTCGATGAGCGGGCTGGTGCTGGCCCTCAATCAATATCCCGAAGCGCTTGAGCAATTGCGCGCTGACCCCTCGCTCATCCCCAATGCCGCGCAAGAGATCATCCGCTGGCAATCGCCCGTGCTGCATATGCGCCGCACGACCACTCGCGATACCGAGCTTGGCGGGCAGCATATCCCGAAAGGCGACAAGGTGGTCTTGTGGTATATCTCGGCCAATCGGGACGAGGCAGTCTTCCCCGATGGCGACACCTTTGACGTGACGCGCGATAATGCGCGGCGGCACTTGGGCTTTGGCCACGGCATTCACCGCTGCGTGGGCGCGCGCCTCGCTGAAATACAGATCGGCACGCTGATCGAGGAGATTGTAAAGCGCAATTGGCGGATCACCCCGCAAGACGGACTGGAGCGTTTGTCCAGCCCGTTCCTGCGCGGGATCACCAAAATGCCTGTGACGGTCGAGGTGGGTTAGTCTCAACCTCCTGCTCATCCAAAATTGGAAAAGCGTCCGTCCGAGTGGGTGCGCTTTAGCGCGCCCGCTGTGGGGCGGGCGGGCGCGGGCGCATTTCTAACGAAACGCGCCAATCAGAAGGTTAGGCCCCCTTCACGCTCGCGATCCAACGGTCAATCTTCGCCTCGAGAATTTCCATCGGCAATGCGCCCGTGTTCAGCACTTGCGCGTGGAAATCCTTCACATCGAATTTGTCGCCAAGCTGCGTCTCTGCGCGGGCGCGCAATTCCTGTATCTTGAGCGCGCCGATCTTGTAAGCAAGCGCTTGCGAAGGAATGGCGATATAGCGGTCAATCTCGGCTGTCGCATCGGTTTTACCCTTGGACGAATTGGCCATCATATAATCGATCGCTTTTTGCCGGCTCCACCCTTTCGAGTGAATGCCAGTATCGACCACCAGCCGGATCGCGCGGAACATCTCGTCATCCAGCGTGCCGTAATGCGCAATCGGGTCTTCGTAGAGACCCATCTCATAGCCAAGCGTCTCGGCATACAGCGCCCAACCCTCGACATAGGCGGTGTTCCCGCCAAACCGCATAAAGGGCGGCAGCTTGTCATTCTCGCGCGCTAGCGAAATCTGGAAATGATGGCCCGGTGCCCCCTCATGCAGATAGAGCGTCACATTCTGCGTGATTGGCCGCGAGGGAAGATCATAGGCATTGAAGTAGAAAATGCCCGGCTTGGAGCCATCGGGCGGGCCAGCCTGATAGGAACCGCCCGCCTGAAACTTCTCGCGGAAGGGTTCATACGGGCGGATTTCGAGCGGCGTTTTGGGTGTCAGCGAAAACAATGCACCAATCTTCCCGTCTACCACTTTCTCAATGCGGTAATATTCCTCGGTCATCCACTCGCGGCTGGGCGGATGGAATTTGGGATCGGTGCGGACGTAGTTGAAGAACTCGTTCAGCGTGCCGTCAAAGCCCATCCGTTTGGCGACCTTTTCCATCTCGCCGCGAATGCGCGCAACTTCGGACAGGCCGACATTATGAATCTCGTCAGCGGTGAGCGGCAGCGTCGTCGTATCGCGCACCAGCTTGGCATAGAGCTGCGCCCCGCCCTTCATCTGGCTAAGCCCAACGCTATCGCGCGCCACACCCATATATTCATCGCGCAGAAAATCGCGCAGGCGGGTGTTGGCTGCATAAACACTGTCGACCGAGGTTTCATAACCTGCGGTGATCCGCGCCTTATCCTCAACGCTGAAACTGTCCGGCATCGCCTTGATCGGCCCCCAATAGGGGCTTTCCTCGCGCGGTGCGGCGAGCTGCGTATCGAGCTGCTCGATCATGTTTTTGACCGTCAGCTTGGTCTCGAAAATGCCCGCCGCAGAGCCCTCACGGAAGCGGCCAATCGCGCGGTCCATAATCACGCCATATTGGTTGTGGCGAGAGATTGCGTTCTCGTAATCTTTGACCGTCTTGAACGGCGCGGCGCTCTTCCCGCTTTCAAAGGTCGGATAGAATGTGTGCAGGCCGAAGAAGTGGTTGATGGGCCGCGCGCGCTCGACCGCCAGAAGCGCAGGCGTGAAGCCGGAGAGCGTCTCTTCCTGATTGCGTTTGAACACATCGTAGGCAAGCTGGCCCGTCGCATCGAGAGCGCTGCGATCAATCGCGGAGATTTCATCGAGGTTTTTCTGCGCGAGACGGCGAACCTTTTCCTCGGACTCGTTGGTGTAAAAATCGCCAATCTGGTCGGCATTATCAAAAATACCGCGGAACATCGCACCGATTGGGCTGAGCGCCAGTTCTTCTTTGTCTGCGCGTTCGAATATCGCAAACATCTTGTCCTGCTGGCTCATCACAGGAGCTTCGGTTTCAGCAACTGCTGCGGGAGCTTGTGCGGAGGCTGATGCGACTTCGGCGCTTTCATCGGCGTAAGTCGAACAGGCCGATATGGCGAGCGCGGAAGCGGCGAGCGTGAATGTGCGCAGAAGTTTCATAGATGCGTTCCAATCCCCATTGGTGGTTATGGAGAAATGGCTACGCCTGTTGGCTGCGCGGTGCAAGCGATGCGCCCACGAACCGGCAAGATCACTCGATCAAGGGGCTATTCGAGAAGAGCTTTATTCAATCACACGCCCGCGCACCATGACAAAGCCGACCTTCTCCAGCACGCTAACGTCAGCCAAAGGATTGCCATCGACCGCGATGATATCGGCTGAATAGCCCGGCTTTAGCTGGCCGATAGTGTCACCCATCCCCAGCACTTGGGCGGCGATAGTGGTGGCGCTTGCCAAAGCTTCGCGGTTCGACATGCCGCCTGCGCGCATCAAAGCAAACTCGCGCCCGTTTTGGCCGTGGGGAAAGACGCCTGCATCGGTTCCGAACGCGACCTTGACGCCCCATTTGCGCGCGCGTTCGACAATGCTTTCAGCATAGGGGCCAACCGCGCGGATCTTCTCCTCGACCACAGGAGTGTAAAAGCCTTTGCCAAGGTTCTCCTTGATCCCTTGAAACGCCATCAAAGTGGGCACAAGGATCGTGCCGTTTTCGCGCATCACCTTGGCGGCTTGCTCGTCTATATAAGTGCCATGCTCAATCGTGTGGACGCCTGCGCGCGCCGCCGCTTCGATCCCGCGCGCACCGTGAGCGTGTGCTGCAACCTTGAGGCCGAGCGAATTGGCCGTATCGACAATCGCCTTCATCTCCGCATCGGTAAAGTGCGCTTCCAAGCCCCGCCCTTGCTGGCTCAATACGCCGCCGGTTGCGGTGATCTTGATCAGGTCAGCGCCATATTTCGATGCCTCGCGCACCTTCCCGGAGCATTCGAGTGGGCCAGTGCAAGCAAATCCGCTGCTAAGCACATCGTTCACATGCTTGTGAAAGCCATTGGTGTCACCATGCCCGCCGACAATGCTGATCGTGCGCGCTGAGGTGACGACACGCGGGCCAGCGACAATGCCTTCTGCGGTAGCGCGGCGCAGCATTTGCGTGACTTGATCGGTGCGGCTGCCAAGATCGCGCACAGTCGTAAAGCCAGCTTTTGCTGTGATCGCGGCGTTCTTCGCGGCAATCAGCGTGTAATATTCCGGCGGTGTGGTCGCCGCGCGCCAGAACTCGCCCGATGGATCGCCCGAAAGGTGCGTGTGGAGGTCTATCAGGCCGGGCAGCACGGTTTTGTCAGACAAGTCGATTTGAACCGCGCCTGCTGGGACTATTGGTAAAATGCCCGGTTCGATTCCCCTAATACGGCCATCTTCGACAATGATCGTTGATGGGCCAAGGGGCTCAGCTTGTGCATTCTCGATCACGTTTCCAGCAAAAATGACAACAGTTTCGGCCTTGGCAGGCGATGCGACTAGAGCCGCAGCTGCCATCAGGGGAGCCAGTAAAGAGCGCAATTTGATCATCGAAACCTCTCCTTTGCACTTCTCTTAGTCATAGGGCGCGTGGTGAGACAAGCCGCAGCATGAGCAATGCCTGTCACAAGCCGAAATTTGCCTTGCGGGCGTGGTTCGCTATGAGGTGCGCAACAAACCAACAATAGGGACTTAGATTCTTATGAAGCACATCGCGCCCGTTCGTCTTGGCAAGACCCTTGCCCTTTCGGCCACATTGTTCGCCTCTGTCTCGCTTGCCGCCACTGCGCAAGCGCGCCCGATGACGCCAGAGGATGTCGCCAAGATCGAAAGCATTGGCGCCATGGCCGTCTCGCCCGATGGCAGCCGGATTGCTTTCACCACCGCCAGCCTTCCCGATGTGACCGAGGGCGAGAAGGACGGCACGACCAAGCAGGAATTGAAAGTCGCTTATGCGCCCGATGCCGCGCGCGCTTACCTGCCCGATGATATTTCGCCCAGCGGCGTCAGCTTCTCTCCCGATGGCCGCACAGTCAGCTTCATCTGGAAGAAAGAGAAAGATGACAAACGCGCGGTGTGGGGCGTGCCGATTGACGGGGGAACCTATTCCAAGCTGGCAGGCGTTAAGGACGCGGATGTGCGCTCTTACAAGTGGAGCGGCGATGGCAGCACGCTCTATTTGTTGACCGGCGCGGCAGAAGACAAGCAACGCAAGACGCAAAGCAAGGCGGGCTTTAACGCGCGGGTTTACGAGGAAGAGTTCAAGCCTGCGCGCATGTTCGCAGCGCGGGTCAATGCCGGCGAAGATGATGAGCCGCGCGAGATTGCCCTGCCCGGTTTCGTCAGCGCATTTGATGTCGCCCCTGGCGATGCCTTTGCTGTAGTGGAAACCGCTCCGACACCTCTGGTGGATGACAGCTACACCAAGAAGCGGGTGAACATTATCGACCTTGGCACCGGCAATGTGCGTGCTGTGGTCGAGACACCGGGCAAGATCGGCGATGTGGAGATTTCGCCCGATGGCTCGCAGCTTTCACTGATTGCAGGGGTCGATATGAACGATCCGGCGGCCACCACGATGCATCTGGTTGACACAGCGAGCGGCGCTTACCGCGCCTTGAACGCGGGCGCTCCAGAAGCGGCGGTTGACGCAGAATGGCTGGATGACGGGCGGCTTGCCACTATCGTCCATGTGGGCGCGCAAAGCGTCTTGCGGATGTATAATGCCGATGGCTCGGTTGCATCCGAGATTGACCCGGGCGATCTGATCCTTACGCGGATTGATGCAGCGCGCGACAAGATTGCTGTTGCCGCGAACAGTCCGAAACACCCGAACGAATTGTTTGTGCTCGATGGCAACAGTTTCACTCGCTGGACGAGCCACAATCCTTGGCTGTCAGAAATCTCTTTCGGCAATCAACGCACCTTCACTTTCACCGCGCGCGATGGCCAGGAGGTCGAGGGCGTATTGATCGAGCCTGTTGGCGGCGCTCCTGCAGGCGGCGCGCCTACGATCATGAATGTGCATGGCGGGCCAGAAGCGCATGACAGCAATGGCTGGCAAACCGCCTATTCCAAGCCGGGACAAGTGGCTGCGGGACAAGGCTATGCAGTCTTCCTGCCCAATTATCGCGGCTCGACCGCATATGGCACGGCCTTTTCCAAGCAGCACCAAGGCAATTACACCGACCCTGAATTTACCGATATCGTCGATGCGAAACGCGCTTTGGTGGCGCAAGGCATTACCGATGCGGATCGCACCGGCATCACCGGAGGCTCCTATGGCGGCTATGCCAGCGCATGGGGCGCAACCTATCACTCGGCTGAATACGCCGCGAGCGTGATGTTCGTTGGGATTTCCAATCAGGTCAGCAAGTTTGGAACGGGCGACATCCCTTACGAGATGTACAATGTGCATAGCCTCAAATGGCCGTGGGATGATTGGCAGGCGATGCTCGAAGTCTCGCCAATCTTCCATGTCGACAAGGCAGAAACACCGATCCTGATCATGCATGGCGACAGCGATACGCGGGTTGATCCGGGCCAGTCGTTTGAGCTTTACCGTTCGCTCAAAATCCGCAAGCCGGACACGCCGGTGCGCATGGTGCTTTATCCGGGCGAAGGGCATGGCAACCGCCGTGCTGGCAGCCGCTATGACTACAATCTTCGGATGATGGAGTGGTTCGACACCTATCTCAAAACGGGCGACCGCACAGCGGCAATGCCAGCAGCCCGCCCCACCCTTGCCGATGGCGCGAAAGGCGCGAAGGCCAAGGATGATGAGGGTGACAGCGAGGAATGATCCTTTTGATTGAGCTGCGCGCCGTCCGGCGCGCAGCCTCCTCGCGCACGCGATCATAGATCGCATCGCTGCGGACGGCCTGTCGGCCTTGCGGCTGGCTAGCGCGAACCGTTCTCGAACTCCAAACGGGGAACTTATACCGGCGCAGTCCCAGCACCCGCTGCCTGCCATTCGGCAACCGCCTCAATCGGGAATACCAGCATGATGATTGTGAGCACCAATCCGTCGCGCACGATCAGGCCCACTACCACTTCCATAATAATTGCAGCGATAATCGTCACTTTAATCGGCAATCGCATAGCGAGGTAAAAGCCCAAGGCCATCCAGCCGATATCCGCTGCCGAGTTGAGCACGCTATCGCCGGAATAGCCCCAATTGGCCGTGGTCGAGCGGAAGCGTTCGATCACCATCGGCAAATTCTCGAAAACTTCCCAAGCCGCCTCTAGAAAAACCGCGAGTGGCAACCCCCATTGCACTGCGCCTTTTGCTGCGCTCGGAGCGCCTGATGGAGCTTTGCCCAGCCCCCACTTCACAAACAGCAGCCATCCCAGCGCGTAAAATATCGGCCCGTGAATGATGTGGCTGGGCGTATACCAATCAGCGATATGCTGCGAATTGCCAGGCGAGTTAATCTCGTTCTCCCACAATTTCACATAGCCGCATTCGCAAATCGGCGGACGATCCATTGCAAGCAGGATCACAATCGCGGCAATCGTAATACCCACAGATGCTGCGATGGTGATGCGGTTTGGTTGAAGTAGGCCCATGGCTATCGAAACTGGCCGAGCGATCTTGCTTAAACAAGCGCGCAAGCCCGCTGGATCGGGGATTAGAAAGTGTAGCCCACTCCCATTGCGCCAAAGAACTGGTCAGCGCTGCCCCTTACGGAAGTGTAAGGCGTGTCAGCCGCATCGCCCACCAGCCGCGAATAACCGCCGATAAAGACGAGCGAAAAGCCGCCGTTGAAAGTGTTGCCATCCAGATCCGCTGCGACGAACACATTGGCTCCCAGCGAGTTCAATCCGCCATCGGCCTCGAACTGCGGCAATCCGCTCGCCGCGCTTTGGGCGGGGCTGACCGAGTAATAGTAGTCAGCAAAATCATCGTCCACGAACTCGGCACTGAGCGTGAGCGAGGCTGCGATGGCGCTGCCGATCGGGCGAAAATAGGTAATGCCCGGTTCCGCTATTATGCCATTATGCGCGCCTGCCACATCAGCGCGTGCGGTGAGATTAAGGCTGATATTGTCCGCCCGCGTCAGGATGCCGCGTTTTGTCGCGCTTGCCGCAACGCCCACTTCAATGGCGCTATCAAGCTCGCCTGCTGCCTCGACCACATCATCACGAATGCCGCCCGCCCTATCGGAACGAAAACGCACGGTTGGCCCGATTGCAATATCAAGCCCTTCCTCGCGCTCTGGCACGAAGTCGAGCGTTACGCCCGCTGCGCTCGGGCTGATACCGATCCCTGCCAGCTTGCCGCGAATAATGGGCGCTGGGATCAGGCGGTAATTGTCCGACCCGTCATAGCTCGTGCTGACCCCAAGGCCGATGCCCAATGTGACCCAATTGTCATCGAACACACTCTCGCCGCGAATAAATGGCGGCGGGCCGCCTTCGCCTTGCACCGATGCTGGTGGGCCAGCGGCAGGACGCGCAGCGTCTTCATTGCCAGCGAGAGGCTGATCTAAAGTCGTCTCGCTTTGCTGCGCCAGCGTTGGCGAAGCGCAGACCAGCAAGGCGCTCGTTAAGGTCATAGCGGCAAGGTGTTTCATTTCGAGCATTCCGGTTTTTGAGCCATGCATTGCGAGCTTCATGAGCTAGTTTCGCAGCCAAACCGATCTTGGATGCACTGCGCGCGCTAGAGACCATGCCGTTATCGCAATCTGAACGAGGCCAAATGAGTGGCCGCAGGCAAATCACCGATGGCAAATCTATGCACAATCGTTTGCCCCGCGCCCCGCGCTGCCCTAGGGGTTTGACGCAATGAGCGGGCAAATGGTCGATGTGGCGATTGTGGGAGGCGGTCTTTCCGGCGGTCTGATAGCGCTCGCCCTCAATCAAGCTCATCCCGAACTGCGCATCACCCTGTTTGAAAAGGGTGCCATTCTGGGCGGCAATCACCGCTGGAGCTGGTTTGAAAGCGACCTCTCGAAAGAGGGCAAGGCGCTGATGGAAACCTTTCGCGTGGCAAGCTGGGATGATGGCTATGAAGTCAACTTTCCCAGATATCGCCGAAAGCTGACCACCGGATATCGGTCGATGACGAGCCGCGATTTCGCCGCTGGGCTGACGCGCCAGATGCCCGAAGGCTCGATCCGCCTCAAAACCGAAGTCACGGCGATGGACGCGCAAGGCGTCACGCTGGCAAGCGGCGAGCGGGTTCCGGCCCGCGCTGTGATCGATTGCCGCGCCTTTGAACCAAACGAGCATCTGGAAGGCGGGTGGCAAGTCTTTATGGGCCGGCACACCCGCTGCGATGATCTGCATCAGGTCGAGCGCCCGATGATTATGGATGCGAGCGTGGAGCAGATTGCGCCTTACCAGACAGGCAATCGTTCTAACGGTGCTTACCGCTTTTTCTATGTCCTGCCGCTGGGCGCGCATGATGTCTTTGTCGAGGATACCTATTATTGCGACGAGGCAAAGCTGGATCGCAGCGCGCTGTCCTCTCGGCTTGACCAATATCATACAGAAGCGGGATGGCGCGGGCAGATTGTCGGAAATGAAACGGGCGTTCTTCCGGTTATCACAGGCGGCAATTTCAGCGCTTACCAAGCCTCTGTCGCAATCCCCGGCGTTGCCATTGCAGGGTCGCGCGGCGGCTTCTCCCATCCGCTCACCAGTTATACATTGTGCTTTGCTTTGGAGAATGCCCTCGCGATTGCGCGAGAGGCTGATCTCACCGGTTATCAGCTCACCGCACTGATGGAAGCCCGCGCGCGCCAGCACTGGAGCCGCACCAAATTCTATCGCCGCCTTGCGCGCACTTTGTTTGGCGCTGCTGAACCTTCAAAAAGGGTCGACATTTTCTCGCGCTTCTATCGCCGCCCGCAAGGATTGGTAGAGCGTTTCTATCGCGGCGCATCGACATTTGCTGACAAGATCCGCGTCCTAACCGGCAAGCCGCCCGTATCTCCAAGACGAGTGATCAAGGCATGGCTGACAAGAGGTGAACCTCTTGTGGCCAGCAAACAGGGAAGGCAGCGCAAGTGAACGCACCAAGCAAACCGGAAACGCCGCTCGAAAGCATGATGGGCGGCCCGCTGGGCAAGGGTGTCGACCCGCTTCTGGCCGAGAAATATGAGGGCCGCAGCGCTTGCGTTATCGGATCGGGATTTGGAGGTATGGCGCTGGCGCTCCGTCTCCAATCAGCGGGCATTGCCACAACCGTGATCGAAGCGCGCGACAAGCCGGGCGGCCGGGCGTATTACTGGGAGAAGGACGGCTTTATCTTTGATGGCGGGCCGACCGTTGTCACCGATCCTGATTGCCTGCGCGAGCTGTGGAATTTGACCGGCCACCGGCTCGAAGATGATGTCGAGCTGATGAAGGTCATGCCGTTCTACCGGCTCAACTGGCCCGATGGCACAAATTTCGATTATTCCAACGATGAAGACGCGCTCAATGCCGAGATCGCCAAACTCGATCCGGCCGATGTGGCAGGCTATCACCGTTTTCTCGAATATTCCGCTGGCGTGTTCGAAGAAGGCTATGTGAAGCTTGGCCACAAGCCCTTCCTCGATTTCAAATCCATGCTGAAAGCGGCCCCTGCTCTCGTCAAGAAGCAGGCATGGCGCAGCGTCTATTCGATGGTTTCAAGCTATGTGAAGAGCGAGAAACTGCGCGAGGCGCTCTCGTTCCACACGCTGCTGGTCGGCGGCAATCCGATGAAAACATCGGCGATCTATGCGCTCATCCACAAGCTTGAGAAAGATGGCGGCGTGTGGTGGACCAGAGGCGGCACAAACCGCTTGATCGCAGGCATGGTGCGCCATTTCCAGCGGTTGGGCGGCACAATGCGCGTCGGCGATCCGGTGGTGCAAGTGCACACGCATGGTTCGCGCGCGAGCGAGGTCGAAACCGAAAGCGGGTTCAAGGCGCGCTTTGATGCGGTCGCTTCCAATGCTGACATCATGCATTCCTACCGCGATCTTCTGTCCGGCTCGAAGCGGGGCAAGGATTATTCCAAATCGCTTGCGCGCAAGAGCTTTAGCCCCGGGCTTTTCGTCGTCCATTTCGGGCTGGAGGGCGCATGGCCCGGCATTGCGCACCACTCGATCTTGTTCGGCCCGCGCTACAAGGGCCTGCTGGAAGACATTTACGACCACGGCGTGCTGCCGCAGGATTTCTCGATCTATCTGCACCACCCAACCGTAACCGATCCTTCTATGGCACCTGCGGGCAAGAGCACATTCTACGCGCTGGTTCCGGTTGCCCATATGGGCAAGCTGGCGGTGGATTGGGACGAGGTTGCACCTGTGCTGGAGAAACGCATTCTCGACGAGATTGGCCGCAGGCTCATCCCCGATATCCACGACCGTATCGTGACCAAGTTCAGCTATGCGCCCAAGGATTTTGCAGGCGATCTCAACGCCCATCTGGGCAGCGCGTTTAGCCTTGAGCCGGTCTTGTGGCAAAGCGCCTATCTGCGCGGCCATAACCGCGATGATGTAATCGAAAACTTCTATCTGGTGGGCGCTGGCACGCATCCTGGCGCAGGCATTCCCGGCGTTGTCGGCAGCGCGAAAGCGACAGCGGGTTTGATGCTTGAGGA
>CAZJAG010000041.1:0-3279 GCA_964543735.1 uncultured Porphyrobacter sp. | reverse complement strand
GCATTCCCGGCGTTGTCGGCAGCGCGAAAGCGACAGCGGGTTTGATGCTTGAGGATTTGGCGGTTAAGAACGAGCGATGAACCTTGTTGATGTGATAAACAAGAGCTGGGGGTGGGCTGGCTTCAAAGCGCAGCGCGTTCGCGCACAAAGCCCGATGGGTCACTTGCTTATCTCTGATGCGGATGAGCAGTTCTTTTACCTCGACACCGATGGCATGAGTGTGATCGCTCTTGGTGATCAAGCGGCTGCGCAGGCGCATCTAGATACCGACGAAGCGAAAGAACTTTGGTTTGGTGGTGAGCTTTTGGCAAAAGGCCTTGAGTTGTTGGGGGAGCCTGAAGATGGCTCAGTCATTACCCTTAAACCACTAGCGATGCTGCAAGGCGACTACGCTCCAGAGAATCTTTGCATTATGCCCTTAGAAGAATTGATTAGGTTCAGTGGCGAAAGCGCCAAACAGTTGAAAGACCTTCCCGAAGGAACCCATTTCTCAGTCGAGATCACTGACTAAGATGAGCTTCCCACTTCGCCGCCTCGCCATTTACTGCGGCTCGGCCACGCCTGAAGACACAAGCTTCGTCGAGCTTGCGCGCGGCGTTGGCCAAACGCTCGCTGAGCGCAATATCGGCGTTGTGTATGGTGGCGGGCGGCTTGGCCTGATGGGCGCGGTTGCCAAGGGCGCGAAAGATGCAGGCGGCGAGGTTATCGGCGTAATTCCCGAAGCGCTGATCAAATCCGAAGTTGCCAACAATGATTGCGACGAGCTGATCGCTGTGTCCGGCATGCACGAGCGCAAGCAACGCTTTACCGATCTGTCTGACGGGTTTATCACCTTGCCCGGTGGTGTGGGCACAATGGACGAGCTGTGGGAAGCGATGAGCTGGGCGCAGCTTGGCTATCACGACAAGCCCGTTGGCCTCCTTAATGCAAACGGATTTTACGACCATCTGATTGCTTTCAACACGCATATGGCCGAGATTGGGTTTGTCCGCGAAGCCCATCAGGAAATACTCATTTCTTCATCCAACCTGCCGGATTTGCTGGACAAGATGGCGAATTATCAGCCACATACACCCATCTTCAGGATGAACGCAGAGGATTTGTGACTCGCAAAAAGGCGCGGACTGCCACCAGCCTCATGAAACACACCCAGCGAGAGGCGGGTGGAGGCAGAAGCCGCGAACCATTGGTCTATCAAAGCTGGGAGGCGATCGCGAAAGGCTCGAAGAGCTTCGCGGCGGCATCCATGCTGTTCGATCTGGACACGCGCGAGAAGGTCTGGCTGCTCTACGCATGGTGCCGCCATTGCGACGATATAGTCGACGGGCAGGCGATGGGCGGCCAGTTGGGCGACCAATCCGACATTGCCGAACGCTTCACGGTTTTGCGCATCCTCACTCAGGCCGCTCTCAAAGGTCAGCCGACCGCTGATTTGGCCTTCGATGCCTATGGTCAGGTCGCGTGGGAAGCGGGCCTCACGATGGAGGATGCCGAAGAAGTCATCGCCGGCTTTGAGCTTGATTCGCAAGATTGGCGGCCACGCACGCAAGATGATCTGATGCGCTATTGCTATTATGTGGCGGGCGCGGTCGGATTGATGATGGCCTATGTCATGGGCGTTGACCGCGAGGATACCGAAACGCTCGACACCGCCGTTGATCTGGGCATTTCTTTCCAGCTCGCCAATATCGCGCGCGATGTGATCGAGGATGACGAGGTCGGGCGCTGCTACATCCCTGCCGAATGGCTGGTCGAGGAAGATATTGAGCCGGGACAGCATACCAAACCGCATCGGCGCGAGCAGCTAGCGCGGCTGTCTGCAAGGCTGATCGATCTGATGGAAGTGCATGATGCGCATGCCAAGATGGGGATCGCAAAGCTTACCTTCCGCCAGCGCTGGGCGCTTTATACCGCAGCGCGCATCTACAATGACATTGGCCGCAAGGTGCGTGCAAAGGGCAAGCACGCATGGAATTCGCGGGTCTACACAACGCGCTGGGAGAAGGTGAAACACGTCTTTGGCGGCTTTCGCGAGGCGCTGGATAATTGGCCGCCGGAAACCCCCAAGACCAAACGCTGGACGCGGGCGCGGCTGCCGCGCAAACCCAAACCGCATGACGGTGCTGCTCCCACGCTTGCTCCGGAGACGGCAAGCGCTTAATCCAAGCGCCATGATTGCCAAACTTCTTATTGCTAATCGCGGCGAGATCGCTTGCCGCATCATCCGCACGGCGCGCACAATGGGCATTGCCACGGTCGCTGTCTATTCCGATGCCGATGCAAAGGCGCTGCATGTGCGACAGGCCGATGAGGCGATGCATATCGGCCCCTCGCCCGCTGCGGAAAGCTATCTGGTGGGCGAGAAAATCATTGCAGCGGCGAAGGAAACGGGCGCTGAGGCAATTCACCCCGGATACGGCTTCTTGTCGGAGAATGCCGACTTTGCGCAGGCTGTGATCGACGCAGGGCTGATCTGGGTCGGGCCCAAGCCGGACAGCATCCGCGCGATGGGTTTGAAAGACGCTGCCAAGCAGCTGATGATGGAGGCTGGTGTGCCTGTTACTCCAGGCTATCTGGGTGAGGATCAATCGCTCGAACGCTTGTCGGAAGAGGCCGAGGCGATTGGTTATCCCGTGCTGATCAAGGCGGTTGCAGGCGGCGGCGGCAAGGGTATGCGCAAGGTTGACGCGGCGGAGAATTTCGCGGCTGATCTAGAAAGCTGCCAGCGCGAGGCCAAGGCGAGCTTTGGCAACACGCAAGTCCTGCTGGAGAAGTGGATCACCTCGCCCCGCCATATCGAGGTGCAGGTGTTCGGCGATGCCCATGGCAATGTCGTCCATTTGTTCGAGCGCGATTGCTCGCTTCAACGCCGCCACCAAAAGGTGATCGAGGAAGCGCCCGCCCCCGGCATGGACGAGGCCACCCGCGAAGACATTTGCTCCGCTGCCGTCCGCGCCGCCAAAGCGGTGGATTACGAAGGCGCGGGCACGATCGAGTTTATCGCTGATGCGTCAGAGGGCCTGCGCGCCGACCGCATTTTCTTTATGGAGATGAACACGCGGCTTCAGGTCGAACATCCTGTCACCGAAGAGATTACCGGAGTGGATTTAGTCGAATGGCAATTGCGGGTTGCTAGCGGCGAGGCAATCCCGCTCAAACAAGAAGAGCTCTCGATCAACGGCCACGCCATAGAAGCGCGGCTCTATGCAGAGGATCCGGCCAAGGGCTTTTTGCCGAGCACGGGGCGGTTGGAATTGCTCCAGCTCCCCTATCACTCGA
>CAZJAG010000040.1:1825-19528 GCA_964543735.1 uncultured Porphyrobacter sp. | reverse complement strand
GATGCTGTGCTTGCAAGCGCATTATCGAAGCGAGTTGGAGTTTACTTGGGAAGGGCTTGAGGCGGCGCTGACGCGGCTGAAGCGGATGGTGATGCTGGTTGAAACGCTAGCGGAGGCCTCTGAAGGCGGATCAATCTCTCACCCCAAATTTGCACCCGTGCTTGAAAAATTTGCTGCGGCTATGAGCGATGATCTCAACACTGCGATTGCCCTCACCGCTTTAGATGACGCGCTAGCCACGAAAAAGGTCGACGCGGGCATCAAGCGCGCGGTGATTGAGCATATGGATGCGGTGCTGGGCTTCGACCTGTTCGGCCTCTCCCGCAAAGACCTCCGCATTCGCCCCAAGGACGCGCAGCTGACCGAGGAGCAAATCGAGGCAGCTCTCGAAGACCGCAAGGCCGCGCGTGCTGAAAAAGACTTCGCGCGTTCTGATGCGATCCGCGATGAGCTTGCGGCCAAAGGCGTTGAAGTGATGGACGGCGACCCACTCGGTTGGGAATGGAAGCTGGGCTAACGCAACCATCGTCATTGCGAGCCAAAGGCGAAGCAATCCATGGACGAAGGTTGCAAGGTGCAGTGGTCTTGGGCCATGGATTGCCGCGTCGACCTGAAGTGTGTTCAGGTCTCCTCGCAATGACGAGAGAAAGACCGCAATGACCATCCTCGCCATATCCGGCCTTATCCGCCCGCTGCTCGAACCGCGTCTCCCCTCAGACCTCGATGTACGCTGGTTCATGACCAAGGAAGAAGCGCTCAGCGCCGTGCCCGAGGCTGAAATCGGCTGGTTCGATATGTATGAGCAAGCGGCGATGGCGGACACATTGCGTGCTGCGACCAATCTCAAATGGCTCAATTCGATCTATGCAGGGCTAGACTTTCTACCGATGGATGTGCTGATCGACCGCGGCATCACCGTCACCAATGGCGCAGGGATCAATGCGATCACCATTGCCGAATATGTCGTGATGGGAATGCTCAACATTGCCAAGGGATACCGCGATGTGATGCGCGCTGCCGAGCGCAAAGAGTGGCTTCAGGACAGCCCCGGCAAACGCGAACTGTATGGCTCAAAGGCGCTGCTGCTGGGTTATGGCGCGATTGGCAAACTCATCAAAAAGCGCCTCGACGCATTTGATGTGGATGTAACCGTGGTGCGGCGTTCAGGCGGGGAAGGCGCGCTTAGCCCTGAGGAGTGGCGGGGCAAATTGGACGAGTTCGACTGGATCATCCTTGCTGTGCCCGCGACCGCTGAAACCGATGCGATGATCGGCGTAGACGAGCTTGCGGCAATGAAATCGGATGCCGTGATCGTCAACATTGCGCGCGGTGCAGTGATCGACCAGCCTGCATTGACCGCTGCATTGGAGGCGAAATCCATCGGCGGCGCATTTCTCGATGTGACAACGCCAGAGCCTTTGCCAGCCGATGACCCATTATGGGCGCTCGACAATACCCATATCTCGATGCATTTGTCAGGCCGTGCGACCGAGAAAATGTTCATTCGCAGCGCTGAGCGTTTTCTGCAAAATCTCGACAATTATCTGGCCGGAAAGCCGGTCGCACCGGTCTTTGATCCGGCTCGCGGGTACTAACCACCCGCATGCCTTGACGCACTTGTCCAATGACAGGCGGCGCGGGCTCTGTTAGTGCAGCATCGCTAAAGGCGTAACAAAACGCCATTTGGTCGCGAATAATGTCTCAGCAAGCGTGCAAGGACCGCACGCTTTTTGGATGGGGGTTTGCTGCGATGGCCGATACTACGAAATCTTCCGATCTGTTTATCCAATGTCTCGAAGAAGAGGGCGTTGAATATATCTTTGGTGTTCCAGGCGAGGAGAACCTCGATTTTCTGGAGAGCCTTTCCGATTCTAAAACAATCAAACTGATCCTGACGCGGCACGAGCAGGGCGCGGGCTTTATGGCCGCGACCTATGGCCGCCATACTGGCAAGACGGGCGTGTGTATTGCAACGCTCGGCCCGGGCGCGACCAACTTTGTGACAGCGGCGGCCTATGCGCAATTGGGCGGGATGCCGATGATGATGATCACCGGGCAAAAGCCGATCAAAAAGTCGAAGCAGGGCCGCTTCCAGATCTTGGATGTGGTTGCGATGATGGAGCCTATTACCAAATTTACCGAACAGCTCGCCGCTGGCGACAATATTCCCAGCCGCGTGCGCGAAGCCTTCCGCTTGGCCGAGGAGGAAAAGCCGGGCGCAGTGCATATCGAGCTGCCCGAGGATATTGCCGAGGAACCCGCCTCGACCAAGCCGATTAAGGCTTCCGTCGCGCGCCGCCCGTCTGCTGAGCCCAAGGCCGTGCGTATGGCGGTCAAGGCGCTCGAGGCTGCAAAGAACCCAGTGCTGGTGATTGGAGCTGGCGCAAACCGTAAGCTGACCGGACGGATGCTTGCACAATTTATCGAGAAGACGGGCATTCCCTTCGTCACCACGCAAATGGGCAAGGGCGTGATTGACGAGCGCCATCCGCTGTTCCTTGGCTGTGCTGCGCTATCGGCAGGTGACTTCTGCCACCGCGCGATTGAGGATGCGGATTGCATCGTCAATATCGGCCATGATGTGATAGAAAAGCCGCCTTTCTTTATGGATGATGATGGCACGACGGTGATCCATGTCTCGACCAAAACGGCTGAAGTGGACCCCGTTTACCACCCTCAGGTTGAAGTGATCGGCGACATCGCGAACGCGATTTGGCAGATCAAGGAAGACATTGTGCCTTCGGGCGCGTGGAATTTTGACCGCATGCTCGAATATCGCAAGGCAGAGATGGCACATACCAAGCCGCTCGCCGAAGACGCGCGGTTCCCGATCTTCCCACCCCATCTGGTGAGCCAAGTGCGCGATTGCATGCCTGAAGATGGCATCATCTGCCTCGACAATGGCGTCTACAAAATTTGGTTCGCGCGCGGGTATGAGGCGTATTTGCCCAACACTGTCCTGCTCGACAATGCGCTCGCCACAATGGGGGCAGGGCTGCCCTCTGCAATGATGAGCGCGATGCTCTATCCCGAACGCAAGGTGATGGCGATTTGCGGCGATGGCGGCTTTATGATGAACAGCCAAGAGATGGAGACTGCGGTGCGCCTCGGCCTCAATCTCACCGTGCTGATCCTCAACGATTCAGCCTATGGGATGATCCGCTGGAAGCAGGCGAATATGGGCTTTAAAGACTTTGGCCTGACTTATAACAACCCCGATTTCGTCGCCTATGCGGAAAGCTACGGGGCGAAGGGGCACCGGATTGAAAGCAGCGACCACTTGCGCGAAACCTTGGCGCATTGCCGCGATACGCCCGGCGTTCACTTGATTGATTGTCCGGTCGATTATGTCGAGAACGACCAAATCCTCAATCATGACATCAAGAAGCTCTCCAAAGAGCTTTGATCGGCTCGCGCGGTTAAGGACATGACTATGCAACAAGTCGTCAACCCGTTTGACTTGTCTCCGATTGGCGAGGTTCCAACCCATGATTGGAGCGAGGTCGACGGATATCTTGCGCAGGCGCAGGAACTGGCGCGGGATCGGTCGCAATGGAAGAAACCGCATGAGCGCGCGGCGATCCTCCACCGTGCGATGGAGATCATGACCGATCGGCGCGATCATCTCGCCATGCAAGTGGCTGCAGAAGGAGGTAAGCCGCTGATCGACGCGCGGGTTGAGGTGGACCGCGCGATCAACGGGATGGAGCTGTGCATTCACGAGATCGGCGCATTGAAAGGGACCGAAATTCCGATGGGACTGACCCCTGCTGGTGACGGACATACTGCGTGGACTACGCGAGAGCCGATTGGCGTTGTGGTCGCCGTCTCGGCCTTCAACCACCCACTCAATCTGATTGTGCATCAGGTCGCGCCAGCGGTTGCCACGGGCTGTCCAGTGATCGTCAAGCCAGCGGGTGACACGCCGCTATCGTGTTTTGAATTCATCGAAATTTTGCACGAGGCTGGTTTGCCAAAAGAATGGGCGAGGGCGGTGATGACCCCGCGCGATGTCTCCGAGAAACTGGTGAGCGACCCGCGCGTCAATTTCTTCAGCTTTATCGGTTCGGCAGGCGTTGGCTGGTCGCTTCGATCAAAGCTTGCCCCCGGCGCGCGCTGCGCGCTTGAGCACGGGGGGGTCGCGCCCGTCATCGTCGATGCGAGCGCCGATCTGGACGCAGCCGTGCCAAGCCTTGTCAAAGGCGGCTTTTATCATTCGGGGCAGGTCTGCGTTTCGGTCCAGCGGATATTCGCGCATAGCTCCATTGTGGATGAGCTTTCGTCGCGCATTGCAGAGGCTGCCAAAGCGCTAAAAATCGGCAATGCGACAGACGAGGCAACCGAATGCGGCCCGCTGATCCGCCCCAAGGAAGTCGACCGCGTCGCTGAATGGGTCGATGAAGCGCGTAAGCGCGGAGCCAAGGTTTTGTGCGGGGCTGAGAAGCTTTCAGACACCACTTACGCGCCCACCGTGCTGCTCGATCCATCGCCCGATGCGACAATCTCGCGCAATGAGGTCTTCGGCCCTGTCGTCTGCATCTATTCCTATGATGATGTGGATGATGCGATTGCGCAGGCCAATTCGCTCGATGTGGCGTTTCAGGCGGCGGTCTACACCAACGATCTTGCCGCCACGATGCATGCCTATCGCGGGCTCGATGCGTCAGCTGTGATGGTGAACGACCACAGCGCCTTCCGCACCGACTGGATGCCCTTTGCAGGGCTGCGCCAGTCGGGTCACGGGGTCGGCGGCATTCCCTACACCTGCCACGAGATGACGATTGAAAAGATGATCGTGATCAAGGGCTAGGGATGGTTTTCTGATTTCCGCAGACCCGTCCGGGCCT
The DNA here is from genome assembly GCA_964543735.1 of uncultured Porphyrobacter sp. Classification (GTDB taxonomy): domain Bacteria; phylum Pseudomonadota; class Alphaproteobacteria; order Sphingomonadales; family Sphingomonadaceae; genus Erythrobacter. Next base: position 14,681 of record CAZJAG010000040.1, on the reverse strand, counting down.
GCGTCCTCGCTAGATGTGCAGCAAGCTACACCTGCTGCGGGCAGGCATTCGCCCTTGCGCATTTGCATGCGTTTTTTTCAATCACGCATCCACCAGCAACAATATGGTGATCTTGGCCACCATGCGCGGCTGGGGATAGACGGCGTGATCCACACTGTTCACGGTCGCATCAGCCACCAATTGCCCGGGGATAGCAAATTCGTAATCGGGCAGGGCAGCGATAAACAGCTCGCCTGAGATCACTGCCTCTGGCCCTTCAAAAGCCAGCATCAGTTCGTGACGCGATCCCGAGAATGTGACCGAGGCCCAAGCCTTTTCCTCGTGTTTGAGCACGTCCGCTTTGCCACCGGCCAGCTCGCACAAGGCTGCGCGAAGCCGGTCTGATGTGCTGCGCCGCGCGCGGAAACGGCGCGCTTTCGTTTCTGGAATGTCACTGCGCATAAGCCTTGACCTCCACATTTCCAGCATAAGTGTTCATGAAATGTTCCACGCGTGATTGAGTGGCTGGGCGCGGAATGCGTCCCATCCGCAAATCCAGCACAAAGCGCGGATCATGCGCGGCGAGACGGCCAAATTTGGTCGCTGCCATATCGTGCTCGCGCAAGAATTTCTCGATGGTCCTGATCAACATTGTCTTTCCCCTCATGTCCAAACGAATCGGTCAGTTCGCAAAGACTTGCGCTTTTATTCCTACATGTCTAGGAAAAATACATCTCAACATAGGAAATACTCTGACTATGACTGAAAAGAACTTAAGCGGAGCGCGGGGGAGGCTGCTCGAACTGGCGCAGGGCAGGGGGGTGAGTCTGGCCGCTCTCTCTGAAATGATTGGACGGAATACAACATATTTACAGCAGTTTATTCGCAAAGGTAGCCCGAAGAAGCTGGAGGAGCAGGATCGCCAGATGCTGGCTGATTTCTTCGGGGTCAGCGAAGTTGAACTGGGTAAGCCGGAATCGGAAAATTCCTACACGCAAAGTGATTCTCGCACTGGCAATCGCTCTGCTTGGGTTGATGTGACGCGAATAAATCTGGGTGCTTCGGCAGGGCCTGGCGCGCTGGCAGATGGCGAAGAAGGGTTCGATGCATTCCGTTTTTCAAAGCAGTGGCTGCGCGAGAAAGGGCTGGGCGATGCACAGCTTTCCGCGATTGCGGTGGAAGGGGATTCGATGGAGCCGCTCTTGCGCGATGGCGATGATATTCTGGTCGATCGCACGCCGCGCCCTTTTCGCGACGGAGTGCATGTCGTGCGGCTGGACGACAGATTGATGGTCAAACGCGTGGCCGCCGCTGCGCAGGGGCGCTTTGCTCTCATCAGTCAGAACCTTGCCTATCCGCCGATTGACGTGTCGGCGCAGGAATGTGAGATTATTGGACGAGTGGTCTGGAAAAGCGGGAGGCTGTGAACATGGCGCGCAAGCAAATCTGGGAATGGCAGTTTGCTGAAATCTACCCGATGTATGTGCAAAAGGTGGCGAAGAAGGGCCGCTCGAAAGAGGACCTTCACACCGTCATCACTTGGCTAACGGGGTATGATGAGGCGGGGCTGGAAGAGCAGATCGCGCGCGAAACCACTTTCGCGCAATTCTTTGATGAAGCGCCTCAGCTTCACGCCAATGTGGGGGAGATTAAGGGGCTCGTCTGCGGCGTTCGGGTCGAGGATATTGAAGACCCGCTCACGCAGAAGATCCGCTGGCTCGACAAGCTCGTTGATGAGCTGGCGCGGGGCAAGAAGATGGAAAGCATTCTAAGGTGAGTGGGGGCCAGCTCACAGTCCGCGCAATTGATGCCTACGTTTCGGAGTTGCAAAGCAAGAACTAACACTTGCAAACTTGCATTACCCCGCCACCCCCGCCACATCACTGCGCATGACCGAAATCAAGCCCCAAGACCGTCCAATGGCACCAATGAAGGCCGCCATCCTGCCTGTCACGCCTTTGCAGCAGAACTGCTCGCTGATCTGGTGCACCAAGACGATGCGCGGGGCGCTGACCGATCCGGGCGGCGATATTGACCGGCTGAAGGCGGCGGTTGAAAAGTCTGGCGTGACCTTAGAGAAAATCCTCATCACCCATGGCCATATCGACCATTGCGGGGAGAGCGGAATTCTTGCCAAACAGCTGGGCATTCCGATCGAAGGGCCGCATGAGGATGACCGTTTCTGGATCAGCCGGCTGGACGAGGATGGCAAGAAATACGGCATCAATGGCGAAGTGTTCGAGCCGGATCGTTGGCTGGAACATGGCGATACGGTCACTGTGGGTGAGCTTGAACTGGACGTGATCCATTGCCCCGGCCACACGCCCGGCCATGTTGTCTTCTTTCACGCGCCGAGCAAATTTGCGATAGTCGGCGATGTGATTTTCCAAGGCTCGATCGGGCGCACTGACTTTCCGATGGGCAATCATCAGGATCTTATCGATGCGATCACCCAGCGCCTATGGCCATTGGGCGATGATATCACTTTCATCCCCGGACACGGGCCGACCAGCACCTTTGGTCAGGAACGCAAGACTAACGCTTTTGTAAGCGACTACGCGCTGTCTTGAGAATTTGCTGAAATATCCTTGCTCTCTCGCTTGAGCGGCCGCGAGACGGGACAAACTTCCTGCACATAGCCATTGAGTGTGTTGACGAGATTTTCCTCGACAATGCGATAATGGACGAATTGCCCGCGTTTCTCGCTTTCTACCAAGCCAGCATTTTGCAGCACGCCCAAATGCTGTGACACGGCAGGTTTGGATATGTCGAACCGCTCGGCAATTTCGCCTGCGGTCAAATCTGTTTCCGACAAATAGGCCAGAATCTTCCGGCGAACGGTGGAGGAAAGAGCTTCGAAAACCTTTTGCATATCGCAGTATATAAGCGCTTGCTTAATCGCTTACTAGGCCTTAGAGATAATTAAGTAATTCATTAATTGCCTTGCGGAGATTCGAATGACCCGGGATCGATGTGAAGTGAACTGGATTGTTGATACGCCGGATGCTGACCCGTCCAAGGGAAAGGTGCATTGGGATGCCGTACACAGCCTGTGGAATGGCGGGATGCTAATCGCAGCGCTCACGCTTGTTCCATTCTACACATCGCTGCCGGCCGTTGCCCTGGGGCTGGGCCTAACTGGAGCGTTCCTCCTTCTTGGCCATTCGGTCGGATTTCACCGCCTCCTCATCCACAGCAGCTTTGAAACCACGCCCTCGATCCGGCGGTTCCTGATCTGGTGCGGCACTGTTGCCGGAATGAGCGGCCCTATCTGGATTGTGAGAACGCATGATTTGCGCGATTGGGCGCAGCGGCAAAGCGATTGCCATGACTATCTCGCCCACCGCCGGCCAATGCTCATCGATGCATGGTGGCAATTGCATTGCAAATTAAAGCTCGACCATCCGCCGCGTTTTGACTTGACGAAGCTAGAGAGCGAGCGGTTCATTGTCTGGCTGGAGCGGACTTGGATGGTGCAGCAATTGCCGCTGGCACTGCTGCTCTATGCTCTGGGAGGGATGCCCTTTGTCGTTTGGGGTGTATTTGTCCGTGTTGCGCTCACGGTTCATGGCCACTGGTTTATCGGTCATCTGGCGCATCGTCGCGGCCCGCAAAGCTGGCATGTGAACGGGGCAGGCGTGCAAGCCCACGATGTGCCATGGGCTGGCCTGATCACAATGGGAGAAGCATGGCACAACAATCACCACGCTTTTCCCGGCAGCGCGCGCATCGGGCTACGTGAAGGGCAAAGCGATTGGGGCTATGTCTTTATTAAGGCGATGGAGCGGCTGGGATTGGCTTGGAACATTTGCCTGCCAAGCGATATGCCAAAACGCTTAAAAGACTTGGCTGAAGTGGAGCCTCAAAACCGTCTCACATCACCCCAAGCACAATCAGCACCGCACAAATAGCAAGGCCCAGCAAGGTAAGCAAAGTCACAATCGTGCCGATCATCCGCCCCTTGCTGAGCGCGCCGCCATCCATGCCGAGGCCATGCGCGACCCGTCCCAGGAAATAGACCGCCGCAACCCATGCCAGCCAGGGTTCGCCTTTGCCGGTCATCTCGATCGCTGCGATAAGCAGCATGACGAAGGGCGCGCTTTCGACAAAATTGGCATGTGCACGCATGCGCCGAATGACATTTTCGTTCCCGCCATCGCCAATGCTGACCTTCTCCGAAGTGCGCACTTGCCCAACGCGGATCATGAGCCAAACGCCAATAATTGCTGCGGCTGCAGCCGAGGTTAGTGTGACGGGTAAAAGCATGCCCATGAGTTGTCCTCCCCACTCAATTTCAATATGCAACTGATATGCAGGTTAGGCTACCAAGGCAAGAGCGCAGATATGCGTGCCAAGCGGGTTGCAAGTGAACAAATTTCCTTTATAGCGCGCGCCTTCGCCGCATTGGTTAGGCCCTTTTCGCACATAGATTGCTTGTGTGCGCCATCGGCTTGGCCTAGAGCGGCTCGCAGAACACTGCGAAAACGCAACGTATTTTATAGAAGCAGGTCCGCCATGGCTGTCCCTAAGAGAAAAGTATCCCCGCATCGCCGTGGCAATCGCCGCGCGCATGATTCGCTGAAGGCTGAGGCTTTCCACGAATGCTCGAACTGCGGTGAATTGAAGCGCCCTCACAACATGTGTCAGGCGTGCGGCTATTACAATGGCCGTCTGATTCTGGAACCCAAGGGCCTTTAAGGGCTCTCAAGACTGATTGAGGAACACAGCGCATGAGCACACCGCGTATCGCTCTGGATGCGATGGGCGGTGATGAAGGCGTGCGCGTGATGATCGAAGGGGCCGCGCTGGCGCGTCGCCGTCATTCGGATTTCGATTTCCTGCTTGTGGGCGATGAAACGCAGATCAAGCAGGCACTCGAACACCATCCCGCTCTGCGATCAGCTTCCGAAATTCTCCATTGCGAAGATGTGGTGGAGGGCGATGAGCTTCCTAGCCGCGCAATCCGCCGGGCCAAGACCACTTCGATGGGGCTCGCGGTCAATGCAGTGAAAGAAGGCAAGGCCGGCGCAGCGGTCAGCGGCGGCAACACGGGCGCACTGATGGCGATGAGCAAGCTCGCCTTGCGCACAATGCCGGGAATTGACCGGCCCGCGCTTGCCGCATTGATGCCAACATTGGAAGAGCACGATGTCGTCATGCTCGATCTCGGTGCCAACACAGAGGCAAATGCGCGCAACCTCGTCCAATATGCGGTGATGGGCGCTGCCTATTCGCGGATCGTCAACGGGTTTGAGAAGCCCAGCGTTCGCCTGCTCAATATCGGCACGGAAGAGATCAAGGGTACGGAGGCTTTGCGTGATGCTGCGGCGGCTCTGCAAGGAGCGAGCGAACTGGCAATGTCGTTTGATGGTTTCGTCGAAAGCGACAAGATCAATCGCGGCGAAACGCATGTCGTGGTGACGGATGGTTTCTCTGGCAATATCGCTTTGAAAGCGATCGAGGGCGCAGCGCGATTTGTAACCGATCTTTTGCGCAATGCCTTTACCAGTTCCATCCGGTCAAAGGTCGGCTTTCTGGTTTCGCGCCCCGCGACTGAGCTTTTGCGCCACCATCTTGATCCCAATAATCACAATGGCGCGGTCTTTCTTGGCCTCAACGGCGTGGTCGTCAAAAGCCACGGCAGCGCGACGGCGGCTGGCGTTGCCAACGCGGTCGCAGTGACGGCGAGCCTGCTTGAGAACGATCTGACGCAGCGCATTGCGAGCGATCTGGCTGAATTGGGTGATGATGTGATGCGCGAGCGGCGCAATGGCGATGTTGACCGGGCGGGAGGCGCAGCTTGAGGCGTGCGCGCATCCTTGGCAGCGGCTCTGCCTTGCCCAAGCGCGTGGTCACAAACGCAGAACTCGCCGCGCAGGTCGACACCAGCAATGAATGGATCGTCGAGCGCACCGGTATTCACCAGCGTTACATTGCAGGCGAGGGGGAGACCACCAGCTCGCTTGCGATCGAAGCTGCACGCGCAGCGCTCAATAACGCCAATGTCGATGCAAAATCGATTGACTTGATTGTCCTTGCCACCGCCACACCTGACAACACCTTTCCTGCCACCGCCACGAAAGTGCAGCATGCCCTTGGTTGTAATGGGGGAATCGCTTTCGATGTGGCGGCGGTCTGCTCGGGCTTTCTCTATGCATTGACCACAGCCGATTCGCTGATTCGGGCTGGAAACGCCAGCAAGGCGCTGGTGATCGGTGCGGAAACTTTCAGCAGAATTCTCGATTGGGAAGACCGCACAACCTGCGTCCTGTTCGGTGATGGAGCAGGCGCAGTGGTGCTCGAAGCGGTTGACAATCCGGCTGCCGGCGAGCCTGCAATCCTTACAAGCAAGCTCCATGCTGACGGCGCGCAGCACGATTTGCTTTATGTTGATGGCGGGCCATCGACCACGCAAACGGTCGGTCATTTGCGGATGAAGGGGCGCGAGGTGTTTCGCCACGCTGTTGTGAATCTTGCATCTGTGCTCGCAGAAACGGTTGAAGACGCTGGAGTTTCCGTTTCAGACATCGATTGGGTTGTGCCGCATCAGGCCAATGCCCGCATCCTTGACGCAACCGCGCGCAAGATGGGAATTGCTGCGGAAAAGGTGATCGTAACCGTAGATCAGCACGCCAATACGTCTGCTGCATCCGTGCCTCTGGCGCTGGACGTAGCAAGGCGCGATGGCCGGATTAAGCAAGGCGACCTCATTTTGCTCGAGGCAATGGGCGGCGGTTTCACCTGGGGAGCGAGCCTCGTGCAAATGTGAACAAATGTGAACAATTGTTGACGGCGCTCCGCTCAAGCGTTGCCAATAATTTCAATCAGTATACATTTGCAACCAGTTTGGAAGAATTAGGAGGTATGCGAATGATGCGTTCGGTGGGTACGCTAACTCGCGCAGATCTGGCGGAGACGATCAATCGCAAGATGGGTTTTTCGCGCGCGGAATCTTTGGATATGGTGGAGACCATACTCGGCAAAATGGGCGATGCTCTGGCCGATGGCGAGAATGTGAAAATTTCAGGCTTTGGCAGTTTTGTTCTGCGCGACAAGCGCGAGCGGGTGGGTCGCAATCCCAAGACCGGGATCGAGGTTCCGATCACTCCGCGCCGGGTGATGACCTTCCGCGCTAGCCAGCTACTCAAGCAACGCGTCGCCAAAGGGGGCTAGAGCGCTATGGCGGCTGACTTTGACGATGGGAAGGATGAGGGCGCTCTTCGCACCATTGGTGAGGTTAGCGAAGCGCTCGATATAAAGACCCATGTGCTGCGCTATTGGGAACAGCAATTCCCAATGCTGTCACCGCTCAAGCGGAGCGGTGGGCGGCGCTATTACAGGCCGGGCGATATCGAGATGGTCGAGACGATCAATCAGCTCGTCAATGTTGAAGGCTACACGCTGAAAGGCGCCAAGGCGGCTCTCAAGTCGACAGACCGCAGGCGCAAGGATCGCCGCAAGGGGGATCGGCGTGAAGACCGCAAACAGAAGAAAGAGAGCGCGGCGAATGATCTGGAGAACGCTGGACCAAGAGACGAGATCATCGCCGAAGTTTTGCCCAGGCTGAAAGCAATCCGCGCAAAACTGGCCGATCTGGTCGAAGCTTAGGCCTAAGCCTAGGTTCGTCTTTTAGACTGTCGGAGAATTGAAGTCGAAGTGGCTATTCTGCCGCCATCAACTCGGCTTCACCCAGATCCACGCTGACGAGCCGCGACACGCCCTTTTCCGCCATGGTTACGCCAAACAGGCGATGCATCCGGCTCATCGTCACAGCATTATGCGTCACGATCAGATAGCGCGTGGTGGTGGTGCGCACCATGGAATCGAGCAGATCGCAGAAACGTTCGATATTCGCATCATCAAGCGGCGCGTCCACCTCGTCCAGCACGCAGATCGGCGCCGGATTGGTAAGAAACAGCGCAAAGATCAACGCAGTTGCGGTGAGCGCCTGCTCTCCGCCCGAAAGCAGCGAGAGGGATTGCAATTTCTTGCCCGGCGGCTGCGCGAAAATCTCAAGCCCGGCTTCCAGCGGATCGTCGCTATCGATGAGCGCCAGATGCGCCTGCCCGCCTTGAAATAGCCGTGTGAATAGCTCGCGAAAATGTCCGTCCACCTCGTCAAAGGCCTTGCGCAAACGCTCGCGCCCCTCGCGGTTCAAGCTGCCGATAGAGCCGCGCAGCCGTGCCACCGCCTCGACCAGTTCTGCCTGCTCAGAGGCATTGGCGCCGTGCTCTTCCTCGATTTTGGCAAGCTCTTCAGCCGCCACCAGATTGACAGGGCCAATCCGCTCTCGGCTGGCGGTGAGACGATCCATCTCATCCGATTCCGCGCCCGATTCCGCCACATCTCCTTCGGCAAACTCAAACCGCTCGCACAGCATCGGGGGAGGGCATTGGAACCGCTCGCCAGAAATGCGCGCAAACTCGCCGCGCCGCTGCTCCTGATTTTCCGCCTGAGCGGCAAGGCCTGCACGCCCTTCGCGCGCAAGGCTCAGCGCTTCATTGGCTTCACCCAGCGCACGGTCTGCGCCGTTCACCCTGGTTTGAGCGGCATCAACCACTTCCTGCGCCGCGGCCAGCTCTTCGGCCAGCTTTGCCCGCATTGTGTCGCCTTGCTCGATTTCCTTGATGAGACCGGCAGGCTTGGCAGCGATGACTGCGCGTTCCTGCTCGATCTCTTCGGCCAGCCTTGCGGTATCGGCCATGCGCTGCTCTGCCTCACCAGAGCGCGCCTGCCAGCTTGCAAGCTCGCTGCGCTGGGCCGCATTGCGTTCGCGCGCGACCGCCAAAGCCTGCTCATGCGCGGCAAGCGCGGCTATTGCCGATTGGTGAGCCGAACGCGCTGCCTCATGCTTGGCCTTTGCCGCTTCTAAAGAAGCACGCCCAGCATCGGGAGCGGGCAATTCGCTATGCCGCGTTTTCGCCTCGGCGAGATCCCGTTCAGCCTGGCTATGCTCTTCCGTGAGGCTGGCAGACGCGGTCGCAATCTCTTCCAGACGGGTCGCCAACCGTTCTTTTGCAGCTTCTGCCGCATCAAGCGCACGCAGGGCCTGCCGCTCTTCTTCCGCAGCCCCAGACAGCCCGCGCTCGCGAGCCACCAGATCGCTTTGCAGAGCAGACAATTCCTCCCGGGCGCTGCTTTCATTGGTTTCGCAAGTGTGTGCACTAGCGCGCAGATCGGGCAGCAATTTCTCAAGTTCGCCCAGCCGGTTTGCAGCTTCTAGCCGAGCCGCTTCTGCCGCACCTTCCCCGCGCGCGACAAACCCGTCCCACCGGCGCAAATGCCCCTTCTTGGTGACTAGCCATTCGCCCGGCTTAAGCGTGCGGCCATCATCCTTTTTCGAATAATGAACCAGCGCAAGGCGCGCTTTTAGCTCATCAGGGCAATGGGTTATCTTGGCGAGAATGCTGTCGCTAACGGGCTTGGGAGCATCGCTGCCCGACCAAAAGCGGCCATCATCATCCTCGCCCGGCGTGCCCAGCGGAGACTTGGCATCGCGCCCCAGAACGGCAGCAATCGCTCGTTCAAAACCGGATTCGACAGTCACGCCATCGAGCGCAGCAGGCAGACCTTTCTGGTTTTTGCGCCGCTTTTCCTGCGCTTCGCGGTCGCGGGTGAGCGCCTTGTGCTCACGTTCAATGCCCGCCAATTCGGCCCGCGCAGTGGCGAGCGCGCTTGAGGCGGTATCCCGCTCTTCCTGCAATGTCGTCTTGCGCGCCTGACCCTGTTCCAGATCTTCGCGCAATTTGGCGACTTGGGCTGCCGTATTTTCTACAAGATGCTTCGCTTCTTTCAGCGCCACTTCGGGATCGCCAGCCTGCGACAATTCCGCGCGCATTGCGGCATAGCGCTCAATCTCGTTATCGAGGCGGTTGAGGCGTGTTTGTGCCTGCTCAACCTCAGCCTCGGCAACGCGCCATTCGGCCTCTACGCCCGCGTGATCAGCGGTTGCATTCGCGAGCGCTAGCTCCGCTGCTCGGCTGGCACGGTCAGCATCTTCAAGCTTGGCGGTAAGGGCGGGACCCTCTTTCTCCGCATCCTCGAACGAGGCACCACTTGCTGCGATTTCCTTTTCGAGCCGCTGCAAAGCTTCAGAGGCATCACTTGCCACGCGGTCTGCGGCGTTGCGGTCTTCTTCAAGGCGTGTTTTTTGCCGGTCGAGATCAGCCAGCCGTTGTTCGGCGGCCTCCAGCTGGCTGGTCAGCGCGGCCATGCGGTGACCATGCGCGCTGGCGTCATCGCGCCGGTCTGCCAGTTCATCGCGCGCTTCGGTGATAGCTGCTGTTGCCTCGACCTGCTGCTTGAGCGCTTCTTCAGCCAGAGCCTTGCCTTTGGCGACCCGCTCATCAGCGGCTTTGGCCTGCGCGCGCGCATCTTCCGCCATTTTTGCCGCATCGCGCCAGCGTGCGTAGAGCAACCGTGCTTCTGCAATTGTGATCTTGTCGGAGAGTGTCTTGTAACGCTCGGCCTGTTTGGCTTGTCGGCGCAGCGAAGAAATCTGGCTGTCGAGCCCTGCCATAATGTCCTCAAGACGGGCAAGATTGCGCTCTGTCTGGCGCAGTTTCAGCTCGGCATCCTTGCGCCGCACATGAAGGCCCGCAATGCCTGCCGCCTCTTCCAGCATTTCGCGGCGCGCTGCGGGTTTGGCGGCGATAACTTGGGCGATTTTACCTTGGCTGACGAGGGCGGGGGAGTGCGCGCCGGTCGCCGCATCGGCAAAGGTCAGCGCGACATCTTTTGCCCGCACATCGCGCCCGTTTACGCGGTAGGCGCTGCCCGCACCGCGCTCGATCCGGCGGGTGACGACCAGTTCCTCTCCCTCGCCATCCTCGGCCTGCAGGACGACTTCGGCAAAATCGCGCTGCGGGCGGGTTTCGGTTCCTGCGAAGATGACATCTTCCATCCCGCCCGAACGCATGGATTTGGGCGAGTTTTCCCCCATTACCCAGCGGATCGCTTCAAGCAGGTTGGATTTGCCGCAGCCATTGGGGCCGACAACGCCGGTAAGGCCGGGTTCCACGCGCAATTCGGCAGGCTCGACAAAGCTCTTAAATCCACTGAGCTTGAGCTTGCTGATCTGCATGCGTGTTTACGAACCCTCCTTAGATTATCCCGCTGCTTAGCGCGCTCCAGCGCGTTGCAGCATCGGCTCGAGCGTTGCCCAGCTCTGGTTCGAGATATTCTGCCCGTTCAAAAGGAAAGTGGGTGTTGAATTGATCCCCAGCTCCTTTGCCTGATCGGTCGAGCGTTTGGCGAGCGCTTCCACCGCATCGCCATCGGCAAGGCAGGTCTTGGCTTGATCAGCGCTCAACCCGCGAGCTGCAAAAAAGTCAATCAGACCAGCGCCTTCTGCGATTTTGACCATACGCTCGCCGGTTTCAAGGCCCTCGAGCCCCTCAGCCGTCTGGAGCCATTGGTAAGCAGGCGGAACAACTTCATCGAAGCTGTTCCACGCTTGATCAGACAAGGGTTGCATCGCCGTATCCGCTCCGCAGCGAACCATGGTCGCAATCGCCAGATCAATCGGATCACGCACCAGATTGCGCAGCTCGAAACTGACAATGCCGGTGGAGATATACTTCTCTTTCAGAGGCTCTACCGCCTGCTGGGCGAAGGCCGCGCAGCCGCCGCAAGTGTGCGAGGCATATTCAACCAGTTTGATCGGCGCATCGGGATTGCCGAGCACATAGCCATCGCTTTCCGAAACGGTGGTGGTGTCAAGCCAGCTCTGCCCCTCGGGCGCGGCAATCGCTTCAATCGGATCACCATCGAGCGCGGCCTCTCCCTCAGCCTCAGAACCGCAGGCGGTAAGGGCAAGCGATGAGGCGGCGAGAAGAGCGGTAGCGATGGATTTCAAACTGTGTGACATCGGTTGGATTATTCCTCTGGTCAGAACAAACAAGTTAGCGTGCGCTGCGCCCCGGGTGAAGCGCGCGAATGCGAATAAGCACCCATAACAAGCGCCAATCTGATGACAAGCTGTGGGAAAACGCGCTTTTTCTGCACAAATTTCGCACCTTTTTGACCCTTTTTGGCGCTAATTTGAGCTTAATCGCGCTTAATTGCCCTCTTTTGAGGACGTTTTTGCAGCCAATTGCGCATCAATTTGGGATTTGAGCGCTGGCCAGCTGTGAACTTTTTCCAGCACTTTGCCATTCATCGCAAAACTGGGCGTTCCTTGAATGCCGAGCCGCTGGGCCTCGCCATTGGATTGCTTGACCAGCTCAATCGCGGCCGCATCATCGGATAGGCAGCGATCAATCTCGGTGCGGGAATATCCGCGTTTTTCCATCACGCCATAAAAATCAAGGTCAGAGGCGATGGCGCGCCGCGCTGCGCTGCGATCTGTGTTCGCCCAACGTTGCTGCTGTGCTGGCGTGGACTTTTGCGCTTTGCCCAGCCAATCGGCTTGCGTGATCATAAAGGCGGAGTGGTTGAGCGCGAATTTGTCCGGCCCGCCGCAATGAGCGAGCGTCGCCACTGTCCAGTCAATCGGGTCGCGGATGATGTGGCGCACTTCAACAGACACTTTGCCGGTTGGAATATAAAGCAGCTTGAGCGCAGGATCACCTTGTCGCGCGAAACTGGCGCAATGACCGCAGGTATAGCTGACATATTCGGTGACCTTCGCTTCAGCCTCAGGGTTGCCGAACAGATGGCCTCCCTCTTTCTCTTCAACAGTGAGGTTCCAATTGGGGCGTTCTTGCTGTTGCTGCTGGGCCATGCTCGGAAGAGCGCCCAAGGAAGCAAACGCAAGTCCGCCCGCCAGCAATTTCAATGTCTTACGCATTATCTCTCGTCGCTACTCTTATCTTCTTGGCCCTTATCGTCATCGCCCAGACTGCGCGCCAAGGATTCCAGCACCGTCCTAAGCTCG
>CAZJAG010000040.1:0-1725 GCA_964543735.1 uncultured Porphyrobacter sp. | reverse complement strand
CTTATCGTCATCGCCCAGACTGCGCGCCAAGGATTCCAGCACCGTCCTAAGCTCGGGATCGCCAATATCGCGCAGACTGTCCCCCAATTCCATCGGGATGGGCTTGAGCGAAGGCGGCGCTTTCGCAGGCGCTTTGGCATGGGTCGGCTTAACCGCGCCTTGCCGGATTTTGACACGGGCGACGGCCTTGTATCCGAAAAAGCGGTTCACTCGCTCCATAATCTCCGGAATCACTTGCTGGATCAGCGGCGCATGGGCGGGCACGACCACCAATTGCAAAATACCTTCAGACTTTTCCCCCGGCGGGAAGCGGATCGCTTCGGGGCTGCACACTTTCGCATGGGTCGGCCCGACAATCTCCGGCCAGCGGGTGACGACATTGGACTGGACAAAGCCAAACCTGCGAAACGCCGTGCGCCCGATATGCGGCATCAGCTCGCCAATCGGCTTGGGAGTGCCACCGCGCGGGCGCTGATACTTTTTCGCACCCTTCTTGGCCCCGCGCTTTGCAGGCTTTCTCGCAGCATCATTTGCCGGTGGGTTATGAGGACTATCGCGTTCCATTGATCGCGCAGCAATGCCATAGGACGCGCGTGACCGCCACCCGCCCATTGATTTCTGACCAATTGCTCCACTGGTATCGAGCGCATGCGCGTGAGCTGCCGTGGCGCAATCCGCCTGACGCGCCTTTGCCGGTTGATGCGAGCTGGCCTTACCGTGTGTGGCTATCTGAAGTGATGCTGCAACAAACGACCGTTGCGGCAGTGAAGCCCTATTTCGCCAAATTTGTCGAGCGCTGGCCTGATGTTGAGGCTTTGGCCGCAGCCGATGAGGATGACGTCATGGCGGCTTGGGCGGGGCTGGGCTATTACAGCCGCGCGCGCAATCTGGTGAAATGTGCGAAGCAAGTGGCCGCAATGGGCGGCTTTCCCAGCGAAGAGGCGGAACTGCGCAAACTCCCCGGGCTAGGCGATTACACTGCCGCTGCGATTGCCGCGATTGCCTTTGGTAAGCGGGCGGTGGTCGTCGATGCCAATGTCGAGCGGGTGGCGGCGCGGCTGGCGAATATTACCGAGCCTTTGCCCAAAGCGCGCAAGGCGATCCGCGCGCATACCGAGGCTATTACTCCTAAGGACGAAGCGGGCAATTTCGCTCAAGCCATGATGGATCTGGGCAGCCAGATATGCACCAGCCGCGATCCCAAATGCCTGCTGTGTCCGATAGCCGAGCATTGCGAGGCGCGGGCGAATGGTGATCCGTCAAAGTTGCCCGTCAAACCGCCGAAGAAAGCCAAGCCTGAGCGCATCGGCTGTGCCTATTGGATCGAGAGGGATGGCGAACAAGGCAAAGATGTCTGGCTAGTGACGCGTGAGGGCACGGGGATGCTGGGCGGAATGCGCAGCCTGCCCGATGACGGGTGGAGCGCGCAGGCCGATGGCTCTAGCAAAGTGCCCTTTGCTGGCGATTGGCAGGAACTGGGCGCGGTCACTCATGTTTTCACGCACGCGCGGCTGACCTTGAGCGTCAAGCGCGCCGTAGTTACTCATACACCCAAAGGCGATGGCGAGTGGTGGCCGATAGAACGGCTGGATGAAGCTGGCTTGCCCACGCTATTCGCAAAGGCGGCGCGGCTGGCGCTCGCTTGAAATTGCAAGATGCGAGAATCCGGCTCGTTTCTTGAGAAACGGGCCCGCGCCCGCCCGCCCCACGGCGGGCGCGCTAAAG
>CAZJAG010000039.1:17753-19532 GCA_964543735.1 uncultured Porphyrobacter sp. | reverse complement strand
TGCGCGCGCATGACATTGCACCGATCCGCCTCGCCACGCCCACAACCGATGCTGAGCGCCTGCCCCAAGTCCTCGAAGGGTCAGACGGCTTTGTCTATTATGTCTCGGTCGCAGGGATCACGGGCAAACAGCAAGCCGCCCTCGCCTCGATTGAAGAAGCTGTCGCGCGCCTCAAATCCGCCACCGAGCTACCCATAGCGGTTGGTTTTGGTGTGCGCACGCCCGAACAGGCTGGCGCGATTGCCAAATATGCAGACGGGGTTGTCGTTGGCTCGGCATTGGTTGAACTTGTCGGCGAATATGGCCAAGACGCTGCGCCTAAGCTAAAAGAACTGACCTCAGCTCTTGCCTCCGCTGTTCACTCAGCTCCTTAGGACAACTCGCACATGAACTGGTTCACCCGCGTCCGCAATCGCATCGGTATCGGCCCCAAGCGCACCACGGAGAAAGATCTGTGGGTCAAATGCCGCAATTGTCAGGAGATGCTGTTCGCGCAGGAATATGAGGAGAACCTCTCGGTCTGCCCGCGCTGCGAATATCACGGGCGGATTGGCGCGGAAATGCGGCTGGCGATATTGCTGGATGAGGGATTTGACCTCATCGAAACACCGCGGGTGAAGGATGATCCGCTCAAGTTCAAGGACTCAAAGCGCTACACGGACCGGCTGAAAACGGCGCGCGAGACGAACCAGCGCGAAGACGCGTTTCTGGTCGGCTCGGGCGCGATCGAGGGGCGCGATGCGGTGGTCGGCGTGCAGGATTTCGGTTTTATGGGCGGTTCGATGGGAATGGCTGTGGGGGCCGCCTTTTGCGCAGGCGCTGAAGAGGCATTGAAACGGCGCTGCGGCTATATCGTGGTGACAGCAGCAGGCGGCGCCCGAATGCAGGAAGGGATTCTCTCGCTCATGCAAATGCCCAAAGCGACCGTGATGACACGGCGGCTGAAAGAGGCCGGATTGCCCTATATCGTCGTGCTGACTGACCCTACAACAGGCGGCGTGACGGCAAGCTATGCGATGCTGGGCGATATCCAGATTGCAGAGCCTGGCGCACTGATCGGATTTGCCGGACAACGCGTCATCCAAGACACCATTCGCGAGCAATTGCCCGAAGGGTTCCAGCGCGCGGAATATCTCTTGAAGCATGGCATGGTTGATATGGTGGTGCAGCGCCACGATATGCGCGCCACATTGGCGAATGTGCTCGACTATTTGCAGCCTAGCAAGGCCGCTTAAAGGACGCTCGCCATGCGCGATATGGGGCATTCCGATGATCCGCGCGTGCAGGCTCAGCTTGACCGGCTAAGCACGATGAGCATCCAGCGCGAGGAGCTGGGGCTTGATGCGATCCGTGAGTTAATGCGGCGCTTGGACGATCCGCATACCCGCTTGCCGCCCGTGTTCCATGTCGCAGGGACAAATGGCAAAGGCTCCACCTGCGCTTTCCTACGCGCCATGCTTGAAGCCGAGGGTTATCGCGTTCATGTCACCACCAGCCCCCATCTTGTGCGCTATAACGAGCGGTTTCGGGTCGCGGGCAAACTGATCGCAGATGACCGGCTTGCTCCCTTGCTTGAAGAAGTCTTTGACGCAGCCGAAGGGCTGGATTGCAGTTTCTTCGAGATCACGATCGCTGCGGCATTTCTGGAGTTTTCGCGCGTTCCAGCCGATGCTTGCGTCGTGGAAGTTGGCCTTGGCGGACGGCTCGATGCGACCAATGTGCTTGAGCCTGAGAGCCTTGCAGCATGCGGGATTGCAGCGCTGGGTATCGATCATGAGA
>CAZJAG010000039.1:15639-17653 GCA_964543735.1 uncultured Porphyrobacter sp. | reverse complement strand
CCCGCTTGGAGATCGCGTGCGCTCGATTACGGCTGTGCCGATCAAGGGATATGACTGCCACCCAGCAGCCGCTTTCGATCCCGAAGCGCGCGCCGCTCAAAGCGTGGAAGATGCGCTGCTCGCTCTTCCTTCAGACGATTTTCCCGTGCTGATCGCAGGATCGCTCTATCTCGCGGGCGAAGTCCTGCGCGCGAATGACGAAGTGCCGGACTAGACCTGCTCAGGCTCAGGCGGCGGCGCATTGTCAGCCTTGCCCGACCGGCTCTGCCGCACCCATTCGATGATGCACAAGAACACGGCGAACAGCCCGATCAGCGTGGTGAGGATAAAGACATCGTAATAGCCTTGCTCCTCGATCATTTGCCCCAAAGCCGGACGCCCCAAGGTTCCCACCAGAAGCGTAAGCGAGGACAAAAGCGCATATTGCACCGCTGAATATCCCTTGGCGACTATCGAGGAGAGGTAAGCCACGAACGCTGCCCCCGCCACGCCGACAGCGATATTCTCCATCCCAATGGTCAGCATCAGCTTGGACAATCTCTCATCAGCGCCGAACAATCCGGTCAGCCATGTGAAGCCAATCATATCGCTGGCTGCCTGCATACGCTCGCCGCCAATCGCGAGATCAGCGTAAAGCAAATTGGTGAGAGCTGCGATGAGCGCCCCAAGCGTCAGAGTGGTCATGCGGCCAATGATGGTGAGCAAAGCGCCGCCCAAGGCAAGCCCCAAAAGCAATGCGCCAACGCCAAAGAATTTGGAAGCAACCGCGACCTCATCCTTGGTGTATTCCAGCTCGCCCAGATAGAAGGGATAGGCAAAGCTGCCCCAGATCGCATCAGTGATCCGGTAGGTCAGCACCAGCGCAATCACCAGAACCGCAGCCCATTTGAGCCGTCCGATAATCTCGGCCAAAGGCAAGATCAGCGCACGATATCCATGGTCGAGCGCCGTATCCCAGCCGCTTTGGGTTGCGATAGATTCGGTCAGCACATGCTTGCCCTTCTTGCGCATGCTTTCCAGCCAAGCGGCAATCAAGCCGGGGATCACAACCGTCGCAATCACGATCAGCGGGCCCATCTGGCTGACGAAGGCGGTGGAATCGGGCCGCGCATCGGGATCGGAATTCAAGGATCTGACCATAAAGACCAGCACAGTGACCAGCGCCCACAGCCACAATGCGCCCACTCCGCCCAGCGCCATTGCCCGCACTTTGGGATTGAGCTGACCCGGCTGTCTCAGCGTGTTGAGGTTCGCTTTCTCTGCCTCAAGAGCCTCTGCATTGCGCTCTGCATCAGGCGCGAAAAGACCCAAAAAGCCCACAGCTAAAAGGATTGCGCCCATCGCTGCATAGACCGCCGGCCAACCCATTCGCTCGGCCATAAACAGCGCCAAAGCGCCGCCCACGAGCGCCGCGATACGGTAGCCCATTTGATAGACAGTGGAGAGAATGTCGATGGTTGCAACGTCATCCGCCACGTCTACGCGCCATGCGTCAATCACAACGTCCTGCGTCGCGCTCGCAAAGGCACCGATACCCGCCAGCAGCGAGAACATGCCCAGCGCAGTGAGCGGATTGAGCAGCGAGAGAATGACAAGGATCGCGCCCAGCAAAAGCTGCGCTGTCACGATCCATTGCTTGCGCTTGCCCAGCTTCTTCAACAGCGGAATATCAACCCTGTCGAGCGCTGGCGACCACAGGAATTTGAAGGCATAGGCCAGACCAATGAGCGAGAAGACGCCCATCGTCTCAACATCAACCTCGGCATCGGTCAGCCATGCGTAAAGCGTGCCCAGCAGCAGCGCGTAGGGCAATCCGGCAGCGAAACCGAAGATCAGCATATAGCCGGTCTTGCGATTGCTGACCGCCATGCCCAATGCTTTGAGCGACGACTTCTTTTCTTCAGCTGCGGCGCTTGCCATTGAGCCCTAATCCTTCCCGTTTCCCTCGATCTCTGCCACATTAGCGGCGCGAAGAGGAAATAGGAACAATAGGATGAATGCATCCACAACCAAT
>CAZJAG010000039.1:0-15539 GCA_964543735.1 uncultured Porphyrobacter sp. | reverse complement strand
ATGGCACAACCAATCAGGGCGCGACAAACCCCACCAGCCTTCATCCAACCGCTGGCCAGCTCGCTCTTGCCGAACTGATCAAGACGGGCGAGGCGCGAACTGCCGACCGGATCGAACATGTTCCCGCCAGCCATTACACTTGCCCCGATCACTTTGCGCGCGAAAAGGCAGCGCTTTTCGACCGCCTGCCCCAAGTGCTGTGCGCGTCCGCTCTCTTGCCAGACGCAGGCATGGCAGCTCCCCATGATGCGACAGGCCGTCCGCTCCTCATCACCCGCGATAATGAGGGGCACGCGCATGTTTTCCTAAATGTCTGCCAGCACCGAGGCACAAAACTGGTCGAAGGCGACGAGGTGATCTGCGCCAAGCGAATGGTATGCCCCTATCACGCCTGGACTTACCGGATGGATGGGGAGCTGCTCGCCCTGCCCCGCCCCGAGACTTTCCCCGGCCTCGACAAATCCAAGCACAGCCTTGTTGAGCTACCCTCTCATGAAAGCGGCGGCCTGATCTGGTTTGCTCCCGATGCTGGCGCTGATTTCAGCGACGCTGGGCGCATTGGCGAGGATATGAGCGCTTTTGGAGCGCCTGATCATGTGCTCTTCCGCCGCAAGCTGCATACCGTCAAAGGAAATTGGAAGCTGATCATGGATGCGTTTCTGGAAAGCTACCATGTCACGCGTCTGCATGCAGATACGATTGGGCCGTTCTTCAAGGACGGGGTGACATCGGGCGACCAGATCGGCCCGCATCAACGAAGCGCAGTTGGACGGCTTGAAGAGATGGACAGCATTGATCTCACCGATATGCACCAGATGCGCCGCGTCATTACCTTTGCCTACCAGCTGCTGCCCGCAACGGTGATCGTCCCCAGCCCCGATTACCTCAATGTCATGGTCTTGATGCCACAAGCGCATGATCTCACGCTGGTCGAGGATTTCATGCTGATCCCCGAAGAGCCGACAACAGACAAGGCGCGCGATCATTGGGAGCGCAGCTGGAACCTGCTTGATGGCGGGGTGTTTGCCTCTGAAGATTTCCGCGCGGCAGAGCTTGGCCAGCAAGGTCTGGAAAGCGGCGCGATCAAGCAATTGACGCTCGGCACGCTGGAAGGCGGGATTTCCCGTTTCAGCAGCGTCGTGGAAGAGGCATTGCGCGCAGCGGATTGAGCGCCTAGGCGCGCTTCATGAGCAAGTCTGAACGTCAGGAAGGTCGCCCCGAGGGGGAACGCATCGCCAAATTACTGGCGCGTGCAGGTGTGGCCAGCCGCCGCGAGATTGAGCGGATGATTGCTGAGGGCAGGATTGCGCTTCACGGGGACGTTATCGAAACGCCTGCGACCTTCCTTCAGAGCCTGCGCGGAATTACGGTTGATGGGAAACCGGTTGGCAAGGCTGAGCCAACCCGTCTCTTCGCCTTTCACAAGCCCACCGGTCTGATCACAGCCGAGCGCGATTTTACAGGCAAAGCGACGATCTATGATGCGCTCACCAATGCGCTGCCCAAGGGCACGCCGCGCATGATGCCTGTGGGGCGGCTCGACCTCAATACAGAAGGCCTGTTGCTGCTCACCAATGATGGCGGGCTGAAGCGGCAGATGGAACTCCCCTCAAGCGGGATTGCGAGAAGCTACCGCGCGCGCACCTTTGGTGATATCACGCAAGAAGCGCTCGAGAGCCTTATGGACGGGGTCGAGATTGATGGCGTGCGCTATGGATCGATCAACGCCAACCTTGAAGCGCGCACAAAGAAACCGGCAGGCCGCAATCAATGGATCGAGGTTTCGATCACGGAGGGGAAGAACCGCGAAGTGCGCCGCGTCCTCGAACATTTGGGGCTGAAGGTCAGCCGCCTCATCCGCACAGCCTATGGCCCGTTCGAGATTGGCGATCTGCCGCGCGGGCAAGCTTTCGAGATCAAACGGCACGAAGTCGGAAAGTTTCAGACACAATTGAAACGCGGTGGCCGCACCTGATGCGGATCATCGCTGGCGAATGGCGTGGACGCAAACTTGTCGCGCCCAAAGGCGAGGCAACCCGCCCTACCGCTGATCGCACGCGAGAGACCTTGTTCAATATGCTCAACAGCCGCTTGGGTGCGTTCAACGATCTGCGCGTTGCCGATCTCTTCGCAGGATCGGGCGCTTTGGGGCTGGAAGCGCTGTCACGCGGGGCTGTGCATTGCCTTTTTGTGGAGCAGGACAAGGTAGCGCTTGATGCGATCCGCACCAATGTCAGCGCGCTCAACGCGAAACCGCGCACAGACATCCGGGCGGCATCCGTGATGGCTCTACCCGCCACAGACACCCCTTATGATTTGCTGCTGCTCGACCCGCCCTATGCCACAGGCGCAGGCGCAGTCGCGCTTGACCGATTGCTGCGGCTTGGCTGGATTGGCGAGAGCACATGGTGCGCGGTGGAGACCGGAGCGAAGGAAACGGTGGACGTTGCGGGGCTGGAGCTTGTCGCAGAGCGCAAAGTCGGCAAGGCTACACTGCATATTCTTCAACGCGGCGCATAGGCTTGCCCCGCAAGCTTTTGTTCGATAAATGTTCCACTGTTATGTCGCATAGCGAAACTCTTCCCGCCTCCAATCAAGAGCGCTTGCCGCCCTATGCAGCGCAGCTCAATGAACCGCAGCGCGAAGCCGTGCTAACGACTGACGGCCCGGTCTTGATGCTGGCGGGTGCTGGCACGGGCAAGACGGCGGCTTTGACAGCGCGGCTGGCGCATCTGGTCGCGATGCGGCTGGCCTGGCCTTCTGAGATCCTATGCGTCACTTTCACCAACAAGGCCGCGCGCGAAATGCGCGAGCGGGTTGGCAGGCATTTGGGTGACGCGGTGGAAGGGATGCCGTGGCTTGGCACATTCCACTCGATCTGCGCGAAAATGCTGCGCCGCCATGCCGAGCTTGCAGGGCTGGAAAGCAATTACACGATTATCGACACTGACGATCAGATCAGGCTTCTCAAACAGCTCATCACCGAAAATGACCTCGATGAGAAGCGCTGGCCCGCTCGCCAACTTGCGGCATTGATCGACCGTTGGAAGAACCGCGGGCTCAATCCGGCAGATTTGGATGCGGTCGAGAACGAGAGCTATGCCAATGGCCATGGCGCGCGCTTTTACGGGCTCTATCAAGACCGTTTAAAGGCGCTCAACGCCTGCGACTTCGGCGATCTGATGCTGCATATGCTCAACATCTTCCGCAAAAATCACGAGGTTCTTGAGCAATATCAGCGCCGTTTCAAATACATCCTCGTTGACGAATATCAGGACACCAATGCTGTCCAATATCTGTGGCTAAGGCTGCTCGCGCAAAGCCACAAGAACATCTGCGTTGTGGGCGATGATGACCAGTCGATCTATTCTTGGCGCGGGGCAGAAGTTGCCAATATCCTGCGGTTCGAGAAAGATTTTCCCGGCGCAAAGGTGGTCAAGCTGGAGCAGAATTACCGCTCTACACCGCAAATTTTGGGCGCGGCATCGGGCCTCATCAAAGCCAATTCGGAGCGGCTCGGCAAAACGCTTTGGACCCAGATGAACGGCGGCGACAAGGTCACCGTCACCGGCGTGTGGGATGCGCCCGAGGAAGCGCGGCGCGTGGGCGAGGCGATTGAACGGCTTGAGGGCGAAGGCGCCAATCTGGATGAAGTCGCGATCCTTGTGCGCGCGCAATATCAGACCCGCGAATTTGAAGACCGTTTTATCCAGATCGGGGTGAATTACCGGATCATCGGGGGTTTCCGTTTTTACGAGCGTGCCGAAATCCGCGATGCACTCGCTTACTTGCGCGTAATTGCACAGCCGCAAGATGATCTGGCGTTCGAGCGGATTTATAACCAGCCCAAACGCGGGCTTGGCGCAAAAACGCTTGAGAAAATGCACCAGCACGCGCGGCGCACGCAGCAACCTTTGGCTGCCGCCTCGCTCCAACTGGCCGATAGCGACGAATTGCCCAAACGCGCGGCAAATACGATTGGCGCTCTGCTTAGACAGTTTTTGGCGTGGCGCGAGCAATCCGAAGATCTCTCACCGGCTGAGCTTTTGCGCATTGTGCTCAGCGAAAGCGGCTATGACGAGATGCTCGCCAAAGATCGCTCGCCCGAAAGCGCAGGACGACAGGAAAACCTTTCAGAACTTGCCCGCGCAATGGAAGAGTATGAGACTTTGGGTGACTTCCTAGAGCATGTCGCGCTGGTGATGGACAATGATGCGTCTGACGAAGGCGAAAAAGTCACCATCATGACCATGCACGGCGCAAAGGGGTTGGAGTTTGACAATGTCTTCCTGCCCGGTTGGGAAGAAGGCGTCTTCCCCTCGCAGCGCTCGCTCGATGAAGGGGGGCTAGCATCTTTGGAAGAAGAACGCCGTCTCGCTTATGTGGCGATTACGCGCGCGAAGAAAAAGTGCACCATCTTCCACGCGGCGAACCGGCGGATTTACGGCCAATGGACCAGCTCCATCCCCTCGCGCTTTATCGAGGAATTGCCCAAAGAGCATATCGAGCAAAGCTCCACCATGAGCGGCGGGGCAAGCATGTGGCAGGCCAATTGGTCGGAAAGCGAAGACCCGTTTGCCCATGTTGCCACCAAGCGCCCTACCCGTTCCTCGGCCAGAGGCCCGGGATGGCAACGCGCGATTGAATCGGGTTATGAGACCAAGCCTGCGCGCGTGCGCGAAAGCCGCCGCTCTGCGGCCAGCTTTGCTGCCAAACCTCGCGGCGACATCGCTATCGGCGCCCAGGTGCATCACGATAAGTTTGGTTCCGGCGTAGTAATGGGTCAGGAAGGCAATAAGCTCGAGATTGAATTTGAAGACCACGGCACCAAGCGCGTGATCGACAGTTTTGTCACATTGCTGGGCTGAAGGCCTAACTTCCCAAAGCAATCCAGATCGCCGCGAAAAATGATGTTCCACCCATCGTCCCCCAAGCGTGCCAGATGGGGTAGCGAAAGTTGAGCGCCTTGTTGCGGTAGAACACCGTCCCGATGCAATAGAACAATCCGCCCAATGCAATCGCTGCAGTCGTATAGCGCGGCAAGCTAGCCCAGAAATCGGGCATGGCGAACAAGGCGAATGCACCGAGACCCAGATAGGACATCAGCGACCAGCGCGTATCGATTGTGGTCGCGGCCAGCTTGAACCAGACGCCCACCAGTGCGAGCAGCCAGATAATACCAAGTATGACATGCGCGCGCGTGCTGCCCACCATCACCAGAAGCGGGCTGAACGTGCTCGCAATCACAAGGTAGATCGCAGCATGGTCCCAGCGCCTTAAAGTGGCGCGCCATTCGTGGCGGGGAAGAAGATGATAGGCGAAGGATATACCGACCGAGAACAAAGCCGCGATGACGTATAGGCAAACCGCGATGGCAATCCCTTTGCCCCCGCCAGCTATTGCCTTTGCAATCAGGAAGACAGCGGCAATCGCAAAGCCGATCAAGCTGACGGCGTGGATCGCGAAATCGGCAGTGCGCTCTGGTTTGGTCTTGCTTGGGAACATCGGAAAGCTGCAGCGATAGCTCGCAATAAAATTCGTGCTTGCCTAGCCTAGCCCGACATCCAGAAAACCCGGTTTGGGGCCATTCCACTCGCCTGCCGGGACGGGATCGTCATCAATCTCATCGCGGCGCGGCTTCTTTGCACGCTTGGGTTTTTCAGACCGTTTAGGCTTGTCCGCCCCCTCAGGCCTTCTTGTTTGCTCAGGCCTTTCTGAACGATCAGGCTTATCCGCCCGATCCGCATCTTCGGAACTTTTGCGGCGCGAGCGTTTCGGCTTTTCCTCGCGATCATCATCGTCGCCCGAACGCGCTTTCTTCGCAGGCGCTTCCTTCAGCTCCACCTGCACATCGGACTTGCCGAAATGCTTAATCTTGCCGCCGGTCAGCTTCTCGACATTGTCAATCGCTTCGGCATCTTCAGGAGCGACGAAAGTAAAAGCGCGGCCCTTGGCCCCTGCCCTGCCTGTGCGGCCAATCCGGTGGACATAATCATCTGGATGCCAAGGCGTATCGAAATTGAAGACGTGGGACACGCCTTTGATATCGAGCCCGCGCGCAGCCACATCGGATGCGACCAGAATATTAATGTCGCCGGATTTGAAACGATCTAGCTCACGCAATCGCGAGGTCTGATCCATGTCGCCATGAATCTCGCCGCTAGCAAAGCCGTGCTTCATGAGGCTCTTATTCAGCTCGCGAACGGTCGTCTTGCGGTTGGAAAAGACAATCGCTGTCTCGACCAGATCATTGCGCAACAGCCAGCGCAAAGTCTCGCGCTTCTTGCGCTGCGTCACCTCGATCTTGAACGCGGTGATGTCTTTGTTGGTGCTGGCCGCGCGCTCGGTCTCGATCCGCTTGGGATTGGTCAGGAAAGTCTTCGCCAGCTTCTCAATCGGCGGAGGCATTGTGGCAGAGAACAGCAAAGTCTGGCGCGTTTCGGGTAATTTGGAGCAGATAAACTCGATATCGGGGATGAAGCCCATATCGAGCATCCGGTCTGCCTCGTCGATCACCAGCAGCTCGCAGCCATTGAGCAGGATCTTGCCTCGCTCGAACAAATCCATCAGCCGGCCCGGCGTTGCGATCAGCACATCGACGCCTTCATTAAGCGCCTTAATCTGGTCGCCCATCTGTACGCCGCCGATAAGCAGCGCCATCTTCAGATCGTGGTTCTGGCCATATTTCTCGAAATTCTCGGCCACCTGCGCCGCAAGCTCGCGCGTGGGTTCCAAGATCAGCGAGCGCGGCATCAGTGCGCGCCTGCGACCCGATGACAGCACATCGATCATTGGCAACACAAAGCTGGCGGTCTTGCCCGTGCCGGTCTGAGCGATCCCGATCAGGTCTTTCATCATCAAGACCGGAGGAATAGCTTCGGCCTGAATGGCAGTCGGCTCGGTATAGCCTGCGTCAGCTACAGCTTTGAGCAACTCATCGGAAAGGCCGAGATCGGCAAATGGCATAGACAATCAGTATCCAGGAAAATGTTGGTGTTGGGTCTGGGAAAGCCCTGCCCTGTCTCACGCCGCCAAGCTTTTGCTGTTCAAAAGCCGCCACGCGCATGGAGCGCATTCGCCCATCTGGGGGCGCAAGTCAAGAAATGGGGCGAAAAAGTGGCTAAGACAGCCAAGCCTCTAACGTGCGACAGAGACCAGCTGGCGCATGCGCTTCACCTGGCAATTCACGCCCGAGCGCGAAAGCAGCTTGTCACGCCGCACGCACAGCTTCCCGTCCTTGCTGCGCTCGACATAGAAACCGCTGTAGTAATCGCGCGCACGGCAGGACTTTTCCAGATTGAGCCGCACCACGCGCTTATCGCGCAAATAGAGCATCAGGCGATTGGCACTGCCCGTTTGCACCGCCGCGATCTGCGAAACCGGAATGCACTTTTCCATCTTCTTCTCGACCACTTTGGTGGTGGAAGTGTTGCGCGGGATAGTGCTCAAAAAAGCGCGCCTTGCCTGCGCACTTTGCGGAGACACGCGGATAATCACGCGGCCATTGATGCGCACCTGACGATAGACCGGCGTTTCGGAAAAGTTGATCAGCGGACGGTCGCTTTGCGCCATTTCCAACGCGACTTTGGGGTCAAGCTTGGCCACTTCATCCTTCGCAGCCGCGCGCTCATCACCTTGAGAAAAAGGTGAAAGAAGCGCGAACGAGGCGACAAAGGCGAACAGGCTTTGCATGGCGAATTAGGAAATGATGGGCGATCCGGCCTTTGTCAGTGAACTTTATCGAGCGGCGCAATAGCACGAAGGGTTGAATGCCGCCTTAATTGAAACTGCCAATCCGCGATTTTGGCGCAAATGAGGTGGCAAGGCAGCGATTTGGGTGTCATATTTGGAGCTATGAACGACCAATCCTCCTTCGCCAAAGCTGCAAGCGAGCTGTTGGGCGCTGCGGGTTTTACCAGCGATCCCGAACTGGTGGAGCCATGGCTGACCGATTGGCGCGGCCGCTACTCGGGAAAATCTCTCGGCCTTGCCTCACCGGCTTCAACCCAGCAGCTGTCCGATTTCGTCAAGCTGTGCGCTGAGCATTGCGTTCCCATTGTCCCGCAAGGCGGCAATAGCGGTATGTCGGGCGGCGCGACCCCGGACAATAGTGGTTCGAGCGTGCTGCTTTCCCTGCGCAAGATGAACCGCATTCGCAGCTTTGATCCATCCGCGCGCCAGATCGTATGCGAGGCGGGCGTGGTGCTGCAGAGCTTGCACGAGACGGCCGAGACAAAAGGTCTGCGCTTTCCGCTGACATTGGGCGGGAAAGGTTCGGCTACGATCGGGGGGCTAATCTCGACCAATGCCGGCGGGACACAGGTTTTGCGCCACGGCACAATGCGCGCGCAGGTCCTGGGGATCGAGGCGGTTATGCCGGATGGCGAGGTGTTTGACGCGCTCACCGCGCTCAAAAAAGACAATCGTGGGTTTGACTTGAAGCAGCTGATGATCGGTTCTGAAGGGACGCTTGGTATTGTGAGCGCTGCGACCTTGCGATTGCTGCCAGCAATTGGCGAGCGGGTTGTGGCATGGGTCGGCCTTCAAAGCGTGCATGATGCGCGCAAGCTGCTGCTCGAATGCGAGGACAGACTTGCAAACGAGCTGGAAGGATTTGAGATCGTCCCGCGCCATTGCCTTGAGAGCGTGCTTGCACATCAAAACGATGCTCGCGCGCCGCTTGACGAGATGTATCCGTGGAATGCCCTGATAGAATGCGTTGCTCCGCCCGAAAATGTCGCAGCATTGCGTCCGGCGGTGGAGGCCGCCCTCGCCTCTGCATTGGAAAGCGGGCTTGTCAAGGATGCCATTATTGCCACCAGCGAAACCCAGGCAGAAGACTTGTGGAGCCTACGCGATTCCATTTCAGCAGCTGAACGCGCGATCGGCCCCGCGATGCAGCACGATATCTCTGTACCCGTCGATGCCATGCCCGATTTTATCGAGCAATGCGGCGCCGAAGTGGAGGAGCGCTTCACAGGGGTGACCGCCACCGGATTTGGCCATTTGGGCGATGGCAATGTCCACTTCCATGTCATCGCGCCAGCAGGCGTTACGCCTGGCGAATGGGAAGAGAGCGAGGGCAAGCGCATCTCCGCCTTTGTGCATGACACGGTCTCGCGCTTTGGTGGATCGATCAGCGCAGAGCATGGCATTGGCCAGATGAAGCGCGATGAACTGGGCCGGTTGGGAGACCCTGTTGCCCTTGCGATGATGCGCAGTGTCAAGCAGGCGCTCGATCCGCAAGGGCTGCTCAACCCCGGCAAGCTCGTACCGCTTGCGCAGAGCGACGCGACCGCTTAAAGAGCGCGCGTTCTGCCTGTGGGGGGATCTTGCAGGCTGCCAACGAATTTATTGCATCACACCAGTTTTCGGAGACGTTCCATGGCCAGCGCGCCGCAACCTTCCTTGCCCTTGTTCTACAAGGATCTCATGCCGCTCAACAGCCGCGATCACGCGGGCTGGAAGAGCAAGACCTTCGACAATGCCGACTTCATGGGAGAGACGCATGCCATCCCGCTAACGGTGGATGAATTTGTCGATGCGCAGCGCGACTATCCGATTGTCTTTACCGCTGGCGATAATCCGCTGCCGATTGCGATGATGGGTCTGAATGAAGGCGTGAACACTTTCGTCGATGACAAAGGCGTGCTGACGGAAAACGTTTACCTGCCCGCCTATGTGCGTCGCTATCCCTTTATGCTCGCCAAGCTGACGCCTGATACAGAAGAGCTGTCGCTGTGCTTTGATCCGGCTTCTGAAGTCGTCGGAGATTTCAAAGAGGGCAACGAGCTGTTCGATGGCGAAAAAGAGCCGACTGACTTCACCAAGGGCGTGCTCGATTTCTGTCAGAAGTTCGAAGAATCAGGACAGCGCACCAAGGCGTTTATGGACGAGCTTGAAAAGCACGGCCTGCTGATGGATGGCGAGATTGCGATCACTCCGAATGATAAGCCGGACAATCCTTACGTCTATCGCGGTTTCCGCATGGTTGACGAGAACAAGCTGCGCGAATTGCCCAAAAAGACGGTCGAGGAACTGCATGGCAATGGCATGCTGATGCTGATCCACGCGCACCTCTTCTCGCTCAATCTGATGCGAGTGATCTTCGCGCGGCAATCTGCGCAAGGCAAAGTGCCAGAGCCTGTTACAGCTGACCCAGCACCCGCTGCTGATGCGAAACCAGCTGCGAAAAAAGGCAAGAAGTAAGAGGCATTTGCTCCGAATCGGGCGCGGTTTCGCTTGAACCGTGCGGGATTAACCACCAAATCGGGACTGTCAGGCCGATGTCCCCCTCATTCTTCGGCCTGACTCACACACTTACAGGTGTGTGACCTCCCTGAACCTTTCCGGTAATCCGGGCCACCTCGCGCATTATGCGCGGGGTGGCTTTTTCTTTTGTATCAAAGGCTTATTGGAAGCTCTTATTCCGCTGCCTGCGGCAAACGCCCTTCATCGGCCAGCCGTGCAGTCCCCGCCCCCAACTCGCGGACCAGCCCTGCCAGCATAGCGATCAGCGGCTTTGCTCGCGCCGCATCCAATTGCATCGCTCCATCAAGGTAAAGGCTGCGGCAAATCTCCAGCTGAACGGCATGGATACCGCGCGATGTCGAGGCATGCGCATCGAGCACATACCCGCCTGAATAGGGTCGATTGTGGCTGGTGGGGCAGCGTTTGGCGTCCAGATAGCGCAGACTGCGCGCCGTCAGCGAGGGATCGCACGATGCCCCGAACCGGTCTCCCAAAACAAACCGCGCGGTATAATCCATCCCATAGCGGCGCTTGAGCGGCGGCATGGAATGCAGATCAATCAGCAAAGCTGCGCCCCAGTGATCGCGAATGCGCTCCAATTCCTTGCCCAAAGCCGCGTGATAAGGCCGGTGAATGCCATCGATGCGCGCCTCAAGCTCCGCAATCGCTAGTGGCTTGCGCCAGATCTCTCCGAATCCGGGTATACGGCGAGGAACCAGACCCAACCCGCTGCGCGAGCGGTGATTGGCCTGCAAATAGCGCGGCTCTTCAATCGGATCGCCCGCGATCATATCCCAATCCACGTCATCCTTTGCCCGGTTGAGATCGAGCAGCGCACGCGGCGCATTGGCGACAAGCAGACTGGCACCTGTTTGCCGGGCAACATGCTCGGCCAGCCGGTCGACCAAACGGTCTTCAAGCTTGAGCGAACAAAATTCAGGATCGCGCATCTGCTCAAGCGAGTTTGCGGGATAGGCACGCCCACCATGGGGCGCTGCCACAAGCACCGGAATTTTAGGCACTTTATAGGCTTCTAAGGAAAATGCCGGAGTGTCGCTTTCAGGAATTGTCCCGCCCGTCTGCAGTAACGAATCGTCAGAACGGGAGCGAGGGTCGGCCATAGGTTAAGTGCTGCCCGCTCTTGCGTCCTGTGTCAAAGCAGGCCGATAGGAATTCGAAAAAGATTTATTAAATGATCGGCGTTATAGGGCTCGATATGGATACTTTCCCAACCTTCCGCATCCTTCTGGCTGAAGATGATGAAGCAATGCGCAGCTATCTGACGCGTGCGCTCGAAAAGTCTGGTTACGAGGTCACTTCTGTTGATCGCGGAACTCAGGCTGTACCGATGCTAGAGAAAGAGCATTTCGACCTGCTCCTATCAGACATTGTGATGCCAGAGATGGACGGGATCGAGCTCGCCCAGCGCTGCTCGGAAGTCTCGCCGCGCACGAAGGTGATGTTCATCACTGGTTTTGCCGCAGTTACCTTGCGCGCCAGCAAGGAGCAGCCGCAAGCAAAAGTGCTCTCCAAACCGTTCCACCTGCGCGATTTGGTGTTGGAAGTGGACCGTGTATTTGAAGAGCAGCGCGAAGCCCTTCCCTAAGCCGCGCACTTAGCCCCGCCGTCGGCCTCGCCCTGACCCGCACGCTGAGCGCCGCAATTCCTTTCAAAACTTGCGCGAATCGCTTGCACGCTTGCAGCGCTCAAGCTAACACGCGCCACCCGCTTACGAAGCGGCGCACATTCGATGGTGTGGGCGTATAGCTCAGGGGTAGAGCACTATGTTGACATCGTAGGGGTCCCAAGTTCAAATCTTGGTACGCCCACCATCGCAATTGGCACCATCGCAATTGGCACCATCGCAATTGGCACCATCGCAATTGGCACCATCGCAATTTGGCTTGCCACCGCCCGCCTCTTGGCGGGTTTTTTGTGCGGCCAGTCCTTTCGGAGCGGGTGAAACTTGCACCATAGCGCCCCTCTGCTAAAGCCCGCGCGAACCTTTCCTCCCAGCATCCGAAAAGCAACAGGGGCTTTATGCAAAAAATCCAGGTGAAGAATCCGGTCGTCGAGCTTGATGGCGACGAGATGACCAAAATCATTTGGCAGTGGATCCGCGAGCGGTTGATCCTGCCTTACCTTGATGTTGATCTGAAATATTACGATCTCTCGATCGAAAAGCGTGACGAGACCGACGACCAGATCACAATCGATG
Source organism: uncultured Porphyrobacter sp. (assembly GCA_964543735.1). GTDB lineage: Bacteria > Pseudomonadota > Alphaproteobacteria > Sphingomonadales > Sphingomonadaceae > Erythrobacter. The sequence continues at coordinate 3,070 of CAZJAG010000039.1, read as the reverse complement.
CAGCCAATGCGATCAAGGAACATGGCGTCGGCGTAAAATGTGCCACGATCACTCCTGACGAAGCGCGGGTCGAAGAGTTTGATCTTAAGAAGATGTGGCGCTCGCCCAATGGGACGATCCGCAACATCCTTGGCGGTGTGGTGTTCCGCGAGCCGATTGTGATCGACAATGTGCCGCGGCTTGTGCCGGGCTGGACTGACCCGATTGTGGTGGGTCGCCATGCCTTTGGCGACCAATATCGCGCAACCGATACGCTGATCCCGGGCGCGGGTAAGCTTCGCCTTGTCTTCGAGGGCGCTGATGGCAAGAATATTGACCTCGACGTGTTCGAATTCCAGTCGAGCGGCGTTGCGATGGCGATGTACAATCTTGACGATTCCATCCGCGATTTTGCCCGCGCCTCGATGAATTACGGCCTTGACCGTGGCTGGCCCGTCTACCTTTCGACCAAGAACACCATCATGAAGAAGTATGATGGCCGCTTCAAAGACCTCTTTCAGGAGGTATTCGACGCTGAATTTGCTGACAAATTTGAAGAAGCTGGCATCACTTACGAGCACCGCCTGATCGACGATATGGTCGCAGCCGCGCTCAAGTGGAACGGCAAGTTCGTATGGGCTTGTAAGAACTATGACGGCGATGTGCAGTCCGACACGGTTGCGCAGGGCTTCGGTTCGCTCGGCCTCATGACGTCAGTTTTGATGACGCCCGATGGCGATACTGTCGAAGCCGAAGCCGCGCACGGCACGGTCACCCGCCATTATCGCCAGCATCAAGAAGGCAAGGCTACGTCGACCAATCCGATTGCCTCGATCTTCGCATGGACGCGCGGTCTGATGTATCGCGGCAAATTTGACGATACGCCCGATGTCGTGAAATTCGCTGAGACGCTTGAGCGGGTCTGCATCGAAACGGTGGAGAACGGTTCGATGACGAAGGACCTCGCATTGCTGATCGGCCCGCAACAAAACTGGCTGACGACCGAGCAATTCTTTGAAGCGATTGTCTCCAATCTTGAGAAAGAAATGACGAATTGGAGCTGATTGGCGGGGCTTTTGGGGGCAAAGAGTGCATTTTTTCGCGCTTTTTTGACTCTATTTCGCGCTAAATTGAGCCAATTTGGCCCTAAATCGCACTAATCTGCGCTTGCTCAGGGCTAATTTGCACCATTTGAGGGAGGCTTCGGCCTCCCTTTTTTGTTGCCCTGTTGGAACGCCCCACCAATCCTGCGCACGTCTTTTTCGCAGCCGAGATGATGTGATGAGGTGACAGCCGCACGCGCTGCGATTATCGCTAACTCATGGCGGGCGAGCTTTCCATGTCTCCGATGATGAGCGATGCGCTGGTGATTCTCGGCGCGGCAGGCATTGTCATTCCGGTTTTCACCCGCTTCCGCATCACGCCCGTCATCGGATTTATCCTTATAGGCATTCTGGTCGGGCCGTTCGGGCTAGGCCAGTTAACCGATGAAGTGCGCTGGCTGCGCCATGTCACTATCTCCGATCCCGATGGACTTGGCCCCTTTGCCGATTTCGGGATTATCCTGCTGCTCTTCACCATCGGACTGGAGCTGTCCTTCAACCGCTTGTGGCAAATGCGCAGGCTGGTCTTCGGGCTCGGCGCGCTCGAGCTGCTGATCATCGGAAGCTGCCTTGCGCTGGCGCTTTCGATGATGGGGCAGCCGACAACCGGCGCGCTGGCATTGGGCTTTGCCCTCGCCTTTTCCAGCACCGCCATCGTGCTGCCCATTTCGGGCACGAAAACGCCGGTCGGCCGAGCAGCGCTTTCGATGCTATTGTTCGAAGACATCATGATCGTGCCGATTGTCTTCATCCTCGGCGCGCTGGCTCCGCATGCCGCAAATGACGGTTGGGACGGCCTGGTCGACACTCTGCTTTATGGCGGAATAGTCGTCGCTGCCCTGCTCGTCTTCGGACGGATCGCCCTGCCCCGCCTCTTTGCCCAAGCTGCGCGCACCAAAAGCCCCGAGCTGTTTCTCGCGGCCACTTTGCTGGTCGTGATCGGCGCCAGCCTTGCGACCGCTGCCACGGGCCTTTCGCCCATTGTCGGCGCGCTGATCGCAGGCCTACTGATTGCGGAGACCGAATATCACAGCGAAATCGAACAGATCATGGAGCCGTTCAAGGGCCTTGCGCTCGGCGTCTTCCTGATCACTGTCGGCATGAGCATCAATCTGGTCGAGATCGCTGCCGGGTGGTATTGGTTCGCGCTCGCCGTTGTGCTTGTCCTCACTTTCAAAGCAACCGTCACTGGCATTCTCCTGCGGCTGATGGGCGCGCGGCGCAGCACTGCGGCAGAGACCGGCATCTTGATGGCCAGCCCCAGCGAGACCACGCTGATCGTGCTCGCCGCTGCCACTTCAGCTGCGCTTATTTCAACCGAGACAGCGCAATTCTGGCAAGTGGTGACGGCCATTGGCCTCACCATCACGCCGGTGCTGGCCCGCGTTGGCCGCGCTGCTGGACGCCGGATCGAGCCTGTCCCCGAACTCCCCGAAGATGATGCCGATGAAGCGCGCACGATCATCATCGGTGTTGGCCGTGTGGGACGGATGGTGGCCGATATGCTCAAGGCGCATGACAAGCCCTATGTGGTGCTCGATTCCGATCCCGATATGATCGAGCAAGCGGTGCGATCAGGCTATCGCGCAATCTTTGGTGATGCGGCGCGCGGCGAGGCGTTGTCGCGGCTGGGGATCGAGAGAGCACCTGCCGTCGTGCTCACGATGGACGAGCCGGTGCTGGCCCAGCGCCTCACCAGCAAATTGCGCAAGGATTACCCCGATTTGCTGATCGTTGCCCGCGCCCGCGATAGCGATCACGCGGTCGAGCTTTACCGCGCCGGGGCCAGCCATGCCGTGCCCGAAACGCTCGAAAGCTCGCTGCAATTGTCCGAAGCTGTACTGGTCGATATCGGCGTGCCGATGGGGCCGGTGATCGCCTCGATCCACGAGAAGCGCGACGTCTATCGCGAGCAAATCGAGCGCGATGGCGGGCTTGACCACACGCCGCAATTGCGCACGGGCCGCGCCGAGAACTGATCCCCCAAA
>CAZJAG010000038.1:0-19590 GCA_964543735.1 uncultured Porphyrobacter sp. | reverse complement strand
TCTCAGCATATTTGCCCCAATGGCCCGATTGCTCCCACTGGCGCACATCCATCACCTGCGGCGTCTTGATTTCCTGATAGCCGCCGCCATCCATCTTGCGGCGCATATAGGCCTCAAGCCCGCGCCAGATTTTGTAGCCTTGGGGATGCCAGAAAACGCTGCCATGCGCCTCTTCCTGCAAGTGGAACAAGTCCATCTCGCGCCCCAGCTTGCGGTGATCGCGCTTGGCCGCTTCTTCGAGATTGTGAAGATGCTGCTTCAGTTGTTTCTTGTTGAGCCAACCCGTACCGTAAATCCGCGTTAGCTGCGCATTGCGTTGATCACCGCGCCAGTAAGCGCCTGCCACCCGCATCAGCTTGAAAGCTTGCGGATCAAGCTTGCCAGTTGAAGCCAAATGCGGCCCGCGGCACATATCGAGCCATGCGCCGTCCGAGCGCGGCTCGCCCGACCAATAGACGGTCAGCTCCTCATTTTCGGGAAGCTCCTTAGCCCATTCCGCCTTAAACGCCTCGCCCTCGGCTTCCCACTTGGCGATTAAGTCAGCGCGGCTCCACACTTCGCGCACGAGCGGTTTATCCGCCTTGATAATCTCGCGCATTTTTTCTTCGATCGCGGGCAAATCTTCAGAGGAGAAGGGATCGCGGCTGGCAGGTGCCATCACGTCATAATAGAACCCGTCATCAGTCGCGGGGCCAAACGTAATTTGCGTGCCGGGCCACAAGGCTTGCACGGCTTCGGCCAGCACATGGGCATAATCATGACGCACCAGCTCAAGCGCGTCCGCCTCGTCCTTCGACGTGATCAGCGCCAGCTCCGCATCGCCATCAAACGGGCGATTGAGATCGCGAACCTCACCATCTACGCGCGCAGCCAGAGCCGCTTTGGCAAGCCCCGGACCAATGCTGGCCGCAACATCATAAGGCGTCGCACCTGCTTCCATTTCGCGCACAGTGCCATCGGGAAGGCTGATTTTGAGAAGTTCGCTCATGGCCGCAGTCCATAGAGTCAACACACCCCTAGCGACAAGCCCAGTCTTGCCAATCGCAACAGTTTTGCCGCATGCTCTGATGGCGATGAGCGACATTCAGTTTCACACCATGCCCGATGGCCGCCGGATCGCCTTTCGCTATGCGGATGGCAGCGGGCCATGCCTTGTCTTTCTGCCCGGTTATATGTCCGACATGGCTGGCGGCAAGGCGACAGCCGTCTTCGAGGACGCGAAGGAAAGCGGGCAAGCCTGCTTGCTGCTTGATTATTCGGGCTGCGGGCAAAGCACAGGCGAATTTGCCGATGGCACTTTGAGCGCGTGGCGCGATGAAGTGCTGGCCGTGATTGGAGCGGTGACGGACACGCCTGTCATTGTAATCGGATCATCCATGGGCGGCTGGCTGATGCTGCTGGTGGCACAAAAGCTGGGCGAATTGCTGGCGGGAATGATCGGGATCGCCGCTGCGCCGGATTTCACCCAATGGGGCTATAGCGATGATCAAAAGCGGGTCATGGCAGACGGAGGGACGGTCTATGAAGACAATCCCTATGGGCCGGAACCCACGCCGACTTACGCAGGCTTTTATGCCGATGCTGAGCAGCATATGCGGCTGGAGCAAGAAATTGCGATCGATTGCCCTGTCCATTTGCTCCACGGGCAATGCGATGCAGATGTGCCGTGGGATGTCAGTATGAAACTGGCCTCTGCGCTTCGTTCTGATGCGGTAAAGGTGACATTGGTCAAGGATGGCGATCACCGCTTGTCGCGCGGCAGTGATATTGCACAATTGCTGCAAATCACGCGCGCGCTGGCGGAGCAAACTGCCTGAAGGATCACTATTCATGCCGCTCGCCATGTCGCTCGCCGCTTCCCTCGCTCTGCTTATGCAAGTCGGGCCCAATCCGGCCGCAGGCGCGACGCCTGACTATTCGGCTGATGTGCAAGACCGCCCTCCGCGTGAACGCGATGTCATCGGCGCATTCGAGCCGGTGCCCCCTTCGATTGCCAATTCGTGGCTCAAGAATTGTCTGGAGCTGGTCGAGACCGATCCCGCCCGCGCGCATGTGCAAGCCCAAGTGCGCGTATCGCAAACCAGCGGCGACAAGCGCGTGTTGGCTAATCATTGTCTGGGGCTGGCCTCAACAGGGCTGGGCCGCTGGACTGAAGCGCAATCCGCCTTTGCCAGCGCGCGTGATGAAGTGCCCGCCAAGGACGCGCGGCTTCGCGCAAGGCTGGGCGCAATGGCAGCCAATGCAGCGACAGCTAACAATGATCCCAATGCCGCCCTCGCCTATCTGACGCAGGCCCGGTTTGATGCCTCGCAAGCACAATCGACAGGGCAATCGGCGGATGATCTGATGGCGATTATCGCCAAGGATGAAGCGCGCGCATTGGTTGCATTGGGCCGCCTGCAAGACGCCGAAGTCTCGCTCAAGCAAGCGCGACAATTGAAGCCAAGCGATGCCGAATCTGCGCTTTTGCTAGCCACGTTGCTGCGGCGGATGGAGCGGCTCGATGAAGCACAAAAGCAGATCGAGGATGCATACGCGATTGTTCCGCTTGATCCGGCAGTGGGTCTGGAAGCAGGATTGATCGCTGTGCTTGACGGGCGCGAGGAAGCTGCGAAGATCAGCTGGAATTCCGTGTTGAAAGTCGCACCCGATAGCCCGCAGGCGGAAACCGCACGCGGATATCTGGCGCAATTGGAGCCTCAACCAACGCAATGACGAACCACAAATGACAAAGCTTTCTGTCCTTGATCTTGTGCCTGTGCGCGAAGGCGGGACTTTGCCCGAAGCTTATGAAGCAGCCACCGATCTTGCCCGCTGCGCTGAAGCCAATGGCTACAAGCGATTTTGGGTGGCTGAACATCACGCAATGGAAGGGATTGCAGGCGGCGCGGCATCGGTTGTGCTCGCGCATATCGGCAATGCGACCAGCACAATCCGTATCGGCTCGGGCGGGATTATGCTGCCCAATCACAATCCATTTGTAATTGCCGAGCAGTTTGGAACGCTCGAAGCTTTGTTCGGCCCGCGCATTGATCTGGGATTGGGCCGTGCGCCGGGGGCTGACGGGCGCATCCAACAAGCCTTTCGCAAGAATTTGCATCAGGCCGCTGAGCATTTTCCGCAAGATGTGCTGGAGCTGCGCGCGCTCATAACGGGCGAGCCTGCACTCCCCTTGAAAGCCACACCGGGACTTGGCGCGACTATCGAATTCTGGATGCTGGGATCATCTCTGTTCGGAGCGCAACTGGCTGCAAAACTGGGAATGCCCTATGCCTTTGCAGCGCATTTCGCTCCTGATCATCTGGATGCAGCGCTGGAGCTATATCGCCGCGATTTCGAACCGTCCGAGCAATGCGAAAAGCCGCATGTGATGGTCGCAATGAATATCTTCGCAGCCGATAGTGATGACGCCGCGCAATTGATGGCATCCAGCCAGCAGCAAAGCTTTGTCCGCTTACGCAGCGGGGAGCCGGGGAAATTGCCGCCGCCGATTGCAAATTATTCTGGCACATTGCCTGCACCCTCGCGCGCGATGCTTGACCATTTGGGTCAGGCAGCCGCCGTTGGCAATGCGGCCAATGTGAAGGTGCAAATCGCCGCCTTTATCGAACGCACAAATGCTGACGAGATCATTGCCTGCGGTTCAACCTATGATCCGGACGAGCGATTGCGCTCGCTCGAATTGACCGCGCAAGTGATGGACGACTTTAATCGCGTTCCCGCCGGTTCCTCCATCTCGGACAAACCTGCAATTGAAGCTTGAGCCGAAAGGCTTTATGGCGAATTAAAACTTCGCGTTTAGATAATAATGTTTCACGCGGCGGGAGCAGGATGATGGCGGGCAAAGTGTCGGCAAAGCACTCTCAACTCACAGCATTGGCGCGCCATATGCGCAGTTCTTTACTGCCCAGCGACACTGCCATTGCGAAAGCGCAGCTTGAACAAGCGGCCGGCTTTCTGCTCGATGCAGCGCAAGTGCGAGAGCCCGAGAAATCGGTACTGACGCTTGAGAGCACGGGTGAGAGCAAGCGCGTCACTCGCATCGCCATCATCAATGATGACATGCCGTTTCTGGTCGATTCAATTGCAGCGACAATCGCTGCGCAAGGCCTCGCGATTGATATGTTGGTGCATCCGGTTGTTCCGCTGGAGCGCTCTGCCAATGGCAAGCTGACAACGATATTGGGCAAAACCCGCAAGAGCGAAGTGAGTATCGAGCGCGAATCGATGATTTACATCGAAACCGACCGCGTCGATGCCCGCCAGCGCCGCACGCTTGAACGGCAATTGCGCGTCACATTGGGTGATGTGCGCGCCGCTGTGACTGACTGGCCCAGATTGCAATCAGCCATGGCCGATGATGCAGAAGCTCTCGCCAATCCAGAAAACGCTGCATTGCTCAGCTGGTTCAATCTGGGGATGCTCACCCAGCTTGGCTATCAGCAGCGCCGCAAGGATGGCCGCGCTTCCGATCTGCTGGGCATTTGCCGCAAGAGCTCGCGCGCACTTTTGTCCGACGAATCGCTTAAGCGCGCGTTTCGCTGGTTCGCCGATGATCCCTCGCGCGATTTGCTGATTGTGAAAGCGAACACGATTGCGCATGTCCATCGCCGCGTCCCGCTCGATCTGTTCATCACGCCGCGCCGTACCGGCAAGCGAGTAACAGCCCTGTCAATCCATGCAGGCGTTTGGACGAGCGCTGCATTGGCGAGCCCGCCCAGCAAAGTTCCGCTTCTGCGCGAACATTTGCAGGAATTCTCGGCCCGGTACGGTTTCGACAAAAGCGGCCATGCAGGCAAAGCTTTGGTGCATGCGCTGACCTCTGTTCCGCATGACCTGTTAATCGGGCTGGCGCGCGATGATGTCGCCAAGATCGCCACTACAATGATGGCTCTGGTTGATCGCCCGCGCCCGCGCCTTGCAATTGCTCAAGCCCCGCTAGCGCGTCACTTGTTCGCATTCGTCTGGCTGCCGCGCGACATGCTGTCGACTGATACGCGCCGCGCCATTCAGGATATGCTGGCCGCACAAACGGGCGCGCAATTGCTGGACTGGAGCTTGGAAGTCGAGGGCGGCAATCTCGCTATGCTTCGCTTTGTCTTCGACATTCGCCAAGCAGGCGCCATTCCCGACAATTCAATGCTGGATGACCATTTGCGCGATTTGCTGCGCGGCTGGGATGAAGCGGTTGAGCGCGCTCTAGGCGATAGCGAGGATGGGTCGCGCGCCGCGGCTCTCACAGCGCGCTTTGCCAGTGCCTTTCCCGCGTCCTATCGCAACCGCTATGGCGCCAATGAAGCAGCGCTCGACATTCGCCGGATGCGCATTGCCGCCGCGTCCAGCACTCGCAAGCTTGATGCGCGATTGTTCCGCGCAGCCCATGAAGAGGCTGACGAATTGCGTTTGAAAGTCTGCCAGCTTGATGGCGTGCTGGACTTGTCGGACGCTGTGCCTGCGCTGGAAAATTTCGGCTTCCGTGTGCAAACCGAAATAGCCACAGCTCTTAATGACGGGCGGCTTGAAGAAGGCTCGCTGGGCGAAATTCACGATTTCAGCTTGAAAGTGGCCAGCGAAGCTGTCGCGGGTGATGTGCTGGAACGCTCGGCAGCGATTGAAAACGCTATTGCCGAAGTGCTGTCGGGCAATGCCGAAAACGGCCCGTTCAACCGGCTGGTTATCAGTGCCGGGCTGAGCGCAGCGCAGGCAGACTGGCTGCGCGCATTCTATCGCTATTTGCGCCAGACCGGCATGGGCTTCACCATCTACACAGTGGTCGATGCTCTGGAAGCCGCGCCAGATGTAACGCGGGCGATGATTGCCCTGTTCAAAGCCTTGCATGACCCCGCTTTCAAAGGCGGACGCGATGCAGCGGCAAACAAGGCCCGCAGCGATATCAAGTCCGGCCTCGCCCGGGTCAGCGCGATTAATGATGACCGCTTGCTGCGGCTCTATCACGCGGTGATTGAAGCGATTTTGCGCACCAATGCCTTTGCCCCTGCTGCTGAAGAAGCGCGCGCTTTCAAGATCGATTCGGCCAAAGTGCCCGGCCTTCCCAAGCCGCTGCCATGGCGCGAGATTTTCGTCTATTCGCGCCGCGTTGAAGGCATTCATTTGCGTTCAGGGCCAATTGCGCGCGGCGGCCTTCGCTGGTCGGACAGGCGCGATGATTTCCGCACCGAAATTCTCGGCCTGATGAAAGCGCAAAAGGTGAAGAATGCGGTGATTGTGCCAGCAGGCGCGAAAGGCGGATTCTATCCCAAGATGCTGCCAGACCCTTCGCAAGACCGCGATGCATGGGCCGCAGAAGGGCAAGCAAGCTACGAGATTTTCATTCGCACTTTATTGTCGATCACAGACAATATTGTCGGCGGGAAAACGGTGCATCCAGAGCAAGTCGTCGTCCATGACGGAGCCGACCCCTATTTCGTTGTCGCCGCTGATAAAGGGACTGCGCGCTTTTCCGATGTGGCCAATGGCATTGCAGAAAAAGCAGGTTTTTGGCTGGGCGATGCTTTCGCTAGCGGCGGCTCAAACGGCTATGATCACAAGGCGATGGGCATTACCGCGCGCGGCGCATGGGTCAGCGTTCAGCGCCATTTCCTCGAATTGGGCGTGGATGTTCAATCCGACACTATTCGCGTGGCTGGATGCGGCGATATGTCAGGCGATGTGTTCGGCAATGGAATGCTCTTGTCGAAAGCGGTTCAGCTGGTCGCCGCTTTTGATCATCGCCACATCTTTATCGATCCCGATCCCGATCCGGCCAGCAGCTGGAAAGAGCGCAAACGCCTGTTCGATCTGCCGCGATCAAGCTGGGAGGACTATTCCAAAGCGCTGATTTCCAAAGGGGGCGGCATATTCCCGCGCAGTGCCAAAGTGATCAAACTCTCAAAGCCTGCGCAAAAGGCATTGGGGGTCGATCAGGCCGAGTGGGAACCGGAAACTCTGATCAGCGCGATCCTCAAAGCGCCGATTGATCTGATTTGGTTCGGCGGGATTGGCACTTATATCAAAGCCTCGCCTGAAAATAACATTCAAGTCGGCGATCCGGGCAATGACGGGCTTCGCGTCAATGCCAGCGATCTGCGTGCCAAAGCGATTGGTGAAGGCGCAAACCTTGGCATTACGCAGGCTGGCCGGATTGAATTTGCTGCCAATGGCGGGCGCATCAACACAGATTTTATCGACAATTCAGCAGGCGTTGATTGCTCCGACAATGAAGTGAATATCAAAATCGCGCTTCAGTCTGCCCGGCAATCGGGCAAGTTATCGGAAAAGCGGCGCAATGCTCTGCTTGAGGATATGACCGATGAAGTCGCAGCGATTGTTCTCGAAGACAATCGCTTGCAAGCGCTCGCGCTTTCCATTGCCGAAAGCGATGCGAAAGATGCTGCCGCGTCTTACATCCGGCTGATTGAAACTCTGGAAGCCACTGGCGGGCTCGACCGCGCAACCGAAGGGCTGGCGGATAATGAAACGCTCAGCCGGCGTGCACTCGATGGTCTTGGCTTGATGCGGCCAGAGCTGGCTGTGCTGCTGTCTTCTGCAAAGCTGATAATGCAAGATGCCATTGAAGCGAGCAATCTGGCCAAAGATCCGGCAATGGAGCGCGCGCTCATCACCTCTTTCCCCGAGGCTATGCAAAGCACATTCAAGAGCGCGATTGAAAGCCACCAATTGCGCGGGGAAATGATTGCAACAGAGCTGGCGAACCGGATTGTCAACCGGATGGGAATGCTTGCGCCATTTGAACTGGCCGAGGAAGAAAGCGTCCCGCTCGATTTCGTTGCCAGCGCCTTTGTTGCTGCAGACGGGCTTTATGATGTTGGCGCAATCTGGCGAATGCTCGATAGCGCGGATATGCCAGAAGCAGCGCGGATCATGCTGTTTGAAATGGTCACAATTGCCTTGCGCGGACAAATGGCAGATTTGCTGCGAGTGGGTGCAGGCAAGCGTATGCCCAGCGATGTCATTGCCGAACTTGCTCCCGCAATTGCCGAATTGCGCGAAGCAACAGGCGATTTGCTTGCCGGGCAAGCGCTGCATCAATCCGAAAACCTGCTTGCTGAAATGACAGCTGCGGGCGCGCCTTCAAATGCCGCCAAGGCGGTAATTGGACTGTTCGACACTGACGGCTCTGTCGGCCTTGCGCAATTGGCGCGCGATTCAGGGATTGCTCCACTCGCGCTAACCGGCGCGTTTAGCGATCTGGGAATGCGGATGGGGCTCGACTGGGCGCAAGGCACTGCGGCTTTGATGGAGCCTTCTGACGTTTGGGAGCGATTGTTGGTCGCAGGGCTTGCGCGCGATTTCCAGCATATGCGGCTGGAATTTCTGCGCCGTTTGCTGCGCGCAAAGGCGCGCAAATCCGATCCGTCTGCTGCGATTGGCAAATGGGCGGACGAGAATGCGCTGGCGATTGAACAATTCCGCGCAATGGTAGAACGGGCGAAGGCACAGCCCGTGATTGCCCCTTCAATGCTGGCTCAAATTGCCAGCCAGGCGCGCAATCTGCTCGAGCGTTAAGCGCAACAGCTGGCCGATTATGCGCTTGACGTGAGCGTATTTTCTGACAACGCAATTGCCATGCATTCGGCAGATATCGTGATTGTGGGGACAGGTCACGCGGCTGCGCAAGTCGCGATCGCCCTACGCCAGCAAGGACATGAGGACAGCATTGTGATGCTGGGCCGCGATGTCCACCCGCCCTATGAGCGCCCACCGCTTTCGAAAGAATATCTCGCCGGAGACAAGCCGTTTGAGCGGATTATGATCCGGCCAGAGAAATTCTGGGCTGACAAGAATGTCGAAGTGCGCCTTGGCAATGGCGTCGTTGAAGTGGACTGGATGGCCCATCAGGTCGTGCTCGCGGATGATACGCGGCTTGGCTATCGCAAACTGATCTGGGCTGGCGGCGGGGAACCGCGGCGATTGTCTTGCCCCGGTGCCAGCATGAAAGGCGTTCACGCTGTGCGCACTCGGCGTGATGTCGATGGCATTATGGAGCAGCTGAACGCAGGCGCAAAGCGCGCTGTGATTGTGGGCGGCGGTTACATCGGGTTGGAAGCAGCCGCTGTCCTGCGCAAACTCGAATGCGAAGTGACGGTTCTGGAAGCCTTGCCGCGCGTGCTGGCGCGGGTCGCAGGTGAAGAGCTGAGCACATTTTATCAGGATGAACATCGCAATCACGGCGTAGACCTGCGGCTCGAAGCCACATTGGACGCGATCATTGGCGATGATGGCAAAGTGACCGGTGTGCGCCTTGAAAATGGCGAGGAGATTGGTTGCGACATGGTGATTGCGGGCATTGGCATTGTGCCAGCCGTATCGCCTCTGATTGCCGCAGGAGCCGCCGGATCAAACGGCGTCGATGTCGATGTCTATTGCCGCACGACTTTGGATGACATCTATGCGATTGGGGACTGCGCAGCACATGCCAACCCTTACGCTGACCAAGCCGTCATCCGGCTTGAGTCCGTCCAGAACGCCAATGACATGGCCAATACAGTCGCGCGCGCGATTATGGGCGAGAAAGAGCCTTACAATGCGCTGCCGTGGTTCTGGTCAAACCAGTATGATCTCAAATTGCAGACCGCTGGGCTTAGTCTGGACTATGACCAAACGGTTCTGCGCGGCGATCCGTCCACTCGCAAATTCACTGTGTGCTATTTGAAAGAGGGGCGCCCGATTGCCTTTGATTGCGTGAACAATGCGAAGGATTATGTCGGCGGGAGCAAGCTATTAAAGAGCCAACCCGAAGCGATTGATCCCGATGTTCTGGCTGATCCGGAAATCGCGCTCAAGACGCTTGTTTGAGCCTTTCGCTCGCCCATTCCGCCGCTTCTGCCACTATCGGATCAGGATCAGCGCATAGCGCCTGAGCCAGCGGCAACAGCTTTGGATTGCCGCTATTGCCCGCTGCGATCAGGCAATTCCTGACAAACCGGTCGCGCCCGATGCGCTTGATAGGCGAACCTGAAAAGAGCGCTCTGAAACCTCTATCATCCAGCTCCAGCAATTCCTCCAAGCGCGGAGCCACCAGTTCCGCGCGCGCCATAAAATCCTTATGGCTTTGCGCAGCAGAGGCAAATTTATTCCACGGACACACGGCCAAACAATCATCGCAGCCGTAAATCCGGTTGCCTATTGCCTCGCGAAATTCACGCGGGATCGGCCCTTTGTGCTCGATTGTGAGATAGGAGATACAGCGCCGCGCATCGAGCTTGTAGGGCGCGGGGAAAGCATCAGTCGGGCAAGCTGTCTGACATGCATTGCACGAACCGCAGCGATCTGAATGTGGTGCGTCAGGCGCAAAGGGAAGGGTCGAGTAAATCGCGCCCAGAAACAGCCAGTTCCCATGGGATTGGCTGACCAGATTGGTGTGCTTGCCTTGCCAGCCCAGCCCGGCTGCTTCTCCCAATGGCTTTTCCATTACAGGGGCCGTGTCGACAAAGACTTTTAAGGGGTAATCCGGCTCTTGCGCGGTCAGCCAGCGAGCAAGCGCTTTGAGCCGTTTCTTGATTGTATTGTGATAATCCTTGCCCTGCGCATAGACAGAGATGCGGGCGTGCTGCGCATCCCCTTCCAGCGCGAGCGGATCATGTGCTGGCGCATAGCTCATCCCCAAGGCAATGACGCTGCGCGCCTCGGGCCACATTGCATTCGGGGAAGAGCGCACATCCTTGTGCGTCTCCATCCACTCCATAGTGCCATGGTACCCCTCGCCCAGCCATTCCTCCAACCGCTCGGAGCGCTGCGCATTGTCATCAGGCGCAGCAAATCCAATGCTGGCAAAGCCGTGCAGGCGCGCTTGCTCTTCCAAGCCCGCGCGCAATTCGCCCAGCCTAACCGTAGAATTAACCAAGCTTGGGGTTGCTCCTGTTTAGTCATCGCGGTTAACTTCCGCGTTTCATGGATATGGCGGTAAGCGATCAGGTGGCAGCGAGCAAACTCGAAAGCGATGGGCAAACGCGCCCTTTGGCGATTGAAGCGCGCGGGCTGGTGAAGCGGTTTGATGACACAATCGCAGTTCACAATGTCGATTTGAGCGTGCCGCAAGGCGCGATTTACGGCGTGCTTGGCCCCAATGGAGCAGGCAAGACCACGACCTTGCGGATGCTGCTAGGCATTATTGATCCTGATGAAGGCGTGCGCCGCGTCTTTGGCTATGACCAGCCGCATGATATTGCCCGTCTGATTGGCTATCTGCCTGAAGAGCGCGGGCTGTATCCGAGCATGAAAGCGATTGAAGCGATTGCCTTTATGGGCGCATTGCGCGGGCTATCGCTTGACGAAGGGCGCAAGCGCGGGCTGGAACTCTTAGAAGGGCACGGCCTTGCTCATGCAGCTGACCGGCAAATCCGCCAGCTGTCGAAAGGCATGGCGCAAACGGTGCAATTGCTCGGCACACTCATTCACCGCCCCAAGCTGGTTGTGCTGGACGAGCCGTTTTCAGGCCTTGATGCAATCAATCAGGGCAAGCTTGAGCGAATGATCCGCCAGCTTGCCGATGATGGCACGACCGTTATTTTCTCAACCCATGTCATTCACCATGCAGAGCGATTGTGCGAAGGGGTCGCGATCATTGCAGGGGGCAAGGTTCCTTATGCAGGCAGCGTTGAGGAAGCGCGCGACCGCATTCCCGCTCAAGTCCGCTTGGAAACCCGCGCTCGCGAAGGGGCATGGATGAAAGCCTTGCCCGATGATGCGCGGCGCGAAGGCGATTTCTTCATGTTCTCGCTTCCCGAAGGCGGGGTTGAACCTTTGCTGCGCCAATTGATTGAAGGCGAGGCAGGCATTCTCTCGCTCTCGATCGAGCGTGCAGGATTGCATGATGCCTTCGTCCATATTGCAGGCGAGGCAGCTGCTGCGGAAATGGGTGAAGGTGCAAGCTCGGGAGATGATCAATGAGCGAGCAACTGACCTCCCGCCTTACTATGCTGCAAGCCGCATTCGTTGTTGCGCGGCGCGATTTTCAAGCCATCTTGTTCTCGCGCACATTTTTCTTTTTCCTGCTTGGCCCGCTGTTTCCTGCCATCATTATGGGGATCAGCTTCGGGCTTGGTTCGATGAATGCAGAGCGCCAGGTCGCCCCCACAATCGCTGTCCAAATGGGCGAGAAGGATACGCTCCGATTGCAAACGGCACGGGACAAGCTGGCAAGGGAATTGGGCGAATGGCGGGTTCCCGCGCTCAGTATAATTGAGCCTGATCCCAATGGCGTGCCGCTGGATGTCAATGAAGTGCTGGCGGATACGCAGGGGCGCTATGGCGCTGTGCTGACGGGCACATTGAAAGAGCCTGTGCTCACAGCAACGCCTGACCGGCTTGGCGCATGGCGCGGTGTAGTTGCAATGCAATTGGCGCTCACACAATCGGGCGGGCGGATTGCTTATCCCGATCTCGAAACTCAGGAAATCAAGACCAGCGGCCTCAAGACCAAGGATGATCGCAAACGCACAGCGCAAATCTCCATGACAGTTCTGTTCATGCTGATGATGATGCTGGCGGGCATGGTGCTGTCCAATCTGGTCGAGGAAAAAGCCAATAAGATTATCGAAATTCTGGCAGCCGCGCTTCCCATGGATGCAGTCTTCCTTGGCAAATTGTTTGCCATGCTGGGCGTATCACTAGTGGGAATAATAGTCTGGTTTTCTCTGGCTGCCGGTTTCTTCTATCTGGGCGGAGACATTGGCGGCTATCGCGAGACGATTGCCAGCCTGCCGCAACCCGGCGTTGGCTGGCCATTGTTTGCGCTGCTGTTCGTTGTGAATTTCTCCATGGGATATTTGCTGATCGGCTCGATCTTCCTCGCCATTGGAGCGCTCGCAAGCACAGTGCGCGAAGTGCAAACCTTGTCCATGCCGGTCACTATGATCCAGCTTTTCATTTTCATATTCGCCAGTTTCTCGCTCACCGGCGCATCGTTTTGGGTGGAGATGGCGACCATTGCATTCCCGCTATCCTCGCCCTTTGCAATGACAGCGCGCGCCGCCACCAGCGAGCTTCTCTGGCCGCATCTGGCTGCCTTCCTTTACCAAGCTGTGTGGGTGCTGATTTTCATCAAACTGGGTGCGGGCCTCTTCCGCAGCCGCGTGATGAAATCGGGCGGAGCAGGCAAAGCGCCCAAGCAGCCAATCTGGAAACGGCTGCTCAACCGCGCTTCACCGCGGGCTTCGTAAACTTCCGTTTTGCAAAGCAACTGATATTGACATTGGTGTAAATACATTCAGGATGCGTTGGGAAAGAGCGGCTTAGCAAAAGAGTCGCCACCGATAGGAGAGAGACATGGCAACGCTTGCCGAGGATAAGCCCAAGGGCCACGAATGGACGCGCTCACCCAAAGCGCATGAGGCTCTAAAAGCGCATTTCGAAGCCCATCCCGAAGAGCGCCCCAACCATCCGCACAAATGGGATACCAGCCGCTCGGACATTTATGCCGAAAACCGCTGGGAACCGATCTTCGCCGATATGCGCGAACATGGCCCGGTGCATTACATTCCCGAAAGTCCGTTCGGCCCTTACTGGAGCATCGTCGGCCACAAGGCGATCCAGCATGTCGAGGCTTTGCCAGAGGCGTTCTCTTCCAGCTGGGAACATGGCGGGATCACTATCCTTGAACGGATTGATGATGAGGAATTTGAAGAAGGCGAAGAGCGCTTCGAATTGCCGATGTTCATTGCAATGGACCGTCCCAAGCATACCGGCCAGCGCCGCACAGTCGCGCCCGCCTTTACGCCCAAAGAGATGAAGCGGATGGAGGATTCGATCCGCCAGCGCACGGGCGAATGCCTCGACAGCCTGCCCAAGGGCGAGACGTTCAATTGGGTGGACAAGGTATCAATCCCGCTCACTACCGGAATGCTTGCGCTGCTGTTCGATTTTCCCTGGGAAGACCGCGATCTGCTCACATTCTGGTCGGATTGGTCAGGCGATACTGAGCTGATGCTGGCCGGCAAAAGCATGGAAGAAACCCGCCGCAATATCCAACTGGAAATGGCGGAATATTTCCAACAGCTTTGGGCGAAGAAAGTGAATGAGGAGCCGGGTGCTGACCTCATCTCTATGATGATCCACTCGCCAGCCATGAACCAAATGAGCCCGCAGGAATTTATGGGCAATCTGGTGCTTCTGATTGTGGGCGGCAATGACACGACGCGCAATACGATGAGCGGGATCGTCCATGCGATGGACAAATTTCCCGATCAGCGCAAATTGTTCGAGGAGCAGCCCGATCTCATCCCCAATGCCGTGCAAGAATGCATTCGTTATCAAACACCTTTGAAGCATATGCGCCGGACCTGCACTGAAGATACCGAGGTTTTCGGCCAGCAGATCAAGGCGGGCGATAAGGTCGTGCTGTGGTACAATTCAGCCAATCGCGACGAGACTGTGTTCGAGGATGCCAGCAAGCTCGACATTACGCGTGACAATGCGCGCCGCCATTTGGCCTTTGGTTACGGCATTCACCGCTGCGTCGGTGCGCGCTTGGCAGAGCTTCAATTGCGCATCTTGCTCGAAGAAATGCATGCCCGCCGGATGCGTGTGCATGTCGCAGGCGAGGTTGAGCGCGTGCGCGCCAATTTCGTCGAAGGCTTCAGGGTGCTGGAAACGGAAGTCACCACTTTCTGACCGGCAAGCCGTGCTGGGGTGAAACCTTTTCGCCGATTGCTGCGAACCTTTAAGTAGGAACCGGAAATCCACAGGAGCGATCATGCCCCAACACACCGCGCACCAACCCAGCGCGCTCAAACACAGCGCACCCAAATCCTGCGCCTCTCGCCGCCACATCCTTTCAGGACTGGCCGCAACTGCCACTCTGCCATTGCTGGCCGGATGCGGCGCAACGCCTGCTGAAGCGCGCAAGACATTTCGCGTCAATCTGACCGATGCACAATGGCGCAGAAAGCTCACTCGCAGCGAATATCGCATCCTGCGCAAAGCGGGAACCGAGCGCGCCTATACCTCACCGCTCAATAAGGAAAAGCGCAGGGGTACATATGTCTGCGCAGGCTGCGGGAACCGGCTCTATTCCTCGCGCACCAAATATGACAGCAAGACGGGCTGGCCCAGCTTCTACGCACCGATTGACAAGGGCGCGGTTGCCACCTCAACGGATTACAAAATCGGCTATCCCCGCACCGAAGTGCATTGCGCGGATTGCGGCGGGCATTTGGGGCATATCTTCAATGACGGGCCCAAGCCAACCGGCAAAAGGCATTGCATCAATGGCGTAGCGATGGATTTTCGGCCCGCGTAATAGCGTGCGGGGGATTTCAAGCCCGCTTAGTTTGCGACAATCCGCCACACCTTCAGGCCGCTTTCCGTTTCGAATGCAATCGGCTCGAGCCATTCAGGAGCATTGCCAGCAATCAGCTGCGCCATGAACCCGTTAGGCTTTGTGTAGGCATATATTTGCGCTTCGTTGAGATCAGGGCAAAGCGCGACATAGCTTGTCCCGCGCGCTTCCAAAGCAAACTGCGCATTCTCTACCGATCCAAGCGCGATCTCGATCACTTCAACCATGCCGCGCTCGCCGCGGTGATGGCCGGTTGCAATCACGCTATGTTCGGTTTCCAGAAGCAAGCGAGGCGAGACATCAAGCGGGGCGTAAATCTCGCCAATCGGCAGCTTCGCCATCAATTGTGCGCTTTGCGCTATATTGCAAGCCGAAGTCTTGGTTTGACTTGCGCTCAAGGCTTTTGCCTCAGGTGCAGCGCTGGCCTGCGCTGATTGGCCGAGCAATGTTAGTGGAAGCGCCGGAGCCAATGCCAGAACAATCGCCAGCAAAGCGCCCACACGTTTGAACGGGCTGTCAATTGTCCGAATATGCAGCAACCATTGGCGCAGCTGCCAACCCAGCGGCACAGCGGCGAGCGCAGCAGCCATTGCCCCTGCACGGGTGACCAGAATGGCAATGGCAAAGGCTGTCAGCAGGACAAAGGAATATTCGCGCCAGAATGTCTGCGCATTGCCTTCGCTACGCATTGCCAGCCTGATGCTCGCATAGATGCCAAGCAACGGAAGAACCGCAGTCTGAAGAATGTCGCTTGGCTGTTGACGCCAGATCGGCAGCCCTTCGCCCACGCGCTGATACCAAAAATCCACTAGCACCGGATCAAGCTGCGAAAAGCTGTTGCCAGCGCATTGCGGTGCTTGGCTAAGGAGAATGGCCATAGCCCCAAGGCCTGCCAATCCAAAGCCTGCAAGCAAGCCCTCGGCGCTGCGCGGATTAAACCATGCCAATGCTGTCAGTGTCGCTGCGCCCCAGCCGAACATTGCAATATGCACAGGCGCAATCATGTCACAATAGACGGCCAGATCGCTCCATCCCTTTGTGCCAAGAAACGCCAGCAGCGATCCGCTTGCCAGCCCCGCCATTGTCCACGCCAGCCATTGCCGCTGATCGCTATCGCGCCACCAACGCCATGCCAGCAATGCACATATAGCCGCAGCAAGCGGTAAGCCTTCGATCGAAATGGACAGCCACACAGCCATGGCTAGGCCTGCAGTCAATCCGCCGCGCATGGCATTGCTCGACATGATCGCATTGACCGCCACAAGCCCGCAAACAATCTGCCAGCCGTGATGATCGATCCGCATGGGGGCAAGCTGGAACAGCAAGGGGACGGAAAGCACCATCACAATGCATGTCATGGCAATCGCATCATCGCCGAGCATTTTCCAAACCAGCCGCGCGGCCAGCAGCATTGCAATGCCCATGGTCATCAGCGGCACAATCACCAGTGCGACATTCTCTGCCATTGCAGTGCCCAGAACTGGGGTGAGCGCGCCAATCACTATCGCAAGCGGAATATCAACCAGCCGCGACCAGTGCATATTCACACCGCCATCCAGCGCATTCACGCGATATTGATGCATATCGAACCAGCCTTGACCGGCCAGCAAATCGCGCACTTGGACAAGCCGCATAATATCATCGGGATCGGGAAAGCGCTTGGCCATCACGCCAATTGTATTGATCGCTCCCACCACTACAGCAATGGCCAGCCAGACCAGACCCGTGCGCTTCAGAAAATCGCGTGTATGAAACCTCTGTTCCATTGCCTGCCTAGCTCTGCGCACTTGCCCGAAAGACAATTTTGGAACGCAGCAGCCACGTCGCAATGAAGCTGACAATGATCGCCGCCAGCTTGGCAATGCGCGGATCGAGCCCGGCCAGATCAGCGCCGCCAACAATCGCAGTTGTCAGGCCAAGCCCGACCAGAGCAGAGATCACAAACAGTGCCTTTTGCTTGGTCCGCTCCATCCCGCGATCAGCCACAGTCTCTTGGAAAACAGTGCGGCTTGAAAGCAGCCAATGCGCCAGAATTCCTAGCGAATAGCCAATTGCAGATGCAGGCGCAGCCAGCATTCCCAAGGTGAGCAAAGCAAGGAAGCTCCCCACATCGACAGCCAGCGCGCCAACGCTTGCTCCGATATATCGGATGAAGCGAATATCGCGGAGTTTGTGAGCGATATCTTTCATCTGGCTAGCTCCCAAAAAGGGGCACAGCGCCAAGCCGAAGCCCGGCGCGCACCATTATGCAGACTTCTTGAGCTGCTCGCGGCGATCCTTATCGGGCACCAGCCGCTCGGGCACGTGGCGCATGGAATTCAGCGCCGCTGCCTGATCGGGGGTGACAGGCTTGTGCTCGGTTTCAGACGTTTCTGAGACTTCGGCTTCGGTAGGAGCAAGCACTTTCTCAGCGCCTTCATCGCCAGCCTCATGATATTCCGCATCCTCATTGACACACCATGTGTCATAGACCCGCTCGCCAGCCAGAATGTTCTCAACTGTCAGCATCGCGGTCATCATCGCGTGATCCTGATTGTTGTAGCGGTGCATTCCGTTGCGGCCCACCAGATGCAGCGAGGGGAATTTCGCTTCCAGTTCGCGGCGCATCGCGTCGACATTGGCTTCGTAATCATCGTCATAGACGGGATAGGCTTTTTCCTGACGGACAACGACGCCGCCTGTGACTTTCGCCGGATCGCACAGCCCCAGAATTTCCATCTCCTTGGTGGCTTGTGCGACCAAGTCGTCATCTGAGGAAGACCACAATCCATCGCCTTCAAAGCAGAAATATTCGAGACCGACACAGGCCATGTCATCATCCGGAATCATTTCCGGTGACCAGCTGCGGAAGTTCTGAACGCGGCCCACCTGCACGCGGTCGTCATGGATATAGATCCAATTGTCGGGGAAGAGGTCTTCCGATTTCACCATCAAAGCCACGGTGAGGAAGTCGCGATATTTCAGATTGCCCGCTTGCAGCGATGTGGCAGGAAGCGGGTGGATGCGCTGGGACAGCTGGCGCATGGGCGCAGAGCTGATCGCGTCTTTCGCGCGCAGCTGCACTTGTCCGTCCGGCCCGTCTGCAGTCATCGACCAGCCGCCTTGGCCATCGCTTGCCAATTGGCCGAGTGCGTGGCCCATCAGGACCTGGCCCTTGCCGCTGGCGATAATCTTGTCGCGCGCCGCTTCCCACATCATACCCGGGCCAAGGCGCGGATAACGGAAAGTCTCCAGCAGGGTTTTCACCTCCTGCCCGTCATTAGGTTTCTTATTGAGGCCAAGCGAACGCTTGAGCCCGTCTGTCACGGCATTCCACAACGACAGGCCTTTGATGCGCTGAGCCGCCCAGTCAGCGCTCATTTCATCGCATGGCATGCCCCATACCTTCTCGGTATAGGTCTTGAAGAAGATCGAATAGAGCTTGTGGCCGAACTGGTTGGTTGTCCAATCCTCAAAGCTCTTCACATCCTTGATCGGGAACAATTTGTAGCGAAGATAGGACAGCATGCAGGCGGTTGAACGCAAAATGCCCAGATTGCCGAGCGCTTCAAACGCGCGCAGCGGATAGGAATAGAATTTGCCCTCGTAATAAATGCGGCTCATCCGCGGGCGCTGGATAAAGTCATCGGGCAGGATCTCGTTCCACAGATCAACCACTTGCTGCGACTTTGAGAAGAAGCGATGCCCGCCAATGTCAAAGCGGTATCCCTCATGCTCGACCGTGCGGCTGATGCCGCCGACATATGTCTCGTCTTTTTCAATGATCGCAACGCTTTTGCCCTGCTTGGTGAGCAAATAGCCTGCTGTCAGTCCTGCTGGGCCTGCACCGATAATGACAACATCAACATCAATGACACCCGTTGATTTGCTTACGGTATTTTCCATGGTTTCCCCCGGAATTGGAAAGGTCTGATCCGGGAGTGAAGGAAATTGGTTAGCGAATGGTAAATCGCTGCGCGGAATTTCTTAAGATGCTGGGAGAAGCGCAGAGTGCGCAGCTGGGGTGCGTGCAGGTGGTCGGCGTGCGGGTGGTGGGACTCGAACCCACACGATCTATAGGATCAGGGGATTTTAAGTCCCCGGCGTCTACCATTCCGCCACACCCGCTCGCGCAGCGCCTTAGCCATGATGGCCAGCTCCAGCAATGCATTGGTCTGGAAAAGACGCAAGTTAACAGGCGCGCTGGAGAACAGCGCAGCTGCACAATGGCTAGGCGGTCTTTTGGGAAAAGCGCTAGTCGTTCAGGCGGCGCCTGATTTCCTTGCCCGCCTTAAAATAGGGGACACGCTTGG